>JBGAMF010000002.1:0-86027 GCA_044223185.1 Casimicrobiaceae bacterium | reverse complement strand
GAATGGTGGAGAAACGCAACGCGAAGCAAGTGCGGACCAACTGACGCAAGTCCTTGAGGATTGCCATCCTGTCAGCGAGATGTGACTCTCAACGACCGGCCTCCAACACCGGGAAGACCGATGAACGAAACAGCATCTGCCCTCGGCACAAGTCCTGCGCCTACGACGAAGACACTGAACCCCGCCTCGATTACACACGTTACGTCGCAGATCAAGGATCCATTCGACGACGAGGCATTCAAGAAATCAGTTGACGAACACCTCGCCGCTCTTGCTGCGAAGCACGGAATCTCGGAGAACACCGTTCTGTACCTAATCGATGGGCAGGATGAGCTTGCATCTTGGCACTCCAATCGCATCTATCGCGCCGCTTCGGCAGCCAAGAAACTGAGGCCGATACTATTGGTGCTTCACAACTTGGGCGGGAGCATTGAAGCTGGCTACCTCATCAGTAAGACCTGCAAGCGTCTCGCCAACGGAAAGTTCGTGGTGGCGGTGCCCCGCAAGGCAAAGTCGGCCGCGACGTTGCTCGCACTCGGAGCGGATGAGATTCACATGGGCCTGATGAGTGAACTCGGACCGATTGATCCTCAGTTTGGCGGTTTGCCTGCGCTTGGAATGAAGAACGCCCTTGAGATACTCTCCGACCTCGCATGCAAGCACCCCGGTGCGTCCGCAATGTTAGGCGACTACATCAAGGAGAAACTTGACCTGCGAATTCTCGGATACTTCGAGCGAATAAATGAATCTGCCATGCAGTACGCGGAGCGCCTTCTCGCGGGGAAGGCGTTGCCCAGCCAGCGCACACCTCGGATGCTTGCCGACCACCTCGTGAATCACTACAAAGACCACAGCTTTGTCATCGACTTCGACGAATCCCGCGAGCTCTTGGGCGATGGAGTGGTCAAACAGGAGTCCGGTGAATATGCTTTTGCAAACGAAGTCTATGAATCATTTGACCTGTTTAGGTTGCTTCTGGACGTGATGCTAGGAAAGGACGCAGACCTTGTCGGTGGCACGAGTGGTGCAGTTCGGGTGTTCGAGCGCAAGAAGGCCACGTAGCCCCTCGTTGCGAAGACACGCGCGGGCTTGCTATGTCGTTCAAGGCGTAAGTGCACTTCAACTGCCCGGTGCTGAATTGAGCCGCGCCCACGGCCGCGCAGTGCTACGGACAAATTGTCCGATGTTCTTGTGCGCGCTCCAGATGCCGCGACGAGCAGCTATGAGCGCGGCACGCTTGGACGATCCAGCGCTTGACTGACCGCATCCGGCCGGAACCACGCCAGCCGCTCCCGCAGCCGCACCACGTCGCCGACGATCATCAGCGTCGGCGGTGTCAGCCTCGCCGCGGCCACCTGCTGCGCCAGCGTGGAGAGCGTGCCGGTGACCACGCGCTGGTCGCGCGTCGTGCCCTGCTGGATCACGGCGGCGGGCGTGTCGGCGGACATGCCGTGCGCGACGAGGCCGTCGCACAACGTGGAGAGCCCGAGCAGGCCCATGTAGACGACCACGGTCTGGCGGGGCCGGGTCAGCGCGTGCCAGTCCATCTCGAAGCCGTCCTCCTTGCGGTGGCCGGTGACGAACAGGCACGACTGCGCGTGGTCGCGGTGCGTGAGCGGGATGCCGGCGTAGGACGCCACACCCAGCGCGGCGGTGATGCCGGGGACGACCTCGAACGGCACGCCCTCTGCGGCCAGCGTGTCGATCTCCTCGCCGCCGCGGCCGAAGATGAACGGGTCGCCGCCTTTCAGGCGCAGCACGCGCTTGCCTTCGCGCGCGTGCCGGACCAGCAGGTCGTTGATCGCCTGCTGCGGCATCGTGTGCCGGTCGCGCTCCTTGCCGACGAAGATGCGTTCGACGGCCGCCGGCAGCAGCGCCATGACCTCGTCCGAGACGAGGTGGTCGTACAGCGCGACGTCGGCGCCCTGCATCAGCCGGTACGCGCGCAGCGTGAGGAGTTCCGGGTCGCCGGGGCCGCAGCCGACGAGGTAGACGGTGCCGGCGGCGCGTGCCGGCTGGGCGCCCTTCGCGTTCGGATTCATGTGCTTGCGCCGGTGGCGCGCGTCAGCCGCCGCAACCGCGGCCGCCACTGCCGCACCCCTTGGCGGGACTGGGCGCAGGCTCCGCAGGGGCGGACGTCGCGTCGTTCGGGTTGATGAAGATGAAGCGGAAGTCGCCGGGCTCGTACTCGACGTAGTCGAGCGTCATGCCGTCGAGCAGGTCGACCTCGGCCGCCGCCACGACGAGCGCGATGCCTTCGGACGAGACGACGCGGTCGTCGTTGCGCGCCTCGTCGAAGCCCATCGCGTAGTGGATGGCGCCCGCCGCGTCGCGGCGGGCGGCGATGCGCAGGCCCATCTCGTCGGAGTCCGCCTGCGTGGCGGCGATGCGGATCTGGCGCGCGGCGCTTGGAGTGACGGTGATCATTTTCGGTCCGTGGTGCCAGGTCTCTTCATCGCAATCGGCAACGGCGTTGCGCCCCTCACCCCGGCCCTCTCCCGGCAAGCGGGGAGAGAGGGATGGCGGCGGCGGCTCGGTCGCCACGACCCCTCACCCCAACCTTCTCCCCGCAAGCGGGGAGAGGGAGCCGTCCGCGCCACCGGTCTTGCGATCAGTGCTCGCCCTTGGTGCGCAGCAATCCCGCCAGCCGGTTGCCCTGCTTCTGCGGTCCGCCGACGGGGAACATCTCGTGCAGGTGGTGGTTCGATCCCCGCTCGGGGCCCCAGAGGTCGGTGAAGTGGCGGATCATCACGCGCACCTGCGCCTGCACGCCGTGCTCGGGGTAGTAGTCGCGCAGGTAGTGGACGACCTCCCAGTGGGCAGGCGTCAGCTCGAGGCCTTCCTGCCGGGCGAGCGCACGCGCGAACTCCTCCGACCATTGCTCGCGGTCGAGCAGGTAGCCCTCGCTGTCGGTGGCCACACGCCTGCCGCCGACCTCGACGTAGCGCGTGCCCGGGCGTTCGACGATCGACATCATCGCGCGGATCTCCGGGTCATACGACCATCGCCTCGCGGCCGCGGGCCGGAGGGAAGTACACGACGTTGTCCTGCCGCCGCAGCCGGTAGTCGGCGCGGCGGACGAAGTCGACGAAGCGCCGGGCCCACGCGTTGCCGCCGGCGCTGCGCAGGTGCGCGTAGGAGGCCAGCACGTTGCGCACGACGATGCCGTCGCGGCGGCCGTCCACGCCGTGGCCGCGCTTCACGTCGTACGCGCAGCTGAGGTCCGCCGGCAGGTTCTCGATGCTCGAATAGTGGAACTCGTGCGCGCGCACCGTGCCCTCGCCGGCGGGCGCCGCGCCCCACGGGAAGTCCGCGGCTTCCTCCAGTGTCACGTAGCCGCGGCCGACCGGGCGGTCGTGCATGACGACGTCGCCGGGGATCGCCCCGACCATCCGGTGCGTCTGCCCCTTGTACGTCAGCGTCCGCGCGAGGTACATGAGCCCGCCGCACTCGGCGTACACGGGCAGCCCCGCGTCGATCGCCGCGCGGATCTTCCCGCGCAGCGCGCCGTTGCCTTCGAGCTCCGCGGCGTGGAGCTCCGGAAACCCGCCGCCGATGAAGAGGCCGTCGACATTGGGAAGCTGCGCGTCGGACAGCGCGTCGATGCGCACCAGCGTCGCGCCGGCGGCACGCAGCGCGTCGAGGTCGTCGCCGTAGTAGAAGCCGAACGCGCGGTCCTGCACGACGCCGATGCGCAGGTCGGGCTCGGCGACCGGCGGGAACGGCTCGGCGACGGCGTCGCCCGGGGCGGCCAGCGGCGACACGTCGGTGGCAATGCGGAGCACCGCGTCGAGGTCGACCTGCGCTCCGACGAGGGCGCCGATGGCGGCGATCCGCTGCGCGACCGCGTCAGCCTCGTTGCTGGGCGTCAGCCCCAGGTGGCGCTCGGCGATGACCAGCCGCGCATCGCACTGCACGCCTCCCAGCACGCGGACGTCCGTGTAGTGCTCGATCACCATCCGCAACTTGGCTTCGTGGCGGCTGCCGCCCAGGTTGTTGAGGATCACGCCGGCGATGCGCACGTCGCGGTCGAACGCCTGGTAGCCGAGGATCAGCGGCGCGATGCCGCGCGTCATGCCGCGCGCGTCGATGACCAGCACGACCGGCAGCGCCAGCGCCTTGGCGAGCGCGGCGTTGCTGTTGCTGCCGTCGAGGGCCAGACCGTCGTAGAGGCCCTTGTTGCCCTCGACGACGCAGGCGTCGGCCGTCGCGGCGTGCCGCCGGAAGGCGCCGCGGTACTCGGCCGTGTCCGACAGGTACGGGTCGAGGTTGCGGCAGCGCCGTCCGGAGGCGGCAGTCAGCCACATCGGGTCGATGTAGTCGGGGCCCTTCTTGAACGTCTGCACGGAGAGCCCGCGCTCCCGGAGCGCGTGCACGAGACCGACCGCGATCGTCGTCTTCCCCGACGACTTGTGCGTCGCCGAGACCATGAGGCGCGGCGGGTTGCGGGCGTCGGTCACGCCTTGCCTCCGGCGGGCGCGTCGTCCTGCGGTTCGAACGGAAGGATCCTGAGCCCGACCACCGCGATCAGCAGCGCGATGGCCACGCCGCCGAGGCCCAGCAGCACCTCGGGCAGGCTGGGCGAATAGGACGCGATCGTGCCGTCGGCGAACGTGCTGCTGGTGGCATAGCCGGGGAAGATCTCGAGCGGCCACGCCTGCCCGCCGATGATGAACACGTACAGCAGCGCGAACGCGCCCGCGATCGTCAGCAGCGACGCGGCGACCACGCACCGCGGCTTGCCGAGCTTCGGGTGCCAGATCAGCACCAGCGGGAAGAGCGACCCCAGCACGACGAAGCCGCCCCAGAACAGCCACGGGTACACGCCGCCGTCGACCAGCAGGAACCGCACGAGCGCGTGCTGCTTCGCGAAGTACGCATTGGTCAGGAAGTAGACGAGCGTGAAGTACAGCACCGCTGCGATGAAGATGCCGAGCAGGTTCCGGATGCGCCGGAGGATCTCGGGCGGGACGATCCGGTCCGAACCCGCGTAGAGCGCCGCCTGCACCGCGAGGAACACCGCCGTGCCCCACGCGAGCGACATGACGATGAAGAGCGGCGGCAACAGCGCGCTGCCGTACGCCTGCCGCGCGACGAGGAACGCGAAGATCATCCCGGTGCCCGTGGTCAGCACGAACCGCCAGATGAAGGCGGCCAGGCCGGCGGCGCCCGAATACCCGTTCATCCGCCGCTCGAGCAGCGTCCACAGGTAGACGGCGACGATCGCGAACATGCCCGTGTAGAGGAACACGTTCCACGCGAACACCGACGTGAAGTTGTAGTGGGTGGCGGCGACGATCATCCGCTCGGGGCGCCCGAGGTCGAGCATCAGCACGGCGAGGCCGCCGGCGAGGAGGCCGATGCACAGCAGGCCGGAAAGCGGCGCACGCGACTTGTACTCGGACTTGCCGAAGACCGATCCCACCGACGCCACGTTCAGCACGCCCGACGCCGCGACGATCAGGAAGATCGCGAACACGTGCGGCATGCCCCAGACGATCCGGTTGGTCATGCCGGTGACGACGTGGCCGGACTCTTCCATGTAGTGAGCCGCACCGAGGCCCGCCAGCACGACGACGCCGAGCGCGGCCGCCAGCGCCCAGAAGCGGCCGGAGGCGTTGCGCGGAAGCGCGGCGGCGGTCGTCATCGGTCAGATCCCGGCGTAGCGGACGCCCTGGTTCAGGCGCAGGTCGGGCCGCAGCGGGGCCGCCTTCAGCTCGGCGATCCGCTGCGAAATTTCACTGTTCGGATCGTTCAGGTTGCCGAAGATGATCGCCTTGTGGCCGGTCGCGGCGCACGCCTCGACGCACGCCGGCGTGCCGCCGCGGTCGATCCGGTGCACGCACAGCGTGCACGACTCCACGCACCCCTTGCCGCGCGGCACCTCGGGCTTCTGGCCGGTCACCGGCTCGTGGACGAACGAGCGCGCCTGGTACGGGCAGGCCATCATGCAGTAGCGGCAGCCGATGCAGGTGTGGCGGTCGACCAGCACGATGCCGTCGGCGCGCTTGAACGACGCGCCGGTCGGGCACACGTCCACACACGGCGGCTCGGCGCAGTGCTGGCACATGACCGGCGCCGACTTCGTCGCCCCGGTGCGCAGGTCCTTCAACTCGACCTTGCGGATCCACTGCGCCGACGTCGGCGTCTTCGCCGTGGGCAGGCCGTTCTCCGTGTCGCAGGCGGTCACGCACGCGTCGCAGTCGGACGCGCAGCGGTTGACGTCGACCAGCATTCCCCAGCGGACCTTGTTCGACGCGGCTTCCTCGGGCGCGCGCGCCTTCGCGAGTTCGAACAGCGTGACGCCCGGCGCGAGCGCGACGCCGGCCATCGCCGCGCCCCAGGCGAGCACCTGGCGGCGGCCGCGGTTCGGCTCGTCCTTCACTTCGCCGCTCCCGCCGCCGCCAATCCGGCCTGCGCGCGGTCGGTGTGGCAATCCCAGCAGTCGAGCTTCACGGCCGCGAACTTGTGGCAGCTCTCGCAGAAGGCGTCCTTGCCGCCGGTGACGCGGCCGGTGTCCTTGCCCGCGTGGCAGTTCACGCAGTTGGCGAGGCTGTGCTGCGTGGTCCGGATGCCGTCGCGCACCGTCTTGTCCCGATGATGCTTCAGGAGCTCCATGTGGTTGCGCAGCATGAACGGCGTGTCCTCGACGCACTTGCCCGGCGTCGTGATCGCGATGGTGGGCGTGGGCACCCGCGACGCCGGCGCGTCGGCGGCCGCGGCGACCGCCACGGTCGCCACCGCCATCGCCAACGCCGCCAGTGCGCGCCACCCCGTCATGGCGCTACTCGCCCAGCCCCATCTGGATGTAGCCGGTCGGGCACACGTCCTTGCAGATGTGGCAGCCGATGCACTTGTCGTAGTCGGTGTAGACGTAGCGGCCGGTCGTCGCCTCCTTCTTCGGCACGCGCGCCACCGCCGTCTGCGGGCAGTAGACCACGCAGTTGTCGCACTCGAAGCACAGGCCGCAGCTCATGCAGCGCTTGGCTTCCGCGACCGCGTCCGCCTCGACCAGCGCGGCCAGCCGCTCGTCGAAGTTGCCGAGCGCCGACTCCTTGGTCAGCGTGGTGATCGTGCGCTTGTTGCGCGGCGTGAACGGGAAGTGGCCGAGGAACAGCTCCTCGTGCGGGATCACGTAGCGGTCGGAGCGGTTGTCGAAGTTGTGGATGCCCGCGGTCGACTTGTCGCTGCCGTGGATCGGCTCGTGCACCTCGGTGAACGTGCGGCCGGACTCGACCATCTTGCGCATCAGGTCGAACTGGTGCACGTCGACCTTCGGCCGCTTCTCCTGGTCCTCGCCGCGCAGGAAGCGGTCGATGCCCTCGGCGGCGATCGCCCCGTGGCCGATGGCGGTGGTGAGCAGGTGCGGCCGCAGCACGTCGCCGCCGGCGAACGTGCCGGGCTTGCCGGCGACCTGGTAGTTCTTGTCGGCGGTAACGCCGCCCTTGCCGTTGTCGAACTCCTCGAGGCCGGTGAAGTCCACCGCCTGCCCGACCGCCGACACGATGAGGTCGGCCGGGATGTCCTCCTCGGTGCCCTCGACGATCTTGATCTCGAGCTTCGGGCCGACGAACCTCGCCTCGCAGCGCGCGACCTTCAGCGCGATCGCGCGGCCATCCGCGTCCTTGACCACGCCCACCGGCGCCATGCTGCCGCGGATCGTGATGCCCTCGGCCTGCGCCTGCTCGATCTCGTGCTTGTTCGCCTGCATCTTGTCGACGTTGAACACCGACGTCAGCACGACCTCGGCACCCTGCTTCACCGACACCTCGGCGACGTCGTGCGCGACGTGCCCGGCGATCGCGAGCTCGGGGAAGTCGGTCGGCTTGGCGTGGCCGATGTGGCCGAGCCGCCGCGCCACCGTCGCGACGTCGATCGACGTGTCGCCGCCGCCGATGACGACGACGCGCTTGCCGACGTGCCGCAGCCGGCCGTCGTTGAACGCCTTGAGGAACGCCATCGCGGTGACGACGTTCGGCGCGTCGCCGCCGGGCGCCGGCAGCGGGCGGCCGGACTGCGCCCCCATGCCGAGGAACACGGCGTCGTAGTCCTTCCGCAGCACGTCGAGCGTGACGTCGGTGCCGATGCGGCAGCGCATGTGCGTCGTGACGCCCAGGTCGAGGATGCGCTGGATCTCGGCGTCGAGCACCTCGCGCGGCGTGCGGAAGCCCGGAATCCCGTAGCGCATCATGCCGCCCAGGTGCTCGTGCTCGTCGAAGATCGTGACGGCGTGGCCCATCTTCGCCAGCTGGTACGCGCAGGACAGGCCGGCCGGCCCGCCGCCGATCACCGCGACCTTCTTGCCGGTCGGCGCCGGCGGCGCGGGGAACGCGAGCTTGTTGGCGATCGCGTACTCGCCGAGGAAGTGCTCGACCGAGTTGATGCCGACGTGGTCCTCGACCTCGTTGCGGTTGCAGCCGGTCTCGCAGGGCGCCGGGCACACGCGGCCCATCACCGACGGGAACGGGTTGGCGTCGGCGAGGCGCCGCCACGCGTACTCCTGCCACTTCATGCCCGCGGGCGGCTTCTCCATCCCGCGCACGATGTTGAGGTAGCCGCGGATGTCCTCGCCGGCCGGGCAGCTGCCCTGGCAGGGCGGCGTGGACTGGATGTAGGTCGGGCACTTGTGCGACCAGCTCGCCTGGAAGATCTGGTCGCGCCACGAGTCCCACTTCGCGTCGCCGTCCTTGTAGCGGCGGAACGTGAGCTTCTCGACGGTCGGGCCTGAGGGTTGGGACATCGCGCGTTCTCCGATCAATCGCCTTGCACTGGGGTCATTGCTTCGGGCCGAGCCGGATCGCGGTGCTGACGAGCTGATGCACGCCGCCGACCATGCCCATCTTGAATCCGTAGTACGGGAGCACCTTGGTGAACTGCGCCTTGCAGATCGCGCAGATGGTCGCCATGAAGTTGACGCCGTGCTCGTTCGCGACCTGCGACAGCGCCTCCATCCGCGGCAGCGCGCCCTTGACGCGCAGGTCGAGGAGCTCGTCGGTCAGGAGTCCGCCTCCGCCGCCGCAGCAGAAGGTCTGCTCGCGCGTCGTGCCGCGCGGCATCTCGACGTACCTGTTCGCGACCGCGCGGATGATCGCGCGCGGGATCTCGAACTGCCCGCCGGGATGGTCGCCCATCCGCGACGCACGCGCGACGTTGCAGGAGTCGTGGAACGTGACCACGCGGTGGTCGTTCGCGTCCGGGTCGAGCGTCAGCGCGCCGCGTTCGATCAGGTCCCACGTCAGCTCGCAGATGTGCGTCGGCTGCCGGTAGCGCGAGTCGAGCTGCTGCTGCAGCATCCGCGCGAACGGGTCGTCGCCGCCGGCGCCGATGCCGGTCAGCGTGTTCCAGTAGCTGTAGGCGACGCGCCACGCGTGGCCGCACTCGCCGACGACGATGCGCTTCACCCCCAGGTCGAGCGCCGCCTCGCGGATGCGCAGTGCGACCTTCTGCAGTTGGTCGTAGTTGCCGATGAAGAGTCCGAAGTTGCCGGCCTCCGACGCGTGCGACGACAGCGTCCAGCGGATGCCGGCGGCGTGGAACACCTTGGCGTAGCCGATCAGGCTGTCGACGTGCGGCTCGGCGAAGAAGTCGGCCGACGGCGTGACCAGCAGCACCTCGGCGCCCTTCTCGTCGAGCGGGAAGCGCACGTCCTGCCCGGTCTCCTCCTTCACGTCCTCCTCGAGCCCCTCCAGCGTGTCGGCGAGCGCGGGGCCGGGCAGCCCCAGGTTGTTGCCGATCCGGTGGACCTTGCCGAGGATCTCGTTCGTGTACTTCTGCCCGAGGCCCGCGACGTCCATGATCTCCTTCGCGGCCATCGTCACTTCGGCGGTGTCGATGCCGTACGGGCAGAACACCGAGCAGCGCCGGCACTCCGAGCACTGGTTGTAGTACGAATACCACTGGTCCAGCACTTCCTTCGTGAGGTCGCGCGCGCCGACGAGCTTCGGGAAGAGCTTGCCCGGCAGCGTGAAGTAGCGGCGGTAGACGCTGCGCATCAGGTCCTGCCGCGCGACCGGCATGTTGAGCGGGTCCTGCGTGCCGATGAAGTAGTGGCACTTGTCCGCGCACGCGCCGCAGTGGACGCACGCGTCCATGTAGACCTTGAGCGAGCGGTACTTGTCGAGCAGCTCGCCCATGCGGCCGATCGCGCGCTCCTGCCAGCCGTCGGCGAGCTCGCCGGGGAAGCCCAGCGCCTGCTGCATCTTGTCGCTGGCGACGTAGGGCTTCAACTCGGCCATCGCGCCGGGCACGAGCGCCTGCGGCGCACCGGGGTCGGCGCGCAGCGGGGGGGCTTTCACGTCGGCGGCCATGCGCGGGTTACGGCTTGGGGTCGAGGGAGGCCGCCCACGGCGCGAGGTGCCGGTGTTCGCGCGGGTCGTCGACCTGGTTGCGCGACGGCGAGAAGAACACGCCCGGCGCGTGCAGCAGCTTGGAGATCGGGAACACCAGCATCAGCAGCGCGACGAGGAAGAGGTGCGCGTAGAGCACGGGGTCGGCCGGCAGCGGCTGCCAGTCGAAGTACATCAGGCCGAGGAAGAACCGCTTGACGCCGACGATGTCGGTGTGCGCGACATACTTCATCGCGAGGCCCGAGAGCGCGATGCCGAGCAGCAGCGCCAGCATCAGGTGGTCGGACGGCGTGGAGATGAAGCGCACGCGCGCGACGAACATGCGGCGGATCCAGAGGCCGGCAAGACCCGCGGCCATCGCGAAGCCCGCGTAGACGCCGAACGGCTGCAGCCACGCGACCCAGCCCCACACCGGCTCGGTGAAGTAGCGCAGGTGGCGCAGCAGCACCAGCGCCAGTCCGGCGTGGAACAGCCAGCCGCAGAGCCACAGCCACAGGTTGGCGCGGAACAGGCTTTCGAAGAACACGACCTCGCGCGCGAGCCGCAGCGCGACGCCGGACCGCGTGATCGGCGCCGGCGTGGTGGGAATCTTGAGTGGCGCCGGCGTCCTGACGTACGTCCAGACCCGGTACCCCGTGCCCAGCACGAGCACGAGGAGTGCGGCGCAGAAGAGGAGGGCGAAGGCGATGGACATCGCGGGCCGCCCCTCACCCTGCCCTCTCCCCGCAAGCGGGAAGAGGGTTGATCCTGCCAACGCGAAGCGTCGGCACGGCGACCGCCGTCCTCCCTCTCCCGCGCGCGGGAGAGGGCCGGGGCGAGGGCGGGCGCGCAGCCAAGGTCAGACGCAGCCGGTCGGCTTGGGCAGGCCCGCGATCTTGCACGCCTGCTTGGCGGGCCCGTACGGGAAGAGCTCGTACAGGTACTGGCTGTTGCCCTTCTCGGGTCCCAGCTGCTTGCCGATCGCCTTGGTCAGCACGCGCACGGCGGGCGCGATCTGGTACTCGTCGTAGTACTTGCGCAGGAAGTTGACGACTTCCCAGTGGTTCGTCGACATGTCGACGTTCTCGGCCTTCGCGATGTAGTTCGCGACGTCCTCGTTCCAGTCGGCCAGGTTGACGAGATAGCCTTCCTCGTCGGTCTCGTAGGGCTTGCCGTTCACATCGATCGTGGGCATCTCTTTCTCCTTCGTGCGGGTGGTCGCGGGTTGCGTTGCGGGTTCTAGAGCCAGGACTGGCAGGCGTTGTGCTCGGCGACCAGGTCGACGAAGCCGCCGTAGTCGACGGTCGTGACGCCGTCGATGACGCGGTCGGCGACGGCGCGCGCCTCGAGGTCGGGCAGCAGCGCGTAGACCTTGAAGCGGGGCAGCGCGGCGGCGAGCCTCGCGGCCGCGGCGCTGCCCTTGACGGCGGCGTAGACGGCGTCCTCGATCAGCAGGATGGCGCCGGGCGCGGCGATGCGCAGGCAGGCGTCGAGCGCGCTGCGCTCGAGCGGCGACTTGTTGACGATGTTCAGCATCGGGGGCGTTCCGGATCAGAAGGAGAGGACGACGTCCTGCTCGGCCATCAGCTTGCCGAGCGCCGCCGAGTCGAGCACCTCGACGTCGACGATGAGGTCGTCCTCGGCGAGGCCCCGGGCCTCCAGCGACTCGCGCTCGACGTAGAGCTTCTCGACGTCGTAGCCTTCGAGCGCGCGGTACGTCGGCGAGAAATTCTTGGTCTCGATGCCTTTCGTCTGCTGGCCCTTCTTCAGCTGCCAGACGCCGTCCTCGACGAACACCAGCGACACGTCCTGGTCGAACGCCGCGGTGATCAGCACGACCTCGAGCGACTCGAGCGCGTAGACGGTGCCGTACGGCGCCGTCCGGTTGACGAACATGAACTTCTTCGCAACGCCTTCCGTCATGATCAGTCGCCGAATGTGACCAGGCGCTCGGCCTGGATGCCGGACTCGACCAGCTGCCCCAGCCCCGAGATGCGGAAGCCCGGCGCGAGGTTCTCGTCCTTGATGCCGCGCCGCAGCGCCGCGGCCACGCAGACGACGAGGTCGACGCCGTGGTCCGCCGCGAGCTGCGACCAGCGCGCGACGACGTTGCGGTCGTCCTGCGGGGGCTCCGTCATCCGCGTCGAGTTGTTGACGCCGTCGTGGTAGAAGAACACGCGCTGGATTTCGTGCCCCTTCGCGAGCGCGGCCTTGCAGAACAGGTAGGCCGAGTCGCTCGCCTGGTGCTGGTACGGGCCCTCGTTGACCAGGATGCCGAATTTCATCGTTGTCCGTCGCGTTCAGCGTCGTCGTTCGTGCGGCCCGGTGCCGGAATGCGCACCACCCTCACCCCATCCCACTCCCGCCAGGGGCGGGAGAGGGAGCCTCCACCGCCACCGTCCTCGCCGACTCGCTCCCTCGCCCCGCGTGCGGGGAGAGGGCCGGGGTGAGGGGCGGCCCCGCGCAGCGAAATGCCTAGAACCGGATGTGCGTCGACGCGTTGAGGTTCACGCGCGCGCCGCGCCAGTCGTCGATCAGGTACTTGGTGAACGGCAGCTCCGTCCGCTCGAAGAACCGCGGCCAGCCGATGCGGTCGATCCAGTCGGACAGCCGCTCCCAAGGGCGCGCGTCCTCCTTGTAGACGTGCAGGATGCGCTTGACGACCTCCGCCACCTCCGGCCAGCGCGGCGGGTTGTTGGGCAGCCCCGCGGCGACCATCTTCATGAACGTCGGCTTCGCACGCGCGTTGGAGTTCTTGCCGCCGACCCAGATCGCGAGCTTCGAGTGCTCGGGATCGTTGATCTGCATCGGCGGGCACGGCGGGTAGCAGGCGCCGCAGCAGATGCACTTCTTCTCGTCGACCTCGAGCGAAGGCTTGCCGTTGACCAGCGCCGGGCGGATCGCCGCGACCGGGCAGCGCGCGACCACCGACGGCCGCTCGCAGACGTTGGCGACGAGGTCGTGGTTGATCTTCGGCGGCTTCGTGTGCTGGACGATGATCGCGATGTCCGCCTGCCCGCCGCAGTTGATCTCGCAGCACGACGTCGACAGGTGGACGCGGTTGGGCATCTCCTCCCGGCGGAACTCGTCGTAGAGCTCGTCCATCAGCGCCTTGACCACGCCCGAGGCGTCTGTGCCGGGGATGTCGCAGTGCAGCCAGCCCTGCGTGTGCGCGATCATCGACACCGAGTTGCCGGTGCCGCCGACGGGGAAGCCGTTCCGCTCGAGCTCGGCGACCAGCGGCCCCACCTTGTCGTACGACGACACCATGAACTCGATGTTCGAGCGGATGGTGAAGCGCACGTGGCTCTCGGCGTACCTGTCCGCGATGTCGCAGAGCTTGCGGATGGTCCCGACGTCCATCTGCCGCTGCGTCCCCGCGCGCACCGACCACACCTCCTCGCCGGAGTGCGCGACGTGGTGCAGCACGCCCGGACGCGGGCGGTCGTGGTACTTCCAGTTGCCGTAGTTCTTCTGGAGCAGCGGGTGCAGGAACTGCTTGTTGTCCGGCACGCCGCACTCGATCGCCCGGCGCATTTGCGGTTGGCTCATCCTGGCGTCTCCCTCACGCGACCTTCTTCTTCGCCGCGAGCTTCGCGACTTCCTCGTCCCAGCCGTCCATCCGGACGTAGGGGTTGGTGCGCGGCTGCGCGACCATGTTCGGGTCGACGTCGATGCCCAGCGCGTCGAGGAAGTTCACGATGCCGATGCGCTCGATCATCTCGCCGGTGCGCTCGTGCTCCAGCGCGTTCTCGGCGAAGAAGTCGACGATCTGGTGCCCGAGCTCGACGAGCTTCTCGCGGTCCTCGTCGGTCTCGAGCTTCATGAACGGAACGACGACCGTGCCCATCAGGTCGCCGATCTTGAGCGTGCGCTTGCCGCCGACCAGGATGGTCGCGCCCTTGTCCTTGCCGGGCGCCAGCGCGCCGGTCATCACGTTGATGCAGTGCATGCAGCGCACACAGTCCCGGTTCTCGATCTCGAGCGCGTGCGTGTCGCTGACCGCCACCGTCGACACCGACTCGCCGCCCTTGACCGCCTTCACTTCCTTCAGCTGGATCGCCTTGGTCGGGCAGCGGGCGACGACGTCGTTCACGAGCTCGTTCATCCCGTGCTTCGCGAACCACTTGCGCGCCAGCGCCTCGTCGGTGCGGATGTTGTCGCGCCACGTGCCGATCACCGCCATGTCGGCGCGCTGGATCGAGTTCATGCAGTCGTTCGGGCAGCCGGAGAACTTGAACTTGAACTTGTACGGCAGCGAGGGCCGGTGGATGTCGTCGAGGAAGCTGTTGATCACCGTGCGGTGCGCGGTGCCCTCGTCGTAGCACGACTGCTCGCAGCGCGCGGCACCGACGCAGGACATCGACGTGCGCACGGCCGGGCCGGCGCCACCGAGGTCGAAGCCCAGCTCGTTGATCGCGTCGAACGCCGGCTGCACGTTCTCGGTCGTCACGCCCTGGAACATGATGTCGCCCGACTGGCCGTGGAAGGCGATGAGGCCGGAGCCGTGCTGCTCCCAGATGTCGGCCATCTTGCGCAGCACGTCGGTGTTGTAGTGCATGCCGGCCGGCGGCATCACGCGCAGCGTGTGGAATTCCGCCGCGGCCGGGAACAGCGGCTTGCCGGCCTCGTCCTTGGCCTCGGTGAAGCGGGGGATCACGCCGCCGCCGTAGCCGAACACGCCGACGGTGCCGCCCTTCCAGTAGCCCTTGCGCGTCGTGTACGAGTGCTCGAGCTGGCCCAGGAGGTCGACGACGTAGTCCTTGTCCTTCGCGAGGCGCTTCAGGCCGGTGACGAAGCTCGGCCACGGCCCGGTCTCGAGCGCGTCCAGCATGGGGGTCGGATACATCTGCTTTGCCATGGACCTCTCCTCCGGGTCGGAATGCGGCGGAAACTGGTGCGCGCGGCCCGCGGCACGGACCGTCAGGCCGCGGGCGATAGTACGGGGCCGTCCCGGTGCGCGCCATCACTCGGGCCGGTTACCCTGAATAAGCCCGATGGCGGGGTATGGGAATCACCCATAGGGAGTATGGGCCGGGGCCTCCCTGTGGGCTATGGACGCCGGCCCCTCTCCGCTCGCTCAATACGCGGTCTGCGCGGGGGTCGGAGGACCGCCCGCGCGCCCTGCCGCGCGGCCGCTCCTGCCGGCGCCGCGGCGCCACCAAGGAATCCGTCATGGCACACATCGTCGTCCTCGGGGCCGGCCTGGGCGGCATGCCGATGGCCTACGAGATGCGCGAGCTCGCCCGGAAGGACGACCGCGTCACCGTCGTATCGAACAGCCCGCGCTTCCACTTCGTGCCCAGCAACCCGTGGGTGGCGGTCAACTGGCGCACGCGCGACGACATCGAGCTCGACGCCGGCGCCGCGCTGAAGCGCAAGGGCATCGACTTCGTGCCGGTGGGGGCGAAGCGCGTGCACCCGGCCGAGAATCGGCTCGAACTCGACGACGGCAACAGCATCGTCTACGACTACCTCGTCGTCGCGACCGGGCCGAAGCTCGCGTTCGACGAGGTGCCGGGCCTGGGGCCCGCGGCCGGCGGCGGGCACACGCAGTCGGTCTGCCACGTCGACCACGCGGTGGAGGCGGAGAAGGCCTGGCGGCAGTTCGTCGCGAACCCCGGCCCCGTCGTCGTCGGGGCCGTGCAGGGCGCGTCGTGCTACGGCCCCGCGTACGAGTTCGCGATGATCATGGACACCGACCTGCGCCGCCGGAAGGTCCGCGACAAGGTGCCGATGACCTTCGTGACCGCCGAGCCCTACGTCGGGCACCTGGGCCTGGGCGGGGTCGGCGACTCCAAGGGCCTGCTCGAGTCCGCGCTGCGCGAGCGGCACATCAGGTGGATCTGCAACGCGAAGACCACGCGCGTCGAGGCCGGGAAGATGTTCGTCACCGAGCACCACGACGACGGGACGCCGAAGAAGGAGCACGAGCTGCCGTTCCGCTACTCGATGATGCTGCCGGCGTTCAAGGGCGTCGACGCCGTGTTCGGCATCGAGGGCCTGACCAATCCGCGCGGCTTCATCCTGATCGACGAGTTCCAGCGCAACCCGAAGTACCGCAACGTCTACTCGGTCGGCGTGTGCGTGGCGATCCCGCCGGTCGAGGCGACGCCGGTGCCGACCGGCGCGCCCAAGACCGGCTACATGATCGAGTCGATGGTGACCGCGGCCGCGCACAACATCCGCGCGGCGCTCGACGGACGCGAGCCCGACCAGCGCGCGACGTGGAACGCCGTGTGCCTCGCCGACTTCGGCGACACGGGCGTGGCGTTCGTCGCGCTGCCGCAGATCCCGCCGCGCAACGTCAACTGGTTCTCCGAGGGCAAGTGGGTGCACCTGGCCAAGATAGCCTTCGAGAAGTACTTCCTGCGCAAGATGCGCACCGGAACCTCGGAACCGGTGTTCGAGAAGATGATGATGAACGCCATGGGTATCATGAAGCTCAAGAAGTGAGCGCCGCCGCGCTCGCCGCCACGCCGAGATTGCCCATGCAGATCACCCCGCGCGAACGCTTCACCGTGCCCCTGGGCGGGCAGGAGATCGAACTGCAGGAGGTGCTGCACGCCGACGACGGCCTGCCGCTGCTGCGCGTGCGCATCCGCGAGCGGACGCGGTTCACGGTCTTCGACGTCGACGCCGCGACCGCGCGAACGTGGGCGGCGGCCATGACCCGCTGGGCGGACGGCGCGCCCCCGGCCGGTCCGGGACCCGCGGCGTGACGGCGGCGATGGCCGAGGCGCCGGCACACGCGGCCACGGCGGTCGACGTCGCCTTCGACGTCGCCGGGACGAGCGTCCCCGCCGATCACGCGTGGCCGCTCATGAAGGCGGTCGACGCCCTGCTGCCCTGGCTCGCCGACGAGCCGGCGGCGGGCATCCATCCGCTGCGGATGTCGCCGACGACGTACGGGGTGGCGCTGCTCGCCCGGCGCGCGAAGCTGGTCCTGCGGGTGCCGGAGCGACGGCTCTCCGCCGCGCTGGCGCTGGCGGGCACGGTGCTCGACGTCGGCGGCAGCCGCCTCGCCGTCGGCGCGGGCCAGGCCCGCCCGCTGCGCCCGTCGGCGACGCTGGCGGCGCAACGCGTTGCGAGCGCGGCCGCCGACACCGGCGCGTTCGAGACGGAGGTCGGGCAGTGGCTGGCAACGCTCGGGGTCGGCGCGGGGTACATCGCGGGGCGCGCCCGGCACGGACGCGCGGGCGGCGTCGACGTCGCCGGCTTCGCGCTCGCGCTGCACGGGCTCGCCGCGGCCGATTCGCTGCGCGTGCAGGCCGCAGGCATGGGCGCGCACCGGCGCGCGGGCTGGGGCCTGTTCGTGCCGGCCAAGGCGATCACCGCCGCGGCGGACGAGTGAGCGCCGGTGGCTGCGCGAACGACGACGCGTTACATTGATTGACCGAACGGGAGACGGAGATGGGATACACGGTCGAAGGCGGCGAACTCGCGACGGATGGCGACGGGTACCTGCTCGAGCCCGATTTCCGCGACGAGACGGTGCGCGTCATCGCGGCGGCCGAAGGCATCGCGCTGACCGACGCGCACTGGGAGGTCGTCCGGTACCTGCGCGACGAGTACCAGCAGCATGGGCACACGCCCAATTTCCGCAACATGCTGAAGGGCATGCAGGCCCTCCGTCCGGAGGCCGACAGCAAGTACCTGTACGACCTGTTCCCGGTCGGCCCCGCCAAGCAGGGCGCCAAGGTGGCCGGCCTGCCGCAGCCCTACGGCAAGGGCGGATACTGAAGCACGCGCCGCGCGCGGCACGGCCGCGACCGGCAGGAGAGGCAACGATGAGCGACGAAACCCTGCCGCAACCGGCGGTGACCCTCGACATGCGCGGCACGAGCTGCCCGGCGCCGCTGCTCGGCGCCAAGAAGATCGTCGACGACCTGAAGCCCGGCGAGGTGCTGCTGCTGCTGTCGGACTGCCCCGGTACGCAGGACGACCTCTTCTCGTGGAGCAGGTACACGGACAACAAGGTCGTGCGCAGCGAGCGCCGCGCCGACGGCAGCCACGCGTACTACATCCGGCGCGGGCGCACGCAGCACCTCGCGCCCTCCGCGGTGCTCGACCTGCGCGGCGCCGTCTGCCCGGGCCCCATCGTCGAGGCGAAGAAGCTGCTCGGCAGCATGAACGCCGGCGAGACGCTGAAGCTCGTCAGCAACTGCCCGGGCGTGGCCGACGACGTCGCCGGCTGGGTCAAGGCGACCGGCTACCGGCTGCTCGAGACCGACGAGATCGGCCCGGGCGAGTTCGAGTTCTACATCGCCAAGGCCTGATGCGCATCAAGAGCCACTGGTTCCGGTCGGACCGGCCCCGGACCCCGGAGGAGATCGCGGGGGCCGCCGCCTTCATCGCGTGGCGCGTCGCGCAGAATGCGCTCAAGACCATGCGCGCCGCGCACTACGAGCTGCCGCCGGGCCGGCGCTACTTCGCGTTCGTGGCCGAGTTCCTCGTGTTCCTGACGCTCGGGGCCGACCGCACCGCGCACCGCCGCGGCGACGACGCGTGGCGGGTGGCGTTCACGACGGCGATGGCGAACCGCGTCGGCGCGATCCTCGCCGAGAACGAGTCCGACCTGCTCGGCGCCGAGACCATCGGCGACGTCAAGGAGCGCTTCATCGACCTCGTCAACGAGTGCGCGGCCGAGTGCGCCGGCTTCGAGTGGGACGACACGGGGCCGGACTACGGCTTCCTGCGCTTCCTCGGCCATCGCGTCGCCGACGTCATGGACGAGCGCGACCGCACGTGGGCGATCTCGCAGGTGATCGAGGTCGAGGCCCCCGACGCCGCCGCCCTCCTCCAGCGCGGGCTCGCCGGGCTGCTCGACGACACGCCGCGGCGACGCGAGCGCGCCGCGCGGACCGCGGGGGAGTGACGTGACGACGGTCGCTGCAGAACGCACGCGCGCCGGCTCGCCGTTCGCGCCCGGCGACGACGCGGCGTACCGCGCGTGGCGGGCCGGCAAGCTCGCCGCGTATCCGGCGCGCTTCGACGAGCTGGTCGTGCCGGTGCGCGACCCGCGTGCGCTGACGCCCGACGAGCACGCGGCGCTCGCCCGTGCGATCGCGCGCGCCAACATGGCGGTCTACGCGGGCGCGGAACCGGCGGAGGACCGCGACCTGCCGCGGCTGCTCGCGCGGCGGTTCGGCCTGACGCGCCTCGACCACAACTGGCTCGCGGACGACGACGGCATCAGCAGCGTGACGGTCACCGCGGACGCGGGCCGCGGCGAGTTCATCCCGTACACGAACAAGCCGATCCGCTGGCACACCGACGGCTACTACAACCCGCCGGCGCGGCGCATCCGGGCGATGGTGCTCCACTGCGTGCGGCCGGCCGCCGCGGGTGGCGAGAACGCGCTGCTGGACCACGAGATCGCGTACATCCTCGTCCGCGACACCGACCCGGCGCTCGCGGCCGCGCTGATGCGGCCCGACGCGATGACCATCCCGGCGCGCACCGACGACGACGGCGTCGCCCGGCCGGCCGAGACCGGCCCGGTGTTCGCGGTTGACGCCGAGACCGGCGCGCTGCACATGCGCTACACGGCGCGCACGCGCAGCGTCGAGTGGAGCGCCGATCCGGCCGTCCGCGCCGCGGCGGAGTGCCTGGCGCGCGTGCTGGCCGGGCCGTCGCCATACATCCACCGCGTGACACTGGCGCCCGGCATGGGCCTCCTGTGCAACAACGTGCTGCACGACCGGACCGGCTTCACCGACGATCCGGCGCGGCCGCGGCTCATCTACCGCGCGCGGTACTACGACGGGATCCGCACGAGCACCTGATCGCCGCGCCGGGGTCCGCATTGCGCACCGCGGCTTGGCAGGCTGTGACAACGACATGGGGAGAACGGCAATGACGAGATGGCTGGCAGCCGCGGCGGCAGTCGCGTGGACGTGCATTGCGCAGGCGATGAGCCCGTACGTCGAGGCGCCGAAGGTGACGGGCGGCGACGTCAAGGCGGCGATGGCGGAAGTCGAGAAGAAGCTGGCGGCGGCCAACTTCACCGTCGTCGGGCGCTACCAGCCGAAGGGGCTGCCGCAGTACGGCGTCGTCGTCGCCACCGATGCGGCGCTGAGCGACGCCGCGGCCGCGATCGGCGGCGCCGCGATCGTGGCGGCGCCGATCCGCGTGGGCGTGCGTGGCGACGGCACCGTGTACTACTCCAACGTCGAGTACTGGTCTCGCGCGTATCTGGGCGGGAACTACGGCAAGGCCGAAGGTGCGGTGAAGGGTGCCGCCGCGCGGCTCGCCGGCGCGTTCGGCGCGGGCAAGCCGGCGGGCGGCGACGTCAAGGTCGAGGACCTTCCGGGCTATCGCTACATGGTCGGCATGGAGAGGTTCGGCGACCGCAGCGAGCTGAACGAGTTCGCCACCTTCGAGCAGGCCGTGCAGACGATCCGCGACAACCTCGCGAAGGGCGTCGGCGACACCGCGCAGGTCTACGCGATCGTCCTGCCGGAGAAGAAGCTCGCCGTGTTCGGCGTGGCGCTCGGCAACGCCGATCATGGCGAAGGCTGGTGGGTGAACAAGATCGGGCCCGACAACGTGGCCGCGCTGCCGTGGGAAATCTACGTCGTCGACAAGCGCGCCAGCGCGCTGTACGGCCGCTACCGGACCGCGCTGGGCTGGCCCGACCTCGGCATGGGCACGTTCATGACGATCATGCGCCATCCCGATACGACGATGCAGGCGCTAGAAACGGTCGCCGGCAAGAAGCCCTAGGATGAACCAGTACCCACGCTCGCTTCCCCACCGCGGGGGCAGGTCCGTGGCCCGGAGCGGGCCCTCGCGACCGATCGGCGCGTGCCCGCACCCCGGCCACCTCCTGCCTGGACAAACCGAGCCTGGCTCGGTTTATGGAGCCTGGCTCGGTTTGCACGCGCGGTGAAATCGGCCGTTGCCCTCATCCTCGCGATGTCCTCTCCCGCTCCCCGGAACGGAGTGGGTCGGGGTGAGGGGACGCCGTTGCCGGCGCGCGGTGCGGCGCGCATGATGCGCCCGATGAAGGGCCGTCTTCGTGGGCGACACGAATGTCGCAATGGCTGACGCTGTCACGGGCGGCGCGCCTGATCGGCGTGCCGCGCGGCGAGCTGCAGCGCGAGATCCGCGAGGGCCGGCTGCCGGCCAACGACGGCATGGTGTCGACGGCCGGCCTGCTCGCGTTGTACCCGCGGCTGTCGCTCGAGGAGTCCGGCGCGTTCGAGCGCGTCGCGCGCGTCCGGGAGGAGGCGTTCGGCCGCCGCGTGCTGGAGCGCGCGCTGCCCGGGCGCGAGGTGCTTGCGCAGCGGTTGTTCGAGCAGAGCCAGGCTCTCGCCGACGCGCGCCGGCACCTGTCGCGCTACCACGAGCTGGTCGTAGCCCTGCGGCAGCGCCTGGACGACGCCGCGGCGGCGCAGGCGGCCCCGCTGCCTGTGCTGCACGACCTCCGGGCCTTCCTCGAGCGCGGGCTGGCCGACGTGCTCGCCACCGAAACCGCTGACCCGCTCGCCATCATGGACGACATGCTCAAGGTGGTCTCTTCCCACGTGACGGTGCGGCCGAGCGGGCGCGAGTTCTTCGTCGAGGGGCGCGACACGCTGCTGCAGGCGGGACTGAAAGCGGGGCTCAAGCTCAACTACGGCTGCGGCAACGGCACCTGCGGCCTGTGCAAGGCGCGCGTCATCGCCGGCGACGTCACGAAGATCGCGCCGCACGACTACCCGCTGTCGGAGGCCGAGCGGCTGGCCGGCCACGTGCTGCTGTGCGTGCACGGCGCGGCGTCGTCCGAGATCGTGCTGGAGTCGCTGGAGGCCGCCGGCCCCGGCGACATCCCCGACCAGCAGATCGCCGTGCGCGTGCGCAGCGTCAAGCCGCTGGGCGCCGACACGCTGCACGTCCACCTGCAGACGCCGCGCACGATGCGGCTGCGCTTCCTCGCCGGGCAGAGCGTGACGCTGTCGGCGGCGGCGGCCGGCCGCGAGGCGCAGCACACGTACGCGGTCGCGAGCTGCCCGTGCGACGAGCGCAACCTGCACTTCCACGTCCCGCGCGACGCCGCCGACCCGTTCGCCGCGATGCTGTTCGACGGCACGCTTGCCGCGAACGCCGCGGTGAACCTCGCCGGGCCGCTCGGCGAGTTCGTGTTCTGGGAGACCGAGCGGCGCATTGCGTTCATCGCCTGCGACACCGGCTTCGCACCGGTCAAGAGCCTGATCGAGCACGCGATGGCCGTCGACGCCGCGGAGTCGATCGCGCTCGGCTGGCTCGCCACCCGGCCCGACGGCCACTACCTCGCCAACCAGTGCCGCGCGTGGGCGGAGGCGTTCGACCAGTTCCGCTACGTCCCGGTGAGCGACGTTGATCCGGCGGCGGGAGCCGCGAAGCTCGTCGCCGCCATGGAGGCGCTGCGGCCGCTCGCCGCCTGCGACGTGTACGTCGCGGGGCCGGCGGCGTTCGTGACGGCCGCGACGGACGCGCTGGCGGCCGCCGGCGTGCCGGCCGCACAGACGTTCGCAGCGGCCGCGTGAGGCGGCGACGTTCGTGAACCCGCGCAAGACCATCCCGCTCGTCGACGCCGGCAGTCCTTCCGACTGCAGCGGCGCCGAGTCGTTCGCGCTCATGGTGCTGGGCGACAGCATGGCGCCCGAGTTCGTCGAGGGCGAGGTCATCGTCGTCGAGCCCGAGGGCCTTGCGCGGGACGGCTCGTTCGTCGTCGCGCAGGTGGACGGCGAGTGGACGCTGCGCCAGCTCGTCGCCCGCGGTGCGGGCTGGGCGCTGCGCGCGCTCAACCCGGCCTATCGGGAAGCGCCGCTGCCCGCCCTCTCCGCCGTGCGCGGCGTCGTGATCCAGAAGAGCAAGCCCGGCCGCCGGCGCGCGCTGAAGCGCTACGTCGACTGAGCCGCCACCCGACACAGGAACCCGCCATGCCCTACTACATCTACCGCGTCGAGGAATTCCCGGTGCGCCGCCTCGAGCTCGTCGGCCGGGACGACGTGTTCCGCACCGCGTCGGCGCAGACGAAGGCACTGCGCGCGAGCGCCGACCTGCCGCCGGGTTGCACGGTGCGCATGGTGTTCGCCGGCAACGAGCTCGAGGCGGAGGACCTCCTCAACCAGAAGCGCGAGGCCGCGCCGGGCGTGGTCGGCGACGAATAGCCCCGGCGCCGTGGACGAAGCCGCCTACCGCACGGCACGCTCCGCAGTCGCCGGACCGGCGTGCGTGTTCGCGCGCGCGCTGCTCGCGCGCCGCTACGACTGCGGGCTGGCGCAACGGCACGCGCTGGCCGAGCGCGAGGCGGTCGGCTGCCGGTCGGCCGTGGCACGCGCCAACTGCGCGACGCTGCTCGGCATGCTGCGCGAGCGCTCCGCCTTCGCGCTGAAAGAAGGCCACGGCGACGCCCCGCTGCCGCACGCACTCGCGATGCGGCTGCAGTGCGGCGGCCACGCGGGGCTCGCGCAGGCGGTCGACGCGGGCGACACGCGCGACGTGCACGTGCTGGTCGCCGCCGCGCAGTCGCGCTACGGCGAGCTCTCCGGCCTGCCGTGGCAGGACGTCGTCGCCGCGGTCACGGCGTGGCAGGGCCGCCCGAACCGGGGGGCCGGCCGGTGATCGCCGCCTGCGCGCCGCTGGTCGCCGCCGTGCGCACCAACTGCCACATCTCCGACGCGCGGCACGCGCGCGACATGACGATGTGCACGTACCTCCTGGAGATGCGCGAGCTGTTCCGCTGGGAGCGCGGGCTCCCGCTCGGCGCGCCGGTGCCGCAGCGCGACGTCGGCGCGTGGATTGCCGAGCGCGAGTCCCTCTGGGCGCAGTTCGAGGACGCGCCGCACGTGCCGTTGCCGCTGCCCGACCGCGCCGTCGACCCCTACGCCGTCGACGACGCCAATCGCGCGCTGGCGCCGCACGGGCTCGTCTACGGCGCCGGCATCGGCCGGTTCGGCAAGCCGCAGTTCTTCGTCGCGGAACTCGCGCGGCGGGAGCGGCGCGACGGCCTCACCGTGCTGGTCGCCGGCCGCGAGCACGCGCGCGACCTGACGGCCGCGCCGGCCGCCTCCCGCGACGGAACGGTCTACGTCCGGCAGGAGTCGCTGCAGCGCTGGCTGTGGGAGCGCGCCGAGGCGTGGCTCGGCAAGCGCGGCGACGGCGCGCTCAAGGCGGCGCTCGACGCCTACGGCTTCGCGGCCGACCGCGGCGCGGCCATCGCGCGGATGGCCGAGGCCGAGACCGAGACGCTGATCCTGCACGAGGTGGGCGAAGCGCGCGCCGGCGCGCTGCTCGGGCCGGAGTGGGAGCGCCTGCTCGCGGGCCTCACGCGGCGGCGCACCGAGAACTTCGTGCGCGCCGTGCGCGACCACCTCGCCGACTGTCTCGTCACGCTTCCGGCGCTGCTCGATCGCGGCGCGACGGCGTCGCTGCACTTCTGGTTCGCCAACCTGCAGGGACAGCGGCAGGCGCTGTTTCCGCGCGCCGCGGCCGCGTACTCGCGCTGGCGGGACGGCGAGGGCGATGCCGTGCTGCGTTCGACGCTCGGCGCCGGCGTCGCGCACTGGGAGCGCGTCGCGCGCGCCGCGCTGGCGTTGTCCGCTCGCAAGGAGGGCGCCACCGAGGACGCGCTCGACGCGCTGGCCGCGGACGCGCGGACGGTGCTGTAGAAGTCGCCGGGCGCGCGCGGCGCCGCGGTTCAGTCGGCGTCCGCCCAGCCAGGCAGCTCGAACTCCCGCTTCAGCAGCGCGACCTCCGACCGGTGGAGGAGCGCGAGCCGCTCCAGCAGCCTCTCGCCCTTGGCGAGCAGGTGGACCTCGACCGTCCGGCGGTCGTCCCGGCCCGGGCGGCGCTCGACCAGCCCCATCTCCACGCACCGGTCGACCAGGGCGACCACGCCGTGGTGCTTGGACTGCAGCTGCTCGGCCAGCTCGCCGATCGTCGCCCAGTCCCGCTCCGCGGACGCGCCCTTCACCTGCAGCAGCAGCTGGTACTGCAGCGGCGTCGCGCCGCTCGCGTGGCACAACGACTCGCTGGCCCGGAGGAAGCGCCGCAGCCGGTGGCGGAACTGGGCAAGCCGCAGGTAGTCGGCCTTGCCGAGGGCCTTGCGCGGCCCGGACGAGGCTTTCGGCGGGGCTCTTGACGCCGGCATCGGTGCATCGTATATTATATCACGCTGTGATATATACGGCGCAACCCTCCGAAGGAGAGTCCCATAAACGTCTCGTCCATTTCCCGGATGCCGTTCTCCCCGGCAGGCGCCTGGCGGGAGCTGGCGCACGTCGACTCGACGGTCCGCCGGACCTTCTGGCGCGTGGTCGTGCCGCTCTCCCTGCTGCCGCCGGCGATGATCTACCTGGCGGGCAGGCTCCACGGAGGCGCCCTGGTCGGCGGCTTCGGCGGCGGCGCCTGGGGGCCGATGGCGGCGCTGTTCTTCCTGTGCGAGATCGCGTCCGTCACCCTGATGGCCTGGCTGGTCCGGCGGGTGGCGGGCGCGTGGGAGGTGCCGATCGACGACCGCGACGCCTACGTCCTGGCCGCCGTGGCCGCCGTCCCGCTGTGGCTGTCCTCGCTGGGACTGCTGGTCCCGAGCGCCGCGATCAACGTCGCGCTGGCGGCCGTCGCACTCACGCTGTCGTTCGCGTTGCTGCTCCAGGGCGTGCGCTCGTTCTGCACGAACGACGTCGAGGGCCTTGCGCGCGCGCTCGACGTCTCGCGGCTGGTCTTCGCGGGCGGCCTCGGGGCGTGGGGATTCCTGTTGCTGCTGCTGTACGTCTAGCCTGCCGGCGGGCGGCCACCGGCGCGCGGCGCCGCGGAAGACCGGGCGCCGCGCGGCATTTGCGTCAGCCTGCGCGTTGCGATGCCACCCGCGCGCGCGACGACGTCGGACGCGCGGTGCCCGGGCGGCTGCGGACGGCTGTCCGCGCAGCGCCGGCGCCGGTCCGGCTGCAGCTTGAAACCGCCGCAGCGGCAGCCGACGGACACGGGAGAGCCCGTCATCGGTGGCGCGCGGGCCCGCGCGAGCGCCGCGGGCCGCGCCTAGCGGCTCGCCGGCACGCGGTAGAGCAGCAGCACCGTCCGCCGCGTGCCCGAGATCGGGATCTTCTCGTCGGTCTCGAACGTCACGGTCTCGATCGGCTTCCACGACGGCAACGGGTAGTCGTGCGACACCACGCGGGTGCCCGGCTTCAGCTCCTTCGCGAGCTTGTCCTCGACGCGCCCGAGCATCCCCGGCATCAGGTACAGCGTCACGACGGTCGCGTCGCCGACGTTCGCGACGAAGAGGTCGCGCTCGACGAACTTCACGCGGTCGGCCACGCCCGCCTTGGCGGCGTTATCGTTGGCGAGCTTGACGAGCGCGCCGTCGATCTCGAAGCCCATGCCGCCGCGCGCGCGGTAGCCGGACACGGCCGTGGTCACCAGCCGGCCGTCGCCCGAGCCCAGGTCGATCACGTAGTCGCCCGGCCCGACCCCCGCGAGCGTCAGCATGCGGTCGACGATGGACGACGGCGTAGGCACGTACGGGGCCTCGGCCTTCGCGGGCGGCGTGCCCTGGGCGGAGGCGTCGGCCAGCGCGACGGCCGCGACGAGCAGCGCTGCCGCCATGCGGCGCGCGCGAACGGCGATTTCGATGGTGTCCGGCGTGCGCACGGGCGGCTCCTTCAGCGGGTGGTTCGGGGCGAAGGTGGCGATTCTACGCAATCGCGCGGGCGCTCCGGAACCCGGGCCGTTCGTGCGGCGTCGAATTGCGGCGCCGGCGCTTTCCGGCGATCATTCGCGACCTTTCGCTCAACGTCTTCGGAGGCACTCCATGTTCGAGGCACTGTCGGTTCCGTTCGGGGCCAGGATGCTGTTCAACACCGTCAAGCTGAAGCCGGGCGTGACGATGGACGACGTCGAGCTCGCCGTCGGCGAGATGTGCAACGTGGTGAAGGACACCTACGGCGACGAGAAAGGCGGCTTCTGCGGCGGGCAGGTCTGGAGATTCTCCGGCTTCGCGTCCGCCGAGGGCTCGCTGGGCGGCGTCAAGGCCGCCGACGCGCACCTCGCGATCGTCACGTACTGGCGCTCGTTCGAGCAGCACGAACGTTCGCACGCCGACAAGACGTTCAAGGACAAGTTCTCGGCGCTGGCCGAGATGTGCACCGACAGCCAGGAACTCGGCTACGAGATGATGTGGCAGGGCGCGCCGGGCAGTTAGGGTCAGACCCTCGGGCGCCGCGATCCGGCACGAAGGGGCCTGACCCTGCAGTGGGGCCGCGGCATGCGGAAGCGCGCCCGGGCGCCGGAACGGCGAGGCCCCGCCGGCGCGGTGCCGGCGAGGCCTCGATGCCGCGCAGAACCGCCTAGAACTTCCGGTTGTACGCGATCCCGAGCAGGTATTCCTTCATCTCGATCGTCTCGGTCGTCGTCGGCGGAAGCCCGAAGCCGACGAACAGGCTGGGCCCGGTCACCGAGTTCTTCTGCGCGTACATGAACGCGCCGGTGATCTCGGACTTGTCGTCGATCTTCCACGTCGCCCCGGCGTGCCACTGGTCCTGCACGACGCCCGGCGCCAGGATGTTGAACGTCACGTCCTGCGGCTGGATCGGGTTGTCGGTGTGGTTGAAGCCGCCGCGGATCGCCCACCGGTCGTTGACGTCCCACTGCACGCCGATCTTCCACACGTCGACGTTCTGCCAGCCGAAGCCCGCGCCGCTGTCGCCGCCGAGGCAGTACTGGCGCGCGCCCACGCTGACCGGCGGCGGCGGGCAGTAGCCAACCACGTTGCTCGGGTTGTTCACCGACGGCGCGTCGTCGTAGAAGATCCGCTGGAAGTCGAGGGCGATCAGCAGCGGCTTCACCGGCCGGAACGCGACGCCGACGGTGAAGTTCGACGGGATGTCGAAGGCGCCCTGCTGCGCGAACAGGCCCTTGTAGCCGTCGAACTCGCCCATGCTGATCTTGGTCGCGTAGGCTACCCCGACCGCAAACTGCTCGGTGAACTGGCCCATGTAGCCGATGCGCACGCCCGCGCCCCACGTGTCGCTGTAGCCGTTGTTCGTCACGCTGCCCGGGGCGGACGAGAACCCCGGGTTGTCGAACGCCTGCAGGCCCTCGGCCTTGAAGCGCTGGTAGCCGATCAGCGGCGCGATGCCGACCGAGTGGCCCTTCGTGAACTGCCACGACGCGTACGGCGCGATGATCAGCTGCATCAGGTCGACGCCGAGATTGCCGCTGCCGCACAGCAGGTTGTACGGCGCGCCCTGCCCGCCGCGGAACTGCCCGCACGCGCTCTGCGCCGGGATCTGCCCGCCCGGGTAGTCGGTGTTCATCCCGCCGTTGCCGTAGACGGTGACGCCCAGCGCGACGTCGGGGCGGTACTTCCAGTTGATCCCGAATTCCGGAATGAAGAAGTTCTTGCTGCCGCTGTCGGCGTAGCCGTCGATCCCGGCCTGCGATCCCGTGCGTGACGCGTTGCGGTCGGGCGAGAACCACGACAGGCCGAGCTGCCACTGGTTGTCGAGGAACGACATGGCGCCGGGATTGATGGCGCCGCCGAACGGCTCCAGCGCGACGGCGACCGCCGCGCCGCCCATGCCGTTGGACTTCATGCCGTAGCCGTTGGCGAAGTAGCCGTCGGTCGCCTGCGCGGCAAACGGCATGGCGCACGCGAGCGCCACGGCCAGTCGGGTCTTGGTAAAGGTCTTCATCGTGACTCCCCAGGGAAATTCGTTGTCCGGCCTCCGGGCGCTCTTGGGGCGCCTGGGTGCAAAATCAGATGAACAGGCTGACGTCGGCGTCCTTCGCCATCGGCAGGAACGTCGCCGCGCCGCAGTACTCCTTGACCTCGGGAATGAACTCGTCGTGCGAGTAGCCGAAGAGGTCGACGGTCATCTGGCACGCGATCAGGTTCACGCCCGCCTCGATGCACAGCGCGCGCAGCTCGGCGACGCTCGCGACGCCCGTGTTCGCAACCGTCTTCTTCATCATCTTGGTCGCGAACGCCTCGTAGCCCGGGGTGAACGACTGGATGACGTTCGGGATGTTCCAGTTGATCGCCCGGAATCCCTTGGGGCCCATCGGCATCTTCATCGGCATCGCCGGATTGCCCAGCGGGCTCACCTTCAGCTTCCGCAAGTCCTTCTTCAGGAGTTCGAGCCCGTAGAACGTGAAGAACACCGACACGTCCCAGCCGAGCGCCGCGGCGGTCGAGGCGAGGATGAACGGCGGGTACGCCCAGTCGAGCGTGCCCTTGGTCGCGATGATCGTCATCGACGGCGTCTTCGCCGCGGCGATCTCGGCCAGCTTGGCCGCGAGGCGCTGCTCGAGCAGCGCGTCGACGCGCTCGCGGATGACGCGGTCCAGCGCTTCGCCGGTCAGCCCGGCTGCGGTGAGTTCGGCTTGCGATCCCATGTCGATCCCCCGGTGGCATGCGGCGGCGGCGAGGCTCTCGCCGCCGTCCGTCACTTCTTCTTCAGAAAGAACACGTAGGCCTTGTTTTCCTCGGCCTGCGACAGCAGCGGGTTGCCGGTCTGGTTCGAGAACGCCTGCATGTCCTTGACCGAGCCGGGGTCCGTCGCCACGACCTTCAGCACCTGACCCGACGCAAGGTCGTTCAGCGCCTTCTTCGTCTTGAGGATCGGCAGCGGGCACGACAGCCCGCGCGCGTCCAGTTCCTTGTCGAAATTCACTTGGCGATTCTCCGTGGCGATGATGGATGGGCATCCGCGCGGCCCCGCGGCGTCTGCCGCGAACGGCAGGCGCGCGCGCACCGCGAACCCGTCGGCCCGCTCGATACGAGACTACGGCATTAGGCTGCCTTTGTCCGATGGGCGTCCATACCCGGCTTGGGTGATGCCCCTACTACCCACAAGGGGGAGTCTGCCGCCGGCAGCCTGGCGGGCCGGCCGTGCTAACGTCGCCGCCTATGCGCCGCGACCCACAGCGCACCTCCCGGCGGCCGGGGCTGTCCGGACCCGGCCGCTTCGTGCAGCTTCTGCCGGCCCTCGTGGCATTGCATGCCGCGCTTGCCTGGGCGGCACCGTGGCCCGACGCGCCGCTGCTCGACGGCCTGCGCCCCTACCACCCGCCGGCACGGACCGCGTCTCCCCTCGCGCAGCGGTACTTCGAGCAGGGCATGACGCTCGCGTGGGGCTTCAATCCGGCCGAGGCCGCGCGCTCGTTCGCGGCCGCGACGCGCGCCGACCCGAAGTGCGCCGCCTGCTGGTGGGCGCTGGCGTGGGCGCAGGGCCCGAACATCAACGCCGACATGGACGCCGCGGCCGGCGCCGGCGTGACGACGGCCCTCGCCCGGGCACGGGCGCTGGCCGCCGGCGCGTCGCCGCGCCATCAGGCGCTGATCGCGGCGCTTGCGGCGCGCCACCCCGACGCCGCGACCGTCGACGAGGAGGCCTACGCGGCGAAGATGCGCACGCTCGCGCGGCGGTTTCCGCGCGACGCCGAGGTCCTCGTGCTCGCCGCCGAGGCCGAACTCAACCTCCATCCGTACGACTGGTGGAACGCCGACGGCTCGCCGAAGGCGTGGACCGGCGCGACGACAGACCTGCTGACGCGCGCGCTGAAGCTCGCCCCGGACCATCCGGGCGCGAACCACTACTGGATCCACGTGATGGAGAGCTCGCGCGAGCCTGCGCAGGCACTGGCCAGCGCGGATCGCCTGCGCACGCTCGCGCCCGGCTCCGGCCACCTGCTGCACATGCCGGCCCACGTCTATATGCGCACCGGCCGCTATGCCGACGCGTCGCGCGCGAACGAGGCGTCGATCGCCGCCGACCGCGCCTACGAGGCGCAGGTGGACGCGCAGCGCGCGTACCGGGTCGGCTACGTCGCGCACAACCACCACTTCCTTTACGCGTCGGCGGCGATGGAGGGGCGCAGCCGCGCCGCAATCGCTGCCGCCGACGCGGCGTTTCCCGCGGCGTGCGGGCCGGGCCCGAAGGACCGCAGCACCGGCATCCTGCAGCAGTACTCGGTGCTGCCGCTGTTCGCGCGCGTGCGCTTCGGGAAATGGCGCGAATTGCTCGAGGACACGCTGCCGGCGGACGGCCCCGAAGCCTACCCGCGCGCGCTCTGGCACTACGCGCGCGGGACCGCGTACGCGAGGACCGGGCGGCTGCCGGAGGCGCGTGCGGAGCTGGCACGCCTCGACGCCGTCGCCGCCGATCCGGCGCTGCAGGGCGTCAAGGTGAAGAACATCAACGCCGCGGCGGCGCTCGTGCGCATCGCGCAGCTCACGCTCGAGGCGGACATTGCCGCCGCCGAAGGCCGCGCCGCAGACGCCGTGGCGCTGCTGGCCCGGGCGGTCGCCGTCGAGGACGCGCTCGCCTACGACGAGCCGCACCTGTGGCTCGCGCCGACGCGGCACGCGCTGGGCGCCGCGCTGCTCGCGGCCGGCCGCTACGAAGACGCGGCCCGCGCCTACCGCGAGGACCTCGCGCACTATCCGGCGAACGGCTGGTCGCTCGCGGGGCTGGCCGAGGCGCTGCGCCGCAGCGGCCGCGTCGAAGAAGCCGCCGGCGTCGCCGTGCAGGCGCGCACGGCGTGGCGCAACGCCGACGTGCCGGCGATGCCCGGCCTGCGCGTTCCGTGCCCGGCTCGGCGCCGGGGCCGGGCGCCTGCCGCACATTTCGTTACATCGCCATAGAGTTATATTCAAACGAACGTTTGACGCGAGTCAAAGGCCGGCGCGGCGGTCTGCGGTGCAATACGGGTGATCGGTGCGGCCTTCGAAACAAGGCACCGGGACTGCAGTGCCGGGGTTGCCGATCGCAAGACCCACCTCACGATCGAACGGCCCCCATGGAACACCTCTCCCGCCGGCGCTTCCTCAAGATCTCCGCGGCCACCTTCGGCGCGGCCGCCGCAGCCTCGCACTGGGACCCCCTCACCCGTGCCGCCGCAGCGGCCGCGGCCGACGCCCCTCCGGGGGTCCGGACCGTACCCACGTTCTGCGAAATGTGCTTCTGGCGCTGCTCGGGCATCGCGCACGTGCGCGACGGGAAGCTGTGGAAGTTCGAGGGCAACCCGAAGGACCCGCAGAGCCGCGGCCGGCTGTGCCCGCGCGGCACCGGCGCCGTCGGCACGTACTACGACCCCGACCGGCTGCAGCGCCCGCTGATCCGCCGCGGCGCGCGCGGCAAGGAGGAGTGGACGGCGGTCACGTGGGACGAGGCGTTCGCGTACATCGCCGAGAAGATGAACCGGATCAAGGCGGAGCACGGCCCCGAGGCGGTCGCCATGCTGAACCACGGCATCGGCCAGTTCTTCCTGCAGCACGCGTTGAAGTCCTGGGGTGCGATCAACTTCGCCGGCTCGTCGTTCGCGCAGTGCCGCGGGCCGCGCGACGTCGGCTTCGCGCTGACGTTCGGCAGCGGGCTGGGCTCGCCGGAGCCGACCGACATCGCGAACACGAACTGCCTCGCGCTGATCGGCGAGCACCTTGGCGAGAACATGCACAACACGCAGGTGCAGGAGTTCGCGCAGGCCGTCGCGCGGCGCATCCCGATCATCGTCGTCGACCCGCGCTTCTCGGTGGCCGCCAGCAAGGCGAAGTACTGGCTGCCGATCCGCCCGGGCACCGACCTCGCCCTGCTGCTCGCGTGGTGCAACGTGCTCGTGAGCGAGGGCCGCTACGACCGCGCGTTCGTCGAGCGCCACGGCCACGGCTTCGACAAGTTCGTCGCCGCGATCAAGGAAAACACGCCGGAGTGGGCCGCCGAACATACCGGGATCGACGCCGCGACGATCCGCGCAACGGCGCGCGAGCTTGCCAACGCGCGCCCGGCGAGCCTCGTGCACCCCGGCCGCCGCGTCACGTGGAACGGCGACGACACGCAGCGCAGCCGCGCCGTCGCGCTCCTTTCGGCGCTGCTCGGTAACTGGGGCCGCAAGGGCGGGCTGTACTTCAGCACCAGCATGAAGATCGCGCCGTACCCGCTGCCGAAGCCGCCGAAGTCCGACAAGCCGATGGCCGACAACCCGAACGGCGAGCGCTTCCCGTTCGCCGACGAGGGCATCACCAACGGCATCCGCGACGCGACGATCACCGGCAAGCCGTATCCGATCAAGGGCTGGTTCGTCTACTCGACCGACCTCCTCTACGCGCTGCCGGGCCCGCAGGAGACGCTGCAGGCGATCGACAAGCTCGACCTCCTCGTCGTCGTCGACACGATGCCGTCCGAGATCGCCGGCTACGCCGACGTCGTGCTGCCGGAGGTCACGTTCCTCGAGCGGCACGACCAGCTGCTGGCCGGCGTCGGCCGCCAGGGCTGGCTGTCGCTGCGCCAGCCGGTGATGCCGGCGCCGCACGACCAGAAGCCCAACTGGTGGATCGCCAAGCAGCTTGCGGCGAAGCTCGGCATCCCCGAATGCCTGCCGTTCAAGGACCTCGAGGAGTACCTGCGCTTCCGCGTCGAGAAGTCCGGGCTCGAGTGGGAGACGGTCAAGCGTGAGGGCGTGATCATGGGGCCGCCGGCGCCGATCTACGTCGAGGACGGCGCACCGCTCGCCTTCGACACGCCGTCGGGCAAGGTCGAGTTCTGGTCCGACCAGCTCGCCGCGAAGGGCTTCGACCCGGTGCCGCGCTACACGCCGCCGGCGAAGCCGCCGGAAGGGTTCTTCCCGCTCGTCACCGGGCGCGCGCCCGTGCACACGTTCAGCCGCACGCAGAACAACCCGCTGCTCTTCGGCCTCATGAAGGAGAACGAGCTGTGGGTCAACGCGGCGACCGCCACGAAGGCCGGCCTGAAGAGCGGCCAGTACGTGAAGCTGCGCAACCAGGACGGCGTGGTCAGCAACCGCATCCGCGTGAAGGCCACGCAGCGCATCCGGCCCGACACCGTCTACATGGTCTACGGCTTCGGGCACACGAGGAAGGCGATGACCAACGCGTACATGCGCGGCGCCAGCGCGACGCAGCTCGCCACGCGCTACGTCACCGACCCGCTGATGGGAGGCACCAGCATCCACAGCAACTTCGTGACCTTTGTGAAGGAGGCCTGATCCATGTCTCGCTTCGGAATGGTCATCGACACCCGCAAGTGCGTCGGCTGCATGGACTGCGTGGTCGCCTGCCAGACGGAGAACGACGTCCCGGCCGGCTTCTGCCGCGACTGGATCACCACCGAGGTGCGCGGCGAGTTCCCGGCGCTCGCGATGGAGATCCGCTCCGAGCGCTGCAACCACTGCGACAACCCGCCGTGCGTGTCGTGCTGCCCGACCGGCGCGTCGCACGTCGCCGACCCCGGCCGCGTCGTGCTGGTCACGCCGGAGAAGTGCATCGGATGCAAGGCGTGCATCTCGGCGTGCCCGTACGACGCGCGCTTCGTGCACCCGAAGGGGTACGTCGACAAGTGCACGTTCTGCCACCACCGGACGAAGGAAGGCAAGGACCCCGCCTGCGTGGCGGTGTGCCCGACGCACTGCATGTCGTTCGGCGACCTCGACGACCCGCAGAGCACGGTCAGCGTCCTGCTGCGCACGCGTCCGCACCACGCGCTGCTCCCCGAGGCCGGCACCGGCCCGCGGGTCTTCTACCTGACCTAAGGCGACGGCCATGCTCGAAACCACGATCACCCGCGACAACCCGCTGGTCGACCCGTCGCTCGCCGTCTGGAGCTGGGAGATCCCGGTCTACCTGTTCGCCGGCGGCATCGTCGCCGGCATGATGATCCTCTCCGGCCTCGCGATGCTGCGGGTCGCCCGCGGCGACGACCCGAGGACGTTCTTCTCGCTGCACACGCCGCTGCTCGCGTTCGTGCTGATCAACCTCGGCATGGGCGCGCTGTTCCTCGACCTCGCGCACAAGCTCTACGTCTGGCGCGTCTACACGACGTTCCAGCCCGGCTCGCCGATGTCGTGGGGCTCGTGGGTGCTGCTCGTCGTCTACGGCGCGCTGCTCGCCTCCGCACTCGTGCGGCTGCCGCAGGCCTGGCCGTGGCTCGGCCGGCGCGTTCCCGCGCTGCAGGCGGTCTCCGCCGCGATCACGGGAAGTCCGGCGCGCATGCGGACGCTCGCCTGGGCGAACATCGTCCTTGGCGTCGCGCTCGGCATCTACACGGGCATCCTGCTCAACACGATGGTCGCGCGCCCGCTGTGGAACACCGGGCTGCTGGGCCCGCTGTTCCTGGTGTCGGGGCTGTCCGCCGGCGCCGCGGCGATGCACGTCGCCAGCGTGTTCCTGCCGCGCCGTCCCGCGCCCGAAGGCATGATCGGCGGCGCCGTCTCCGCGCTGGTGCAGGAGCTCGGTCCGGAACCGCCCGCGCGGCGCACGGTCGACGCGCTGATCCGCGCGGACCTCGCGTTCCTCGTCGTCGAGCTGGTGCTGCTCGGCCTCGTGATCGTCAACCTGCAGACGTCGTCGGCGTCGCACGCCGCCGCGGCCGCGCTGGTCGTCAGCGGTCCGTGGGCGTGGGCGTTCTGGGGCGTGGTCGTCGCCGCCGGGATCCTGGCGCCGCTCGCGCTGCAGTGGGCCGAGCTCGGCCACCGCATCCCCCACACCGTTCTTCCCGCGCTGCTCGTGCTCGTCGGCGGCTTTGCGCTGCGCTGGGTCATGGTCAACGCCGGCCAGGCGAGCCACCTCGTGCACGCCGCCGGTCTGTAAGCGATGGCGCAACCCGCGCCCGAAGGAGAGGCAACATGAGAAGCAAACCCGTCGTCCTTGCCATTGCCGTCGCGTTCGCGGCCGGCACGGCCGCCGCGCAGGCGCCCGCGCCCGCGGCGAAGCCGACGATCCCGCAGATCTGCCTGTCGTGCCACAAGGCGCAGCCGAACGCGCTGCAGGGCATCTACGAGAACGTGGCGTTCAAGAGCCAGTCGCTGCAGCTCAAGATCGACGCGAACACCGAGATCGTCCGCTTCGACCCCAAGACGCTGAAGGTCGTCGACGCCGGCGTCGCCAAGCCCGCCGAGGCGCTGCGCGACCTGCCGAAGAACCGCGAGGCGCGCATCGACTACGTCGAGAAGGACGGCGCCAGGATCGCCACGCAGATCTCGTTCAAGGGCCCGATCAAGATCGCGCCCGAGAAGCTGTCGAGCTACGCCGAGGTCGCCGCGCTGGTCGCGCAAGGGCCGGAGAAGGGCGGCTACACGCTGATCGACTCGCGGCCGCTGCCGCGCGTGCAGGAAGGCACGATCCCGACGGCGATCAACCTGCCCTACCCCGCGTGGGACAAGTTCGTCGACCGCCTGCCGCAGGACAAGGCGCGCCGCGTCATCTTCTTCTGCCAGGGCGTCACCTGCATGATGAGCCCGAACTCGCTGCTGAAGGCCGAGGCGCTGGGCTACACCAACGTCAGGGTCTACCGCGAAGGCTATCCGGAGTGGGTCGAGAAGAACGTCGGGGTGATCGCCGCGGCGCACTACAAGGACGCGTTCGTCGACAAGCAGATTCCCGCCGTCCTGGTCGACGCGCGGCCGGCCGCGACCGCCGCCGAGGGCGCGATCCCCGGTGCGGTGTCGATCCCGCCGTCCGCGGTCCGGGCCGCCGTCGCGTCGTTCCCGCCGGCGAAGCTGAAGGCGCCGATCGTCGTCTACGACGGCGACAACGGCAGCTCGGCCAAGGTCGTCGCGCAGGTGATCAAGGAGTCCGGCCAGCCGAACGTGACGGTGCTGGGCGGCGGCTTCGACGCGTGGAAGGCGGCGAAGGCCCCGGTCGCGACCGGCGCGCTGGCGACGAAGGTCGCGTACGTGCCGAAGCCGCGTCCCGGCTCGATCCCGAACGACGAGTTCGTCAAGCTCGCGAAGGCCACCCCGGCCGACGTGCTGATCCTCGACGTCCGCAACAAGGACGAGGCCAACGCCGGCATGATCAAGGGCGCGCTGCTCATCCCCGACGAGGAACTGCTCGACCGCATGGGCGAGCTGCCGAAGGACAAGCTGATCGTCGCGCACTGCTCGACCGGCATCCGCGCCGAGATGGCCTACCACAAGCTGAAGCAGGCCGGCTACAAGGCCGCGTTCCTGTACGCCGCGCTCGACGTCGACAAGAGCGGCAACATCAAGGTCACGGCGAACTGACGCGAGCCCGAGCGCTCCCGCAGTCCTGACCCGAAAGGCCCGGCGCGTGCAGCGCCGGGCCTTCGCCTTTCCGGCACGCTTCGCCCGTTCGCCGCTCCGATACCCTGCGCGGCGCGCCATTGCGCGAAGCGCCCGTTTCGCCGGACAATGCTGCGCAGTCGCAGGCCTCCCCCTCCCGTCCTTCCATGACCCACACGACGTTCACTCTCGTCGCCAGCGCGGCGCTCTTCTTCGGCATGCTCGTCCTGCTGGAAGTCGGCCGCCGGGCCGGTGCGCGCCGGCTCGCCAGCGATCCCGAGCACGGGCAGGACGGCAACGCGGCCATCGAGGGCGCCGTGTACGCGCTGCTCGGCCTGCTGATCGCCTTCACGTTCTCGGGCGCGGCGACCCGCTTCGACGACCGCCGCAACCTGATCGTTCAGGAGTCGAACGACATCGGCACCGCGTGGCTGCGCGTCGACCTGCTGCCGGCCGCCGCGCAGCCGGCGCTGCGCGACCTGTTCCGGCGCTACCTCGACGCGCGGCTCGACGTCTACCGCGAGGTGGAGAACGTCGCGGCGACGCAGGAGGCGCAGGCGCGCGCGAACCGGCTGCAAGGGGAGATCTGGGCGCACGCCGTCGCCGCGAGCCGGGCCGACGGCGCCTCGCCCGCAGCGCCGATGCTGCTGTTGCCGGCGTTGAACCAGATGTTCGACACCGCGTCGGCGCGGATCCTGGCGACGAAGCTGCACCCGCCGGTGATCATCTTCGCGATGCTGTTCGCGCTGGCGCTCGCCTCCGCGCTGTTCGCCGGCTACGGCATGGCCGGCGCGAAGTCGCGCAACTGGGTGCACATGATCGGCTTCTCCGCCGTGATGGCCGGCGCGGTGAACGTGATCGTCGACCTCGAGTACCCGCGCCTGGGCCTCATTCGCGTCGACACGTTCGACCAGGCGCTGATCGACCTGCGCAAGGGCATGAACTGACGCGGCCCGGTGCGCGCGCCCGACTCCGCGATGCCGCTCCCTCCCCGCGCGAGACCATGACGACCGGCGACTCCGCACGGCTCGACCGCGTCGTGGCCGACGCTCGCCGCGCGGCAGAGGCACGGCAACGCGGCTACCGCGAGCAGGCGCTGAAGCTCTTCCCGTGGGTGTGCGGCCGCTGCGCGCGCACGTTCACGCACGCCAACCTGCGCGAGCTGACCGTCCACCACCGCGACCACGATCACGAGAACAACCCGCCGGACGGCAGCAACTGGGAACTGCTGTGCCTCTACTGCCACGACAACGAGCACCAGCGGCAGCTCGAGGCGCGCGGCGCGGCGGCGGGCGCACCGGGCGGTCCCGCGCCGGCGACCCACGCGCCGTTCGCCGGCCTGAAGGCTCTGCTCGCCGGCCAGCGCAAGCCCGGTTAGCGCGCGCCGCGCCGCCGCCGCATCGACCGCCATGGACGCCGCCCGCAAAGCCCGCATCCTCTCCGAGGCGCTGCCTTACATCCGCGCGTTCCACGGCAAGACGCTGGTGATCCGCTTCGGCGGCGCGGCAATGGCCGACGCGGCGCTCAAGGACGCCTTCGCACGTGACGTCGCGCTGCTGCGCCTGGTCGGCATGAAGCCCATCGTCGTCCACGGCGGCGGCTGGCGGATCGAGGCGCTGATGCGCAAGATGGGCCTGGACGTGCGCCGCCACCGCGGCCACCGCGTGACGGACGAGCGCGCGCTGACGGTCGTCGAGATGGCGCTGGCGGAGCTGAACCAGGAGCTCGTGTCGCTCGTCAACCGGCACGGCGGGCGCGCGGTCGGCATCGACGGGCAGGACGGCCGCTTCATCCACGCGCGGCCGCTGGCCGCGACGGCCGACGGACCGGACCTGGGCTACCTCGGCGACGTCGAGGACATCGACACCGGCATCGTCGACCTGCTGCTGACGCGCGGCTTCGTGCCGGTCGTGATGCCGATCGGCGTGGCCGCCGACGGCACTTCGTACCACATCAACTCCGACCTGCTCGCCGGCCGGCTCGCACGCGCGCTGCGCGCCGAGAAGCTCGTGCTGATGACCAACATCGAGGGCGTCCACGGCCGCGACGGCAAGCTCGCGTGGATCCTGACCGCGACCGAGGCCGAGGCGCTGCTGCGCGACGGCGTGGTGCGCGACGGCATGGTCCCGCGTGTCGCCGCCGCGCTCGACGCGGTGCGCCGCGGCGTGCGCTCGGTGCACATCATCGACGGCGGCGTGCCGAGCGCGCTGCTGCTCGAGGTGCTGACCGCCGAGGGCGTGGGCACCGCGCTGCGCTCCGATGCCGGCCCGCACTTCTTCGCCGACAGCCGCGCCTACCTGCTCGCGCAGTAGCCGTCCGCGCACCTCGCCTCCCCCTACCGAACGAGCCCCCCATGGCCATCCAGCAGCTCTCCGACGAGCAGGTCCGCACGTGGACGCGCGAGCAGAAGGACCGCTGGTGGCTCACGAACGTCTACCGCGGCGACATGCCGCAGCTGACGCTCCGCTCGGGCGTGACCGGGTTCCTGCTGGGCGGCGTGCTGGCCGCCACGGCCCTCTACATCGCCGCGAAGACCGGCATCAGCATCGGCGTCGGGCTGACGTCGGTCATCCTCGCGTTCGCGATCTACCGGTCGCTGCACGGCGCCGGGATGGCGAAGGACTTCACGATCCTCGAGAACAACTGCACGCAGTCGATCGCCACCGCGGCCGGCTACATGGTGTCGCCGCTGATCGCGGCCCTCGCCGCGTACATGCTGGTGACCGGACAGATCATCCCGTGGTGGCACATGGTGATCTGGATGAGCGTGTGCTCGATCGTCGGCGTGCTGCTCGCCTTCCCGCTGAAGCGGCGCTTCGTCAACGACGAGCAGCTGCCGTTTCCGGAAGGGCGCGCGAGCGGCGTCGTGCTCGACGCGCTCTACCACGGCGCGGCCGGCGCCGGCATGTTCAAGGCGCGGCTGCTCGCGTACACGGCGCTCGCCGCCGGCGGCTACCAGGCCCTCGTCAGCGACGGCTGGATGCGGCTGCTGCAGTTCAAGATCCTGCGGATGGACACGTGGGCGGGCATGAAGGAGCCGTGGACGTTCCACGAGCGGCTCGACACGTACTACTACGCCGCGGTCGGCAAGGCGAGCGCGTACCTGCCGACGATCATGGGCACCGACATCCGGCAGCTGGGCCTGCGGCTCACGCTCGACGTCGCGATGCTGGGGGTCGGCGGCCTCATGGGGATCGCGGTGGCGACGAGCTGCCTGCTGGGCGCGTTCGTGAACTTCGTGATCCTCGCGCCGATCATGATCCAGGCGGGCGACATCGTCGCCCGCGTCGGGCCCACCGGCGCGGTCGTCCCGATCAACCGCGCCGAGATCGTCAACCAGTGGTCGCTGTGGTGGGGCGTCACGATGATGGTGGTCGGCTCGCTCACGAGCCTGCTCGGGCGGCCGGAGATCTTCCGCGGGCTCTTCAAGCGCACCGCGAAGGGCGGCGGCAGCGACGTCCTGCGGCACATCGAGCTGCCGCTGTGGATGTCCGCCGTCGGCGTGCCGCTGTTCAGCGTGCTGGGCGCGTGGGCGACGCACGCGTTCTTCGGCGTGCCGTGGCTGCTCGCGTTCATCTCGCTGCCGCTGATCTTCGTGCTGTCGGTGATCTGCACGAACTCCATGGCGCTGACGTCGTGGACGCCCACCGGAGCCCTGTCGAAGATCACGCAGTTCTCGATGGGCGCGATCGACCGCGCCAACCCGGCCAGCAACCTGATCCCGGCGGGCATGACCGCCGAAATCGCGAGCAACGCGGCCAACCTGCTGTCCGACATCAAGCCCGGCTACATGCTGGGCGGGAAGCCGCGGCACCAGGCGATCGGGCACGTGATCGGCATCTTCTCGGGCGCGATCTTCTGCGTGCCGCTGTTCTTCCTGCTGTTCCTGCCGCCCGATGCCAACGGCGCCCGCTCGGTCTCGACGATGGTGTCCGACAACTTCGCCTTCCCGGCGGCGCTCCAGTGGAAGGGCGTCGCCGAGCTGATCGCCAAGGGTGTCTCCGCGCTGCCATGGTCGGCGGTGGTGTCGATGATCGTGGCGGCGATCGCCGCGCTCGCCATCGAGGTCGCGCGCATCGTCACGAAGAACCGCTTCCCGCTCTCCGCGGTGTCGATCGGCCTGGGAGTCGTGCTGCCGCCGGAGTCCACGTTCGCGATGTTCGTGGGCGCGCTGGCGTTCTGGATCATGGGCCGTCGCTACAAGGCGGAAGGCACGCCGGGCCACCGGTTCTGGGTCGAGGGCCTCGAGCCCATCTGCGCCGGCCTGATCTCCGGCGCCGCGCTGATGGGCATCGGCAACGCGATCGTCAACGTTCTCATGTAACCTGCGCGCCATGTGGCGCTTCCCATCGGCCGCGGTCCTGCTGGCGCTCGCCATCGGCGCTCCGCCGGCCGACGCGCAGCCCGCGGGGCGTCCGGCGCGCGTCGGCTACATCGTCGTCGCGACCGCCGTGGAACAGGCGCACCTGACGCGCGCCTTCGAGGACGGCATGCGCGACCTGGGCTACGTCGAGGGCCGCAACGTCGTCTACGAGCGCCGCTTCGCGGACGGGAACGCCGAGCGCCTCCCCGAGCTCGCGGCGCAGCTGGCGCGACTCGACCTCGACGTCATCGTCACCGGCGCCAACCCCGTGATCTCCGCGGTCCGGCGGGCGACGGCGACGACGCCCATCGTGATGGGGACCAGCCGCGATCCGGTCGGCGCCGGCTTCATCGCGAGCTACGCGCGGCCGGGTGGCAACGTGACCGGCCTCGCCAGCGACCCGTCGCCGGAAGTGCTCGGCAAGGACCTCGAGGTCTTCCGCGAAATCGTGCCGCATGCCCGCCGTGTCGCGCTGCTGTGGAACCCGCAGCCCCCCGGCGCCGCGACGTACCGCAAGGCGGCCGAAGACGCCGCGCGCCGGCTCGGGATTGCGCTCGAGGTGGTGGAGGCGCGTCGACGCCCCGAGCTCGCCGATGCGTTCGAAGCGATTGCGAAGAGCCGCGTCGACGGCGTGTGGGTGCTGCCGGACCCGCTGGTGTTCACCGCGCGCACCGAAGTCGTGGCGCAGGCCGCAAGGCACCACCTGCCCGCCGTGTACTGGCAGCGCGAGTTCGTCGACGCCGGCGGCCTCGTGTCGTACGGCTCGAACGTCGCGACGCTGTTCCGCCGCGCGGCGTCGTACGTGGACCGGATCCTGAAGGGGGCGAAGCCCGGCGATCTCGCCATCGAGCAGGCGGCGAAGTTCGAGCTGGTCGTCAACCTGCGGACCGCGCGCGCGCTCGGGCTCGCGGTGCCCGCGGCCGTGCTGCTGCGGGCCGACGACGTCGTCCAGTAGCGGCGCAGCCCGGCAAGGCGGTCCCGCTGCGCGCACGCGCGCCGGGGTTCGGCCACGCCCGCACCGGCACCGCGAGTTCGCGGCCGCGGGCCCGCTCAGCGAGCGCAGCCCGAGACGTCCGCACCCGCCTCGCGCGCGACCTGCAGCACCGCGTCGACCACTGCGGCGGGCCGGTCGGTCTGGATGAAGTGCCCACTGCCCTCGACGACCACGAGGCGTCCGCGCGGCGACGCCGCGGCCGTGCGCGCCTGCACGTCGCGCCAGAGCGCCTCGCGCCCGGGCGTGTCACCGTGGTCGGTGGCCGCGAGCACGACGAGCGGCACCGGTGGCAACGGCGGGCCCGCGCGCAGCGCCGCGACGCTCGGTGCGACGCCCGCTTCCTCCGCCGCAGCGGACGTCCCCGGCGCGGGCGGCGCCGTCGAGACGAACACGCCCGGAGGCTCGAGCGGACTCGACGCGTCGACCAGCACGACGGCGGCAACGTCCCCCGGCATCGCGCGGGCGAACGCCTGCACGTACAGTCCGCCCAGCGAGTGGCCGACGAGGACGTACGGCGGCGGCAGGCCGAGCGCGCGCAGCAGTTCGGCGAGCTGCCGCGCCACGACGTCGGCCCGCACCGGCGCCGCGTCCGGCCGCGGCGCGCTCCGGCCGATGCCGGGCCGGTCGCCGTCACGACGCGCGCGCCCGGCGCGAGCGCCTGCGCGACCGCCCGCCACTCGCGCATGTCCTCGCCGAGCCCGGATTCGAGGACGACGACGGGACCCGCCGTCCCGAACGTCGCGTAGGCGACCTCCCCTGCGCCGACGCGCGCGTGGCGGACGTCGCCCGCGCTGCCGCAGGCGGCGAGCAGCAGCGCGGCGGCGGCGATGCGCGCGCGGCCGGACATCGATGGCGACGCGCAAGCCCGGTGACGTTGCCGCGTGCGCGGCGCGTGCGATCGCGGCGGCCGCGGCCACGAAAAAGGGAGGCCCGCGGGCCTCCCTTCGTCGCGTACGTGCGACCGCGGTGGCGGCCGCCGCAAGAGGTGGCCGATCAGCAGCCGCCCTTCTTTTCCTTCTTGGGCGCGGCAGGCGCCGCCGTCTTCGCGCCCGCCTTCGCGGCGTCGACGGCCTTCTGCTTGTCGGCGTCGGACATCTTGCCCCACGCCTCGGCGGTGACGTTCGCCGGCTTTTCCAGCTTGGCGGCGGCGGCGGGCGCGGCGGCCTTGTCCTTCGGCGGATCGGCGGCCAGCGCGGCGGCGCTGCCGAAGGCGAACGTGGATGCGACGAGCACTGCGAGCAACTTGTTCATCGGTGAATCTCCCCGGGGTGGTTGGACTGCGAAGCGCAATCAACGGCTCGGCCGCCCCCTGGTTGACACGGGAATGGCCAAACGTTGCGGGGCGACAGTCTACCGCATTGCGTGCGCGGGCGCGCCCGCGACCACTGCCGCGCGCCCGCCTGTCACGCGTGCCGTTACAGAAGGGCCACGGTCAGCCGGCCCGCGGGCGCAGTCCGGCGAAGGCGGCTTCGAGGCGGCCCATCCCCCACGCGGCGAACGCGAGGAACGCGACGAACCCGAGCGCCCACCACCCGGCGCCGATGCCGGTGAGCGCAGGCAGCGTCAGCACGCCCTGCGCGGTGTCGCTGATCCACGCGTCGACGCCCGGCGTCAGCTCGGCGTAGCCAAGCACGCCGGCGAGCATGCCGAGCGCGAACCCGTAGCCGTCGAGCTTGCCGGTGGCCATCGCCGCCACCGACGTGCCGGGGCAGTAGCCGCCCACGATGAAGCCGGCGCCGAACAGCAGGCCGCCCAGGCCTTGCGCCGCGACGTTGGTCGGCTCCACGTACAGCTCGCCCATGTCGAGCACGCCGGCCGCCGCCAGCGCGGCGATGCCGACCATCGCGGTGACGATGGCCGAGAACATCACCTTCACGACCGCCATGTCGTACAGGTAGAAGACGGCCGTCAGCTTGCGTGCGCTGCCGAAGCCGGCGCGCTCGAGGCAGAAGCCGAAGCCGAAGCCCAGGGCGACCGCGATCGCGAGGTTCGCCGCCGGCGAGAATTCGTGGAACGACGAGAGCGGGAACATCAGAGCCACTCCTTGCGCACGACGTACGCGAGCGCGTACGCCGAGGCGAACACGGCAAGCATGAACACGAGGCTGCCGACGTTGAGGATCGAGCCGCCGGTGAGCGCCTGGCCACTGGTGCAGCCCTTGGCGATCTTCGCGCCGTAGGCCGCGACGAAGCCGCCGGCGAACGCGAGCGCCAGCCGCTGCCCGTCGGTCACGCGCGGCCCGCGCTCGACGCCGACACGCACGCGCCGGCCCGCCTTGCCGGAGACGAACGCACCGACGAACGCGCCGACGAGCAGGAACAGCGTCCACGACAGGAGCGGCGCGCCGTCGTTCCAGTAGCGCGCGTGCACGGGGTTACCGGCCGCGTGCCCCGGCACGAACAGGTCCGCGAGCCACGCCGCGAGTGCGCCGAACGCGCCGGTCGCGCCCAGGCCGCGGCCGGTGACGAGATAGGTCGCGAGCAGCACCAGCCCCAGCAGGACGCCGGCGAGATAGGGATTCCAGTAGGCCCGCGGCGCGGCGCGCTCGGCTGCGAACGCCTGCAGGCGGTCTTCGGCAAGGATGTGGGCCATGGCGCCTCCTCCGTGGCGGGGGCGGCCCCACCGGGCTCCGCCCTCCGGTCGTGCGGCGATGTTACTTTATCGCCATATAGTTGCATAATACCCAATGTATTGGCGCCGGCGTGCCCCGGCGTGCGCCGACGTTGACCGAGGTCAATCCGCCGCGCCGGCCACGGCGGCCGGTGCGGCGGCGGGCGACGGCGACTGCAGCAGCGGCTCGCCGTGCTCGAGGATGAAGTAGCGGAACGCCTCGGCGGCGGGCGACAGCAGCTTGGCGCGCATGTTGACGACGTGCCAGCGGCGCACGATCGGCAGGCCGTCGACGTCGAGCACGCGCAGCACGCCGGCGTTGAGCTCGAGGCCCATCGTGTGCACCGAAAGGAACGAAACGCCCATGTCGGCCATCACCGCCTGCTTGATCGTCTCGTTGCTCGGCATCTCGACCAGCGCGGCCGGATGGATGCGCCGCTCCTTGAGGAAGACCTCCATCGACGCCCGCGTGCCGGAGCCCTGCTCCCGCACGAGGAACACCTCGTCGGACAGGTACGACGCCGGCACGTGCGACAGCCGGGCCAGGCGGTGCTGCGGCGAGGCGATCATCACCAGCGGGTTCGCCGCGAACGGCTCGGCGCGCGTGTCGAGCTCGCGCGGCGGCGTGCCCATGATCGCCAGGTCGACCTCGTTGTTCTGCAGCTGCCCGACGAGCGCCTGGCGGTTGCCGACCTCGAGGCGCAGCTCCACCGCCGGGTGCTCGCGCCGGAACGCGGCCAGCAGGCGCGGCACGAAGTACTTGCCGGTGCTGACGATGCCGATCGTGAGGCGGCCGCTCTCGACGCCCTTCATCCGCGCCATCGTGTCGGCGGCGTCCTTCAGCACCGCCAGCATCTTGCGCGCGTGGACGAGGAAGTACTCGCCCGGAGTCGTCAGCGCGATCTTGCGGCCGCCGCGGTCGAAGAGCGGCAGCCCGACGGCGCCCTCGAGCTCCTTGACCTGCATCGACACCGCCGGCTGCGTCAGGTGCAGCTCCTCGGCGGCGCGGGCGAAGCTCAGGTGGCGCGCGACCGAGACGAACACCTGAAGCTGGCGGATCGTCAGGTTTCTCATAAGCTTTTACTTATGTTTTATCTAATAATTACTGACTTTACCTGATCTTTTAGCCCCCGTACAGTCGTCACACACCCCCCGGACGAGGAGACCTCCCGATGAATGCCCCCAACGAAGGCGCGCTGCTCGACGCGAAGAAGCGCTATTCCGCCGGCGTGCTCAAGTACAAGCAGATGGGCTACTGGCAGCCGGACTACGAGCCCAGGGAAACCGACGTCATCTGCCTGTTCCGCATCACGCCGCAGGACGGCGTCGATGCCGAGGAGGCCGCGGCCGCCGTCGCGGGCGAGTCGTCGACGGCGACGTGGACCGTCGTGTGGACGGACCTCCTCACCGCGTGCGACAGCTACCGCGCCAAGGCCTACCGCGTCGACCGCGTGCCCAACACCGGCCCGGAGACCGGCACGCCGCAGCAGTACTTCGCCTACGTCGCGTACGACCTCATCCTGTTCGAGGAAGGCTCGATCGCCAACCTGACCGCTTCGCTGATCGGCAACGTGTTCAGCTTCAAGCCGCTGAAGGCGGCGCGGCTCGAGGACATCCGCATCCCGGTCGCGTACGTGAAGACGTTCAAGGGGCCGCCGACCGGCATCGTCGTCGAGCGCGAGCGCCTCGACAAGTTCGGCCGCCCGCTGCTCGGCGCGACGATGAAGCCGAAGCTGGGCCTGTCCGGCCGCAACTACGGCCGCGTGGTCTACGAGGGCCTCGTCGGCGGACTCGACTTCACCAAGGACGACGAGAACATCAACTCGCAGCCGTTCATGCACTGGCGCGACCGCTTCCTGTTCGGCATGGAGGCGGTGAACCGCGCGCAGGCCGTCACCGGCGAGCAGAAGGGCCACTACTTCAACGTCACCGCCGCGACGATGGAGGACATGTACGAGCGCGCCGACTTCGCGCGCGAGCTGGGCTCGTGCATCGTGATGATCGACCTCGTGGTCGGCTGGACGGCGATCCAGTCGATGGCGAACTGGGCGCGCCGCAACGACATGATCCTGCACATGCACCGCGCCGGCCACGGCACGTACACGCGGCAGAAGAACCACGGCGTGTCGTTCCGGGTGATCGCCAAGTGGCTGCGCCTGGCGGGCGTGGACCACCTGCACGCGGGCACCGCGGTCGGCAAGCTCGAGGGCGACCCGATGACCGTGCAGGGCTACTACCACGTCTGCCGCGACGCGTACACGAAGACGGACCTGCAGCGCGGCCTCTTCTTCGACCAGGACTGGGCGGACCTGCGCCGCGTGATGCCGGTCGCCTCCGGCGGCATCCACGCCGGGCAGATGCACCAGCTGCTCGGCCTCTTCGGCGACGACGTCGTGCTGCAGTTCGGCGGCGGCACGATCGGCCACCCGGCGGGCATCCAGGCCGGCGCCACCGCCAACCGCGTTGCGCTGGAGACGATGGTGAAGGCGCGCAACGAGGGCCGCGACATCGCCAACGAAGGCCCGCAGATCCTCGCGGATGCCGGCCGCTGGTGCGCGCCGCTCGCGCAGGCGCTCGAGACCTGGAAGGACGTGTCGTTCAACTACGCGTCCACCGACACGCCCGACTTCGTGCCGACCGCCACCGCGTCGGCCTGACGAGCGTCGCGAACATGCATCACGACGCTCGCCCGCACCCCTTCCCCCTCTTCCGCAGGCGGGCGAGGGGAACAGAAGTGGTGCGAACGGGAGTCGCCCGTTCGCACGAAACTGATTAGTGGAGACTTCGATGCGCATCACGCAAGGCACGTTCTCGTTCCTGCCCGACCTGACCGACGCCGAGATCGCGGCGCAGATCCAGTACGCGCTCGACCAGGGCTGGGCCTGCTCGGTCGAGTACACCGACGACCCGCACCCGCGCAACACGTACTGGGAGATGCACGGCCTGCCGATGTTCGGCCTCACGGACGCCGCGGGCGTCATGCTGGAGGTGAACGCGTGCCGCAAGGCGTTCCCGAACCACTACGTCAAGGTCAACGCGTTCGATTCGACGCGCGGCATCGAGTCGATCCGCCTGTCGTTCATCGTCAACCGGCCCGCCGAGGAGCCCGGCTTCGGCCTCGTCCGGCAGGAGGCCGCCGGCCGCAACCTCCGCTACACGACGACCGGCTTCGCGGCGCAGCGCCCGTCCGGCAAGCGGTACTGACCGGATTGCCCGAAGGCACGACGATGGCGCCCGACACCACGGCACCGGCGACCGAAGGCGTCGACCTGCACGCGCTGTGCGCCGACGCCGGCGTGTTCGAGCTGCTCGACGGGCTCGATCGAGAGCTCGTCGGCCTGGCGCCGGTCAAGGCGCGCATCCGCGACATCGCTGCGCTGCTCGCCGTCGACCGTGCGCGCGCGCAGCTCGGGCTCGACACGCGGCCGCCGTCGCTCCACATGTGCTTCACCGGCAACCCCGGCACGGGCAAGACGACGGTCGCGCTGAAGATGGCGGCGATCCTTCACAAGCTCGGCTACGTCCGGAAGGGTCACCTCGTCGCGGTGACGCGCGACGACCTGGTCGGCCAGTACATCGGCCACACGGCGCCGAAGACGCGCGAGGTGCTGAAGAAGGCGATGGGCGGCGTGCTGTTCATCGACGAGGCGTACTACCTGTACCGGCCCGAGAACGAGCGCGACTACGGGCAGGAGGCGATCGAGATCCTGCTGCAGGTGATGGAGAACCAGCGCGACGACCTCGTCGTGATCCTCGCCGGCTACAAGGACCGGATGGACACGTTCTTCGGCAGCAACCCCGGCATGTCGTCGCGGATCGCGCACCACATCGACTTCCCCGACTACACGGCCGGCGAGCTCGACGCGATCGCGCGGCTGATGGTCGCCGGCATGCACTACCGCCTCGCGCCGGACGCGGAGGCCGTGCTGCACGACTACATCGTGCGGCGGATGGCGCGGCCCAACTTCGCCAACGCGCGCTCGATCCGCAACGCGCTCGACCGCGCACGGCTGCGGCAGGCGAGCCGCCTGTTCGCCGGCGCCGGCGCGACGGTGACGCGCGACGCGCTCGAGACCATCACGGCCGCGGACCTGCTCGCGAGCCGCGTCTTCACCGATTCCGGCACGGACGGCGACGACCGTCCGGCCGCCTGAACGCCACCAGGGGAGCACACGCGATGCTGTACGGCAGGACCACCTTCTCCAAGTTCATCATCGAGGAGCAGCGGCGGATGGCGCAGCCGGACCCGCAGCTCACGGCGCTGCTCAACGACGTGCAGACCGCGGTCAAGTACATCGCCTCCGCCGTCGCGCACGGCGCGCTGCGCGCGGCACCGGTGGCCGAGGCCGCGACCAACGTCCACGGCGAGACGCAGAAGCCGCTCGACGTGATCGCCAACGACATCGTGCTGCGCAGCTGCGAGTGGGGCGGCCAGCTGTGCGGGATGGCCTCCGAGGAGCTGCCCGAGCCGTACGCGATCCCCGCGCAGTATCCGCGCGGGCGCTACCTGCTCGTGTTCGACCCGCTCGACGGGTCGTCCAACCTCGACGTCAACGTGACCGTCGGCACGATCTTCTCGGTGCTCGCCGCGCCCGAAGGCGTGACCGAGCCGGCGGTCGCCGACTTCCTGCAGCCCGGCGCGCGGCAGATCTGCGCCGGCTACGCGCTGTACGGGCCCGCGGTGATGCTGGTGGTCACGATGGGCCGCGGCGTGCACGGCTTCACGCTCGACCCGGAGATCGGCGCGTTCACGCTGACGCACCCGGACATGCGGATCCCCGCCGACACGCGCGAGTTCGCGATCAACACGTCGAACGCGCGCTTCTGGGAGCCGCCGGTCCAGCGCTACGTCGACGAGTGCGTGAAGGGCGGCAGCGGACCGCGCGGCGACGACTTCAACATGCGCTGGATCGCCTCGCTGGTGGCCGAGGTGCACCGGATCCTCGTGCGCGGCGGCCTGTTCATGTACCCGAAGGACACGAAGGACCCGGGCAAGCCCGGCCGCCTGCGCCTCATGTACGAGGCCAACCCGATGGCGATGCTGGTCGAGCAGGCGGGCGGCTGCGCGAGCACCGGCCGCGAGCGCCTGCTCGACGTCGTGCCGCAGGGCCTGCACCAGCGCGTGCCGGTGATCCTGGGCTCCCGCAACGAGGTCGAGCGCATCGAGCGCTACCACCGCGAGCACGAGTCGGGCGCCGACCGCGAGTTCGTCTCGCCGCTGTTCAACGTGCGGTCGCTGTTCCGCGCCGCGTAGGAGACCTCATGTCGACCAGGCACCCCGTCATCGCCATCACCGGCTCGTCCGGGGCGGGCACGACGACCGTCACGCGCACGTTCCAGCACATCTTCAGGCGCGAGGGACTCAACGCGGCCATCGTCGAGGGCGACTCGTTCCACCGCTACGACCGCAAGGAGATGAAGGCGAAGATGGCGGAGGCCGCCGCCGCCGGCAACCAGCACTTCTCGCACTTCGGGCCGGAGGCGAACTGCCTCGGGGACCTGGAGGCGCTGTTCAAGAGCTACGGGCAGACCGGCACCGGCCGCGTCCGCAAGTACCTGCACGACGCGCAGGAGGCCGCGCCCTACAAGCAGGAACCGGGCACGTTCACGCCGTGGACCGACGTCCCCGCCGGTACCGACCTCCTCTTCTACGAGGGGCTGCACGGCGCCGCCGTCACCGACGACGTCAACATCGCGGCGCTGGCCGACCTGCTGGTCGGCGTGGTGCCGATCATCAACCTGGAGTGGATCCAGAAGCTGCACCGTGACCAGAACCTGCGCGGGTACTCGCAGGAGGCGGTCGTCGACACGATCCTGCGGCGGATGCCGGACTACGTGAAGTACATCTGCCCGCAGTTCTCCCAGACGCACATCAACTTCCAGCGCGTGCCGATGGTCGACACGTCGAACCCGTTCATCGCGAAGGACGTCCCGACCGTCGACGAGAGCATGGTCGTCATCCGCTTCGCGAAGCCGCAGGGCATCGACTTCCTCTACCTCCTGTCGATGCTGCACGACTCGTACATGTCGCGCCCCAACATCATCGTCGTGCCGGGCGGCAAGATGAGCCTCGCGATGCAGCTGATCCTGACGCCGATGATTCTGCAACTGGTCGACCGCAAGCGCCGCGCCGCCTGACCGCCCGAAGGAGAACCGCCGATGGACGTGGAAGTGAAGACCAACCAGCTCGCCAACGCGCTGCGCGCGCTCGCGATGGACGCCGTGCAGGCCGCCAACTCCGGGCACCCCGGCATGCCGATGGGCATGGCCGAGATCGCGGTCGCGCTGTGGACGCGCCGCCTCGCGCACAATCCGGCCAACCCGCAGTGGCCGGATCGCGACCGCTTCGTGCTCTCCAACGGCCACGGCTCGATGCTGCAGTACGCGCTGCTGCACCTCACCGGCTACGACCTGCCGATCGGCGAGCTGAAGCGCTTCCGCCAGCTGCACTCGAAGACGCCCGGCCATCCGGAGTACGGCGCGACACCCGGCGTGGAGACGACGACCGGCCCGCTGGGCCAGGGCCTCGCCAACGCCGTCGGCATGGCGCTCGCCGAGCGGCTGCTCGCCGCGGAGTTCAACCGGCCGTTCCACGAGATCGTCGACCACCGGACGTACGCGTTCGTCGGCGACGGCTGCCTGATGGAGGGCGTGTCGCACGAGGCGGCCGCGCTCGCCGGGACGTGGCACCTGGCGAAGCTGACCGTGCTGTACGACGACAACGGCATCTCGATCGACGGCGACGTGCACGGCTGGTTCACCGACGACACGCCGCGACGGTTCGAGGCCTACGGCTGGAACGTGATCCGCGACGTCGACGGCCACGACGTCGAGGCGGTCGATGGGGCGCTCGCCGCCGCGCACGCCTGCACGGACCGCCCGACGCTGATCTGCTGCAAGACGATCATCGGCCGCGGTTCGCCGAACAAGGCCGGCACCGAGTCCGTCCACGGCGCGGCGCTCGGTGCGACCGAAGTGGCGGCGACGCGCGAGGCGCTCGGCTGGCCGTACCCGCCGTTCGAGATCCCCGAGCACGTCCGCACGAGCTGGGACGCGCGCGCCGCCGGCGCCGCCCGCGAGCGCGCGTGGAACGCGAGGCTCGCCGCGTACGAGCAGGCGTACCCGGCGGAGGCCGCCGAGTTCCGCCGCCGGATCGCCGGCGCGCTGCCCGCCGGCTGGCACGACGCGGCCGCGGCGCTGGTCGCCTACCACAACGGCGACCCGAAGGCCGTCGCGACGCGCAAGGCGTCGCAGACGCTGCTCGAGTCGCTGGCGCCGCTGCTGCCCGAACTCCTCGGCGGCTCCGCGGACCTCACCGGATCGAATCTCACGCAGGTCAAGGGCATGACGCCCGTCGGCGCCTCCGGCGCCGGCCGCTACGTCCACTACGGCGTGCGCGAGTTCGGGATGGCGGCGCTGATGAACGGCATTGCGCTGCACGGCGGGTTCATCCCCTACGGGGGCACGTTCCTCGTGTTCTCCGACTATGCGCGCAGCGCGCTGCGGATGGCCGCGCTGATGCGGGTGCGCTCGATCTTCGTGCTGACGCACGACTCGATCGGGCTGGGCGAGGACGGCCCGACGCACCAGCCGATCGAGCACGCGGCGTCGCTGCGCCTGATCCCGAACCTGGATGTCTGGCGGCCGTGCGACACCGCGGAGACCGCCGTCGCGTGGACCGCCGCCATCGCACGCAACGACGGGCCGACCGCGCTCCTGCTGTCGCGGCAGAACGTGGAACCGATCCGCCACCCGGACGCCATGCTCGCCGCCATCGCCCGCGGCGGCTACATCCACGCCGAAGGCACGACGCCGCCGCGCGCGATCGTGATCGCCACCGGCTCCGAAGTGCCGCTCGCGCGGGAAGCGCAGGCGCAGCTCGCGGCCGAGGGCATCGCGATCCGCGTCGTGTCGATGCCGGCGCCGTCGGTGTTCGACCGCCAGGACGACGCGTACCGGCTCTCGGTGCTGCCGCCGCACGTCCCGTGCGTGGCCGTCGAGGCCGGCGTGCCCGACGGCTGGTACAAGTACGTCGGCCGCGGCGGCATCGTCGTCGGCATCGACCGCTTCGGCGAGTCGGCGCCGGCCGAGGCGGTCTACCGGGAACTGGGGATCACCACCGAGCGCGTGGTCGCGGCGGTTCGGCGGCTGCTGCGCTGACCGCGGGCGGGCGCGCCGGCCGCCGGCCGCGCCCGACCGCCTCACCGCCGCCGGTCCCGCACCGCGCCAAGCCGGCCGCGCGGCCGGTGCAACGCGGGGCCCGGGGCGGGACCTGCCGGGACGCGAAAAGCGTGCCCGGCCGCGTGCGCATTGGCTGATCGCCGACAAGGGCGCGCGGCGGCGCGCGTGCTACGGTCGCCGCACGTGCCGGTGTCGGCACGCGTTCCCGAGGAGGACCGGCGATGGCGCGCGAGATCGTGATCCTGAGCGGCGTGCGAACCGCGATCGGAGGCTACGGCGGCAGCCTGAAGGACATCCCGCCCGGCGACCTCGGTGCCGTCTGCGTGCGCGAAGCCGTCCGGCGGTCCGGGGTCAAGCCGGCGGACGTCGGGCACGTGGTGTTCGGCAACATCATCCACACCGACCCGCACGACCACTATCTTGCGCGCGTCGCCGGGGTCAAGGGCGGCCTGCCGCACGAGACGCCGGCGCTGACGCTGAACCGGTTGTGCGGGAGCGGCCTGCAGGCGGTGGTCACCGCCGCGCAGATGATCGCCGGCGGCGACGCCGACGTCGCGGTCGCCGGCGGCGCCGAGAACATGAGCCGCAGCCCGTACCTCGCGCCGGCCATGCGCTGGGGCGCCCGGATGAACGACGCCGCGCTGGTCGACATGCTGGTCGGCGCGCTGTCCGATCCGTTCGACGACGTCCACATGGGCATCACCGCCGAAAACGTCGCCAAGAAGTACGGCGTGTCGCGCGCGGACCAGGACGCGCTGGCGGCGGAGAGCCACCGGCGCGCGCAACTCGCGATCGACCACGGCTACTTCCGGGCGCAGGTCGTCCCGGTGCCGGTCCGCGTGAAGCGCGACACGGTGCCCTTCGAGTCCGACGAAACCGTGCGCGGCGACGCGACCGTGGAGAAGCTCGGCAAGCTGAAGCCGGTGTTCGACAAGGCCGGCACGGTGACCGCCGGCAACGCCTCGTCGATCAACGACGCGGCCGCCGCGCTGGTGCTCGCCGACCGCGAGGTGGCCGAGAAGAAGGGGCTGCGCCCGATGGGCCGGCTGGTCGCCCACGCGTACGCGGGCGTCGACCCGAAGTACATGGGCATGGGGCCGGTGCCGGCCGTGCAGAAGCTCTTCGCGAAGACCGGCCTCAAGGTCGACGACATCGACGTGTTCGAGGTGAACGAGGCCTTCGCCGCGCAGGCGCTCGCCGTCTGCCGCGAGCTCGGCCTGCCGCCGGAGCGCACGAACCCCAACGGCAGCGGCATTTCGCTCGGCCACCCGATCGGCGCGACCGGCGCCATCCTCGTGATCAAGGCGCTCTACGAGCTCGCCCGCACCGGCGGCCGGCGCGCGCTCGTCACGATGTGCATCGGCGGCGGCCAGGGGATCGCCGCGCTGCTCGAACACGGCTGAACCACGACGCAGGCAACGGAGGAAACGCAATGAACCGGCTGGAAGGGAAGACGGCGCTGGTCACCGGCGCCTCGCGCGGCATCGGCCGCGCGATCGCGATCGAGCTGGCCCGCGAGGGGGCGATGGTCGCGGTCAACTACGCGAGCAACGAGGCCAAGGCGCAGGAGGTCGCCGCCGAGATCGGCAAGCTCGGCGGAACCTGCCTGCTGATCAAGGCCAACCAGGCGGTGGCCAAGGAAGCGCGCGCGATGGTGAAGCAGGCGGCCGACCACTTCGGCCACCTCGACATCCTCGTCAACAACGCCGGCGTCACGCGCGACTCGCTGCTGCCGCGGATGACCGACGAGCAGTGGGTCGACGTGATCCAGACCAACTTGAACGGCACGTTCTTCTGCACGTCGGCCGCCGTGCCGATCATGTCCGCGCAGAGCTACGGCCGCATCGTCAACGTCAGCTCGATGAACGGGCAGATCGCGGCGGTCGGGCAGGCCAACTACAGCGCCAGCAAGGGCGGCATCATCGCGTTCACGCGCACCGCGGCGGCGGAGCTCGCGCGCTACGGCATCACGGTCAACGTCGTCGCGCCCGGCTTCACCGAAACCGACATGTTCGCGTCGGTCCCGCCGGCGATCCAGACGCAGATCAAGTCGAGGATCCCGCTCGCCCGCTTCGCGCACGCCGAGGAGATCGCCAAGGCGGTGCTGTGGCTGGTCGCCGACGGCGACTACGTGACGGGCGCGCAGATCAACGTCAACGGCGGCGCGTACATGTAGCCGCGCGGCGGCGCTGGACGCGCCGGCGCCGGCCGGCCGACAATGGCGGACGCGCGCCGCGACGCGCGCGCCCGCCACCGTGCCCCGCCCGCGCCCGCTCGTCCCGCTCGCCGCCCTGTGCGCACTCCTGTGCGCGGCGCCGGCGCGGGCCGCAGAGCCGGCGCCGGACGTGGCGGCGCTGAAGGCGAAGGCCGAGGCATTCCGCGACACGCCGGAGAAGGCCGACGCGCTGGCCGCGCTCGCCAAGGCGCTCTGGCAGACCGACCCCGACGCCGCGCTGCGTTACGGCGAGCAGGGCTTGGCACTGGCGGAGCGCCTCGACCACGACCGCGGGCGCGCCGCGAACCTCAACGCCATCGGCGTCGTCCACTACCTGCGCGGCGACGGCGAGCGCGCGCGGCCGCTCCTCGAACGGTCGTTGGCGCTGCACCGCAAGACCGGCAACCTCAACAGCGCCGGCCGCGTCGCGGCGAACCTCGGGCACCTGCACGCGTCGGCGAGCCGCAACGCGGAGGCGCTCGCCGCCTACGAGCTCGCGGCGGCGCTGTCCGGCGAGGCCGGCGACGACGCCGGCGTGGCCACCGCGAAGGACGGCATGGGCAACCTGCTGCAGGCGCAGGGCCGCTTCCGCGAGGCGATCGCCGCGTACGAGGACGCGCTGCGCTGGGCGGCGAAGGCCGGCGACGAGCAGAGCCGCGCGATCACGCTCAACAACCTCGCCAACTGCCGGCTCGAGGCCGGCGACGGCGAGGCGGCGCTCAAGAACTACCTCGCCGCCGCGGAGGCGTTCGAGAAGCTGAACCTGCCGCTGTACCAGGCGCTGGCGTACTCGAACGTCGCGCCGATCCTGCTCGCGCAGGGGATGTCCGCCGAGGCGCGGACCTGGCTCGAGCGGGCGCTGGCGATCCAGCGCAAGGCCGGCAACCGGCCGGCCGAGGCCGGCACGCTGTTGAACCTCGGCGTCCTGCTGAACGACATCGGCCAGACCGCCGACTCGTTCGCAACCTACACGAGCGCCCTGGCGCTCTACCGCGAGGTCGGCGACCGCCGCGGCGAGTCGATCGCGTTGCACAACCTCGGCCGCACCGCGAACGACCTGAAGCGCCACGCCGAGGCGATCGGTTACCTCGCGCAGGCGCGCGCCGTGCGCGACGCGCTCGGCGACCAGCGTGGCGCGCTGTCGTCGCGGATCAGCATGGCCGAGGCGCTGACGGCGGCGGGCCGCGTGGCCGAGGCGCTGGCGCAACTCGAGGGCGCGCTGGCGGAAGCGCGGCGGATCGAGGTGCCCGAGCTCGAGTCCGCCGCGCGCCTCCAGCTCGCGGTCGCCGCGCGCGCCGCCGGGCGGCCCGCCGACGCCTACGACCACCTGCAGGCGCACCTCGACCTGCGCGACAAGCTGCAGTCCGCCTCGGCGCAGGCGCGCGTGGCCGAGATGCAGGCGCGCTTCGAGACCGAGAAGAGCGCGCGCGAGATCGAGGTGCTGCAGCGCGACCGCGAGATCCAGGCGCTGGAGGCGAAGCGGCAGGGACTGCTGCGCAACGCGCTCGTCGTGCTGCTGCTGCTGCTCGCGCTGCTGGCGGCCGCGGCCGTCAGCCGCTACCGGCTGAAGAAGCGCTCCGAGGCCGCGCTGCAGGAGAAGAACCGGCTGCTGGAGATCGCCCACGGCGAAGTCGCGGCCGAGCGCGACCGCTCCGAGCAGCTGCTGCTCAACGTGCTGCCGCCGGCGATCGCCGGGCGCCTGAAGGACCGCGAGACGACGATCGCCGACCGCTTCTCCGAGGCGACGATCCTGTTCGCCGACATCGTCGGCTTCACCGTGCTGTCGCAGCGGATGGACGCGGAATCGGTCGTGCGCGTGCTGAACGACGTGTTCACGCGCTTCGACGCGCTGACCGACCGCTACGGCCTCGAGAAGATCAAGACGATCGGCGACTGCTACATGGTCGTCGGCGGCGTGCCCGCGAGCCGGCCCGACCACTGCGCCGCCGTGGCCGACATGGCGCTCGACATGATCCGCACGCTCGACGAGTTCAACGCCGACACGGGGCACGCGCTGCAGATCCGCATCGGCATCAACACCGGCGCGGTCGTCGCCGGCGTCATCGGCCGCAAGAAGTTCATCTACGACCTGTGGGGCGACGCGGTGAACACCGCGAGCCGCATGGAGTCGCACGGCGAGCCTTCCCGCATCCACGCGACCGACGCCGTCGTCGCCGCGATCGGCGACCGTTACCGGTTCGAGGAGCGCGGCGAGATCGAGGTGAAGGGCAAGGGCCGGATGCGCACGTGGTTCCTGCTCGGCCCGAAGGGGTGAGCGCCGGCCGAGGCGTGCGTCAGTCCGGCACGAGCGCGCTCGCCTCGCCCCTGGCGACGAGCTCGCCGCCGACGTACGAGTAGCAGTCGAACGTGACCTTGCGCGTCTTCTCCGCGAGTTCGCGCACGACGACCTTGCTCGTGACGACGTCGCCCGGCCGCACCGGCTTCTTGAAGCGGATCGCCATCTCGCGCGCGACCGATCCGGGTCCGGGCAGCTTGTTGGCGAGGACCGCCGAGACGAACCCGACCAGCAGCGCGCCGTGCGCGACGCGGCCGCCGTACTGCGAGGCCGCCGCGTAGGCGTCGTCGAAGTGCAGCGGGTTCCGGTCGCCGGTGGCCTCGCCGAACATCTCGATGACCGCGACGGTCACCGGATGGTCGAGCGACGCGGACATGCCGAGGTGGAGGTCGGAGAACTTGATCGTCGACATGGGGGAACCGTACGGCGCAGCCCGTGATTGTCGCGCATTTCGGCCGCGGGCGGAAATCCCTGCGGACAGCGGTGGCGGGCCGCCTCGCCGCCGGGCGCGGGGCGCGCGATCCCCGAGGCGAGGGCGGCACGCGCGTCGCCGGCCACGGACCGGAGCGCCGCGACCGTCGAACGCGTTACCATTGCGGCGATCCGGCAGGTGCCGCAACGCGAGGTCTCCGAGTCCGATGGCCGCCACCGATCGTCGCAGGTTCCTTCTCAACTCCGCGGGCGCGGGCCTCGCCGCCGCGACCTCACGATCTTCGACGTGCCGGGCTCGTACTCGCAACTGGCGTGGACGCCGCTCGCCGCGCCGTACCAGCTCGCGGAGACCGCGTTCACGTACCAGGGGATCGGCCTCGGCGGCAACTGCGCGTTCAACGGCATGCTGTTCCAGACGAATCCGCCGCAGGTCTTCGCGCGGCACTGGCCCGCCGGCTGGCAGTGGGCGGATCTCGCGCCGCACTTCGACCGCGTGCGGCAGCGGATGCCCGTCACCAATACGCCGTCGACGGACGGCGCCGCGCAGAACACCGGGCCCGCGGACATCGTGCATCCGCTGTACGCGGCGCAGGGCTGGACCGCAACCGACACGAGCCGCCCCTTCGGCGCGCAGGGCGCCTACAGCCGGCCGTACGTCGTCGCGCAGAATGGCCGCCGCGCCGGGCCGATCAGCGGCTACCTCGAAGCCGTCGCCCCCGGCGGCGTGCCGATCCCGGGCCTCGAGATCCTCACGTACGCGAAGGCCACGCGCATCGACTTCGACGGCAGGGGCAACGCGCTCGCCGTCCGCTACGACCGGCGCCCCGGGCTCGACCAGGCGCTGCCGGCCGTCGCCGGGGCCGCGCGCCTGCGCCCCGGCGGCATCGTGGTGCTCGCCGCGGGCGCGCTGATGACGCCGCGCCTCCTGCTGCTGAGCGGCGTGGGGCCGCGCGGCCGCGAGCAGGAGATCTTCCCGGGCCAGACCCGTACGCCGTTCGCGATCGACAACCCGCGCATCGGCACCGGGCTCTTCGACCACGTGCTGACGATGCTCGCCTACGACTACGGCGGGCCGACGCCGTACCGCGCATACGACTACGCCGACTACGCCGCCAACGCCGGCGACCTCGCACGCTACCTCGCCAACGGAAGCGGGCCGTACGCGCAGTACCAGCCCGTCTCGATCCTCAACGTGCGCGCCGGGAGCGACACGCCCGACGTCGAGGTGTTCCTCAACCCGAACGGCGCCGGCGCGCCGGGCGGCCCCTGGTGGACGCCGCGCACGTTCTGCGCGTTCGTCATGCTGCTCGACCCGAAGGCGCGCGGCGTGCTCGCGATCGACGCGAAGGACAACGTCGGCCATCCGCCCCTCTACCTGCCCGACACCGCGGACGGCAACGCCGACGCGGCGCTGATGGCGCAATCGGTGTTCGACCTGATCGCGCTCTTCGCGCGCGATCCCGCGCTGCGCATCTTGTTCGGCCCCGGCAGCGCCAGCCATCCGAACCTGCGCCCGAACGTGCTGGCCGACGTGCGCCAATACGTGACCGGCCCCTCGCCCGTCGACAACGTGCACTTCAACCGCCTGGTCACGAACCACTGGGGCGGCACGGCGCCGCTCACCGACGGCCCCGGCGGTGTGGATCCCGACACGCTCGTCGTCCGCGGCACCGGCAACGTCGCCGTCGTCGACGCGTCGCTGCTGCCGAGCTCGGTCGCCGCGCATCCGGTGGGCACGATCATGGCGGTCGCCGACCGCGCGGGGGACATCCTGGCGAAGCGCTGGGGTTGAGCCGGCGAGCACGGACGCCTTGCCGGCCGTGCGCCTGCAAAAGTTCATCCGCCGATCGCGCGGCCGCTCGGGGGCTCGCGATCCCGCGCCGCGTCGCCCGGCCGGGCGATTGTAAGGACGGCCACACGCGTGCGACCATCGACGGCAGGAGGTCGTCGATGGCGGTGATGGGCTGGAAGCTTCGCGCCAGGGTCTTCGTGGAGCGCCTGTGGCAGCCCACGTTCGCCTGCATGGCCTGCATGTCCGCGCCGACGTTCGCGAACCTCGTGAGCGCGATCCACTGGAAGATCGCGCTGCAGACGGGCCTCGGCACCGGCGTCCTCGCGCTGCTGATCACCGTCACGCCGCTCGGGCGGCTCTTCGCGCACCGCTACGGCAACGCGCTGCTGGTGGGGGGCTTGACCGCGCTCGCCGACGCGTGGTCGCACCCGGGACGCTTCGAGGCCACGTGGGGCGAGGCGCTGCTCACCGGCCTCGTGTCGGCGCTGCTCGCGCTGGCCGGCTCGTTCGTGCTCGAAGACCGCGCGCGGCGCGTGCGTGCGCTGTGGGCGCGGCTGCGCCCGGCCGGACCGCGCTGAAGGCGCCGGTCCCGGCGGGCGTGCAGTCGACCGCACCCGCGGCCAGCGCCGCGGGCGGGTTCAGTTGCCGCAGAAGTTGATCAGCACCGGGTCCTTGGCCGTGTTCGGGCAGCTCTGCGCGATGCCGCCGGGGGCGGGCACGAACGGCACGTTCCACGCGGCGTTCTTCGGCAGGCACGCCTGCCCCGGGCGCGGGCTCACGGGCGGGTCGTACACGAACGTCGCGCCCGTCTTGAAGCCGATGCCGTAGCAGCCGCCGGTCGGGCAGTCGACGTCCTTCTGCGACCACGCGCACACGTCCTCGCCCGCCTTGTTCTTGTCGGCGCACAGGGAAGCAAAGGGGCCGGTGGGGTTGCAGCCGCAGGCTCCGCCGGTCTTGCCCTCGGTCCACGTGCAGAACGACGACGGCTGGCAGTTCTCCTTGAACGCGCCCTTGTACGCGGGCGCGAACTCGGGGAAGCCCATGTTCATCGTCACCGTCAGCACGCCGGTCGCGGCGTCGTAGCTGCGGCCCCAGCCGGACGGCCACGCCACGTAGTTCGGCGGCGAGAACGTCACCGGGTCCTTCTGGATGTCGGCCCGGGTGGCCCAGACGTCGGTGTTGGGGTCGAACGGGCTGCCGACGTAGACCTGGTAGGTCTGCTGCGTCGTCGCTTTGGCGAACAGCAGGAACAGGTAGTAGCTGGTGGACGGCTGGAACACGTTGACGTTCGACGGCGGCGCCCACGCGTCCTGCTTCGTCTTGCTCGCCGTGGTGTCGATGTAGAAGATGCCGTTGTTCGGCGTCAGCGTGCTGCGGTTGAACGTGCTCTGCCCGGCGAGCCGGATCGGGCCCGTCGTGTTCTCGCCCTTCAGCAGCCCCTGCCGGTACATCGGCACGCCGAAGCAGTGTTCGTCCGAGCACGGCTTCGACCACTGCGTGGGCAGGAGCATCGCCGGCGTCGCGTTGGCGTTGCCGAACGTGAGCGTCAGCGTCGCCGTGCCGCCCGGGGCGATCGTCGCAGGAACGATCGTCATCGCGAGTGTGGGCGGAATCAGCGCCGCCGCCGCGACCTTGGGCGCCGGGGCCGGTGCGGGCGACCGCGGGGGGGCGCCGCTCACCGTCAGCGTGGCGCTCACCGCCGGCGCGTTGCCGGCGTCCGTCTGCAGCATGCTCGTCGTGTTGGTGACCGTGCCCGGCGTGGACGATGTGATCGTCACGGTGATCGTGCACCCGCCCGGCGCGATGACGCTGTAGGGAAGCATCCGGATGCGGTCTGCGGAGATGAGCGCGCCGCAGGTGTTGGTCACGATCCCCGTCTGCTTCACCCCGGCCGGCAGCCAGTCGGTGAAGCCTGCCTCCGGGTACACGACGGTGGTCACGTAGTCGTACGGGCTCGCCTTGGCCGACTCGTCGGACGCGCACTCGATCGTCTCGACCGGCGCCTTGAAGAACGGGTCGACGTTGATCGACACCGTCTTGACGTAGCCGGTGAGCGAGCCGTCGTCGTCGGAGAGCTCGGTCTGGCGGTCGACGTCCGACCAGTTCGTGAACATGTTGCTGGCCGTGTTGCAGTAGTTCTGCTGCGCGCGCGTGAAATCGGTGACGTACGTGCCCTCGACGAACAGCGGCGACAGCACGAAGTGCCGGATCTCGACGTTGCCGAAGTAGAGGTTCGCCGAGTGGAACGCCGGCGGGTAGTAGAAGCCGTTGGACTGCTTCCACGCGATCGCCGCGTTCGGCAGGTAGCAGCGCTGCAGCGTCTTGTCCCACGGCATGCCGAGGATCCGGCCCGACAGCCACTGGCTGCTGCTCTGGCAGTTCTGCCCGGCGGCCGTGCAGTCGGTGACCGGCGTGCGCGTGACGTCGAGGTAGGCGTTCGACTCCTGGTAGGCGGGGCCGTCGTAGATGTTGAACAGCCGCTGGTTCATCGCGAAGTTCGACAGCGGGAAGCTCACGCCGTCGTCGGCCGACAGGCAGTGGTTGCCGCTGCAGTTGGTGCCGGTGGCCGGGATGCCCTTCGGGTTGAACGGCCCGGCGTTGCTCGCGTAGTCCTTGACGCCGGCCGGCGTGGCCGGCTGCGTGTTGCCGATGAACAGCGACTTGCGGGCGAGCGCCCAGTGCCCCTGGACCAGGTCGGACTTCGTGTAGCCGCCGCCGGTGATGAACGACAGCCCGCCGTTCTGCACGTCGGTAAGCACGCTGTTGGCCCACAGGTACCACTGCGGGCGCAGCCACACGGCGCCGAAGTTGTGCTCGTTCCAGTGGAACGACGACGTGTACTGGTCGATGACCGTCACCATGCAGCTGTCGAGCGTGGAGCTGTCGCAGCGCGGCGTCGTGCTGCAGTCCTGCGAATCGCTCGGGCAGATGGTGCCGAAGCGGCCGCCGCCCTTGTCGACCTTCGGGTAGTACATGTCGGCCTTCGCGTGCTGCGGGATGTTGCACGCCCGGCACACGGCGGCGTTCGCGGGGTCGTTGCAGTCCTTGTCGGCCGGGGGAATCGGATTGGTCTGGTCGCACCACGCGGGCGCAACCGGGTTCGGGACGGCGAGAACCTTCGGATCCTCGGTCTGGATGCCGTAGCACGCCGTCTGGTTGCCGACGGTGTTGAACGAGGTCATCGCCGTCGTGCAGAAGTTGCCGACGAACTTGCGCAGCGGCGTCGTCCCCGCCTTCAGCAGCGCGTTGTTGTCCATCGTCTGCTGCATCGACGAGTAGCCGGTGAGCTTCGCGTGCATCGAGTGGCCGCTGTTGGCGCCGGGCACCAGCCAGTAGCACGCGCCGCACGCCCCCGCGCCGGCCGCCATGTTGTACTCGAAGTCGTTCCAGCCGTTCATGATCCAGAACACCGTCGGGTGGTCGACGTCGGAGTAGAACGGCACGTTCTCCGCGGCGTAGGTCGTGTCGAACGGCGCGGCGAGGATGCCGGGAACGTTGCGCGGGTTCACCACCGCGTTCTGGATGGCGGGCCGCGCGTAGATGCCGATGTTCGACTGGAACTTGTTGTCGACCTCGCTGCCTTCCTCGATGTAGAAGCCGTGCCCGATCGACTTCCAGCCGACGTTGCGGGCGAACAGCACGCCGTTGGTCGCGTGCAGCACGTACCAGCGCGTCATCGACTCGTTGACCGACGAGTCCTTGACGAACGTGCCGCCCGGGACCGTGGTGGCGTTCGGGACCGTGCGCGCCATGTGGAAGTGCACCGGGTAGTGGCCGATGCGGCCGCCCTGCCCGAGCCGGCGGAACTCGACACCCTGGATCTGGACGGTCTTGAAGCCCGCGCGGACGACCGTGTGGCCGCCGAAATACGAACTGGGTGCTAGGTCGGGATTGAGGAAGTCGATCGTATCGCCTGCGGACACGACGACGATGCTGCGCGTGAGCAGCGCGACGGCCGCGCGCGTCTCCACGCTCGTCTGGTTGGCTTTCAGCAGCAGCCGGTCGAGGCTGCCGTCCGCGGGCAGCGGGTACTTGACGCCCTGGTGCCGGTACGCGAACGGCTTGGTCGTCGTGAACGTCCTGCCGTCCGCCGAGTCGGCGGCGATCTGCATCTCCTCCGAGTGCGACGGCAGGTAGTCGGTCGTCGTGACGACGACCCAGTCGCCCTTCTTCCAGTCGACCTTGCGGTCGACGACGAACGACTGCGTCCGGCCCGGGTTGTTCGGGCCGACGGTCCCTTCGAGGCGGCGCCAGCTCGCGCCCGAGTCGGACGCCGGCACGTCGGGGTAGCTCGCGCCCTTCTTGCCGAAGAGCTTCAGCGTCCCGCCGTACGAGACGCCGATCGACTTGTAGCCGAAGTAGCCGATCGGCGCGCCCTGGCCGTCGTAGGCGAGCGGCTCGTACTCGTAGAAGTAGTCGGTCGCCTGGCTGTTGACGTTCACCTTCTGCGTCTCGCCGTTGGTCCAGACGTCGTTCGGGATGCCGCAGTGGTCCTCCGTGGGCGCCGGCAGGCCCGCCTTCAGCGCCGCCAGCGTGTCGCTCATGCACGGGACCGCCCGGCCGCCGGGGGTCGTGCCCTGGTCGGCGCCCCAGAGGTGGATCGTCAGCGTCCCGAGGGTGCCAATGGGCTTGGCGGGAACGGTCGGCGGATTGCCGGGGTCGCCGGCGATCACCGCGCCGCCGTTCTCGATGATCATCCCCGACGTCCAGAAGTGGGTCTCGCCGTCGTCGAAGGTGAGCTCGCCGCCGGCGACCACGTTGACGTTGGCGTACTTGTAGGTGGTGCCGGCGGCGACGCGGCACTTGCCCTGGACGACGAGGTTCCGGCCGGTTCCGGGCTTCAGCGACTCGCCGCGCGCGTTGCCGCACGTGTCGTAGGACGGCTGGGCCGACGCGACCTGCGGGTGGGCCGCGGCAAGGGCCGCCGCCAGGAGAAGGAGTGCGAGCTTGGGCATGGTCGTCGTTCCTGGAGGTGTGGCTGTCGCGGACATCGCCCGCGGTCGCGGTGCGTATCTTGCCTCGGATTCGTCGTTTCGTGTTCGGCGGCGACCACCGGCCCGCCCCTTGCTCGCCGCGTGAGCGACGCCGCCACAACAACGCGGAGCGATGTCACCACGTGCAGTACAGGTGACGGCGCGCGCGGTACGCTCGGCACGGGCATCCGCGATCGCTTGCCGGATGCACGGGTGGCGCACGCCGATCGCCGGCAGTCGTTGAACCGGTGCGATGCGGCGGCGTCGTCCGTGCCAATGAAGAAGGGCCCGCCGTCGGCGGGCCCTTGCGCGATTGGTTGCGGGGGCAAGATTTGAACTTGCGACCTTCGGGTTATGAGCCCGACGAGCTGCCAGACTGCTCCACCCCGCGGGCGAATTATAGCGCAGCGGCGGACGGACGGTCAATTTGCGGCGCCGCGCCGATACATGCGGCGCAAGCAGTGTCTTTGCCCGTACGGCGGGGGCGGCGCGCCCTTGACGACCGCAAGCGTCGAGCGCAGCATTCGCCGGTCGTTCCCTTCGTCGCTTCACCCAACCGGGAGCCTGCCCATGAAGCCGACCCGTCTCGCTGCACTGGCCGTGACCACCCTGTTCGCGAGCGGCGCCGCGCTCGCATGCGGAGACATGAAGATGACCGACGACGGCGACGGCGGGCACGTGCACGGCAAGCGCGTCGCGACCGCTGACACGGCGCCGGCGGCGACGCCGACGCCGATCGACACCGCGACCGTGAAGGCCAAGCCCGCGGCGAAGACGCAGAAGTCGCAGGGCAAGCCGCTCAACGCCGGCGGCGCGACGCTGGTGAAGACCGGCAGCTGATTCGCGCGCGCTGCACCAATCCGAAGGGCCCGCCTTGTGCGGGCCCTTTGCTTTGCGGGCGGTCGCGGCGCCACCCTCACCCCAGCCCTCTCCCGCCTGGGCGGGAGAGGGAGCGGGCTTGCGCGAGGCGCCACGCCGACGCGCACCCGCGCCCCGCGGCACGGAGAGCAGTCCGCGTCTGCGCGAGGCGCCACGTCGTCCTGCTCCCTCGCCCCGCGCAGCGGGGAGAGGGCCGGGGTGAGGGGCGCACGGCAATGCGACACCTTCCGCCGCGCCGTACCGCTACGCCCCCTCCGCCGGAAACGCGACGACGTGGTCGATCTCGAGGCGGATGCCGATCCGCTCGCCCAGGGCGTGGTTGTGGTGCGACGGCACCAGCGACAGCAGGCGCGTGCCGGACGCGAGCTTCAGCGTGTACAGGATGTCCGCGCCGCGGAACGCCTTCGCGCAGACCTCCGCCTGCCACGGGCTCGTGTCGTCGTGCACGATGTCGTCGGGCCGCAGCAGCAGGTCGACGGCCGCGCCTTCGGCCTGCGGCTGGGGCAACTCTCCCGCCAGCGTGCCCAGCTCGGTGACGACGCGGTCGCGCCCTTCGGCGATGCCGCGCAGGAACACGCCCTGGCCGACGAAATCGGCGACGAACCGCGTGCGCGGCTGGTGGTAGAGGTTGTACGCGGAGTCCCACTGCTCGATCGCACCGTCCTTCATGATGCCGATCTCGTCGGCGAGCGCGAACGCCTCGTGCTGGTCGTGGGTGACGAGGATCGCGGTGGTGCCGGCGGCCTTGAGGATCTCCCGCACCTCGACCGAGATGCGCTCGCGCAGGTCGACGTCGAGGTTGGAGAACGGCTCGTCCAGCAGCAGCAGGTCCGGCGCGGGCGCCAGCGCGCGCGCCAGCGCGACGCGCTGCTGCTGGCCGCCGGACAGCTCGTGCGGATACGTGTCCGCGTCCGCAGCGAGGCCGACCAGCTCGAGCATCGCGGCCGTGCGCCGCGCGGCCTCGGCGGACGGCAGCCGCGTCAGGCCGAACGCGACGTTGCGCGCGACCGTGAGGTGCGGGAACAGCGCGTAGTCCTGGAACACCATGCCGATGCCGCGCCGCTCGGGCGGCACCTGCACGGCCGTGCTCGACACCAGGCGGTCGGACAGCAGGATCTCGCCGCCCTGGATCGGCTCGAATCCCGCGATGCAGCGCAGGACCGTGGTCTTGCCGCAGCCGGACGGGCCCAGCAGGCAGCCGATGCGGCCCGGGGCGAGCGCGAAGTCCATCCCGGCGACGACGCGGTGCTCGCCATAGGCGTGCAGCAGCGAGCGGACGCGCAGGGAGGCAGCCATGGGAACGGCAGTGTAGCGTCCCGCGGCCGCGGCGGCCGGCTCAGCCGCGAACCGCCGGCGAACCGCGCCGCGCCGTCGTGCCGCCCGCGCCCCGCTTGCGCAGCGTCCTGACCTTTTCCGCCATCGCCGCGCCGACGAACATCTGCGGCTCCGCGGCAGGCGCGTAGCCGGCCTTGCGCTCGCGTGCGGCGACGGCGTCCTTCGCCCGCTCGAACGCGGCCTCGATCGACTCGCCCTTGCCGAGCCCCTCGGTGAAGAACGCGCCACCGAACAGCCCCGCCGGCGTGCGGCCGGCGCAGCCGAACGTCGCGCGGTCGGCGCGCGCGTCGGTCACGATCAGCGTGTAATCGTCCTTCAGCGCGTCGATGAAGCCGCCCGACCAGCAGGCGGCGACGACGATGATCCGCCACTTGATCTCCGCGTCGTCGAGCAGTTGCCGCAGCCCGGCCGGCGACAGGTCCACCAGCGACAGCGGCGGCTGGTCGGCGACGAGCCGGTGGTCCGGCGTGCCGCGGCCGGTCAGGTAGACCATCACGACGTCGTCCTCCGGGTCGACGATCGCGCCGATCTCGTTCAGCGTCTCGCGCAGGTTCGACACCGACGCGAAGGGCACCGTCAGCAGCGTCTCCGCGCTGTTCGCCAGCAGCACCGAGCGGCCGGTGGTGCCCTGGCGGGCGTCCATCGCGTCCTGCGCGTCCTGCGCGTCCGCGCGCCACGCGTCGTCCCGGCCGTCCGGCGCGAAGGCGACGAAGTAGAGGTCGGTCAGGCCCGGCCGCTCGTCCTGCAGTTCGGACAGCACGTGGTCGAGCAGGAACGCCTGCGCCGCCAGCACGGCCTCGGCGCCGGCGTTCAGGCCGCCCTCGCCCGCCGGCGCCGGCTCCCCTTCGCCGTGCCACCACGGCACGCTGGGCACCAGCGCCCCCGAGAACCAGATGGGCGCGGCCAGCAGCAGCCCGCCGCCGATCGCGCGCAGCCAGCCGAACGGCGGCAGCGGCGAGAACGCGACGGCCACGCAGCGGACCAGCACGAGCACGATCCACGTCACGATCGCATACTCGAACGTCACCAGCAGCTCCGCTGCGTGCAGGTCGGCGCGGACGACGTACGGCACGTAGTGCAGGACCTGCAGGATCGGCAGCGCCGCGAGCACGATCACCGGGACCGCCAGCGCGAGCGGCGGCTGCCGGTTGAGCAGCGCCACCGCCGCCGACCCCATGAGCAGCAGCGCGGCCGCGTAGAGCTCGGGCCCGACGCCCTGCACGACGAACTCGCGCGGCGGCGCGGCGCGCAGCCAGTCGCCGCCGACGTCGATCAGCGCCGACAGCGCGAACAGCAGCAGCAGCTGCGCGACGTCGACGCGAAAGGCCAGCCGGTCGACGCGCAGGAACAGCGCGAGCCGGGCGCCCGCGCGGAGGTTGCGCGCGAGGCTCGCGAGCGCGTAGCCCATGGCGTGGCGCGGGCGGCCGGCCGGTCAGGCGGCGGCCGCGCGCGCCTCGATGAACGCCTTCACGCCGGCCGCGTCGGCCGGCAGCACCGTGAACCGCTGCGGCCGCGACTCGAGCCCGGCATAGGCCGCCGGCCGCTCGGGATCGTGGCCGAGCGCCTCGCGGATCGTCGCCGCGAACTTCACCGGCAGCGCGGTCTCGATGCAGACGAGCGGCACCGCCGGGTCGCGCAGCGCGCACCCGACCTTCAAGCCGTCGGCGGTGTGCGGGTCGACCGTCACGCCGTAGCGGGCGTGCACGTCGCGGATCGTCGCGATGCGGTCGGCGTGCGTGCTGCGGCCGGAGACGAACCCCGCCGCCTGCACGCGCTGCCAGTACGGCGTCCCCTTGAGGTCGAACCCGCCGGCGCGGTCGAGCTCGCTCCACAGCGCGCGCAGCGCGGCCGGGTCGCGGCCGACGACGTCGAACACGAAGCGCTCGAAGTTGGACGCCTTCGAGATGTCCATCGACGGCGACGACGTCGCGTGCGTCTCGGCGGAGGCCCGCGGCCGGTAGCGGCCGGTGCGGAAGAACTCGTCGAGGACGTCGTTCTCGTTGGTGGCGAGGATCAGCCGCCGGATGGGCACGCCCATCTCGCGCGCGACGTGGCCGGCGAGGATGTTGCCGAAGTTGCCCGACGGCACCGCGAAGTCGACCGCCTCTGCGTCGCCCTTCGTCGCGGCGAAGTACCCGGAGAAGTAGTAGACGACCTGCGCGGCCACGCGCGCCCAGTTGATCGAGTTCACCGCGCCGATGGCGTAGCGCGTCTTGAACGCCGCGTCGGCGTTCACCGCCTTCACGATGTCCTGGCAATCGTCGAACGTGCCCTCGACGGCGACGTTGTGGACGTTCGCGTCCTGCAGCGCGAACATCTGCGCGGTCTGGAACGGGCTCATCCGGCCCTTCGGCGACAGCATGAACACGGCCACGCCGCGCTTGCCGGACAGCGCGTACTCGGCGGAGCTGCCGGTGTCGCCCGACGTGGCGCCGAGCACGTTGACCGTCCGGCCCGCGCGCGCCAGCGCATATTCGAACAGGTTGCCGAGCAGCTGCAGCGCGATGTCCTTGAACGCGAGCGTCGGGCCGTTCGACACGTGCAGCAGGTGCAGGCCCGGCTCCAGCGTGGACAGCGGCACGATCGCATCGCTGCCGAACGCCTCGCGCGTGTACGTCGCGTCGACGATGCGCGCGAGGTCGGCAGGCGGGATGTCGTCGACGAAGCGCGAGAGGACCGCGAACGCGAGGTCGCGGTAGGACAGCGGCCGCAGCGCGGCGAACTCCGCCGGCGCGAAGCGCGGATAGCGCTGCGGCACGGCGAGCCCGCCGTCGGGCGCCAGGCCCTCGAGCAGGATCGCGCAGAACGGCTGCGGGGCGTCCGCCCAGGCGCCGCGGGTGCTCACGTAGCGCATCAGTTCAGCTCTTCCATCCGGATGCGCACGATCTTGCCGCGCACCGTCGGAAGCGCCTCGATCTTCGCGATCGCGTCGACGACGTTGCGCTCGGCCGTGCGGTGGGTGAGCAGGATGATGTCGGTCCGGTCCTGCCCTTCCGGCGGCTCCTTCTGGATCATCGCCTCGATCGAGATGTCGCGGTCGGCGAGGATGCGCGTGATGTCGGCCAGCACGCCCGGCCGGTCGTCGACGCGCATCCGCAGGTAGTAGCTCGTCACGACGTCGCCGATCGGCAGCACCGGCACGTCGGTGAGCTGGTCCGGCTGGAACGCGAGGTGCGGCACCCGGTGCTCGGGGTCGGCCGTGTGCATGCGCGTGACGTCGACCAGGTCGGCGATGACGGCGCTGGCCGTCGGCTCGGCGCCCGCGCCGGCGCCGTAGTACAGCGTCGGGCCGACGGCGTCGCCCTTGACCAGCACGGCGTTCATGACGCCCTCGACGTTGGCGATGAGCCGCCGCGCGGGGATCAGCGTCGGGTGCACGCGCAGCTCGATGCCGGCCGGCGCCCGCCGCGTGATGCCGAGGAGCTTGATCCGGTAGCCCAGTTCCTCGGCGTAGCGGATGTCCTCCTGCGCGAGCTGCGCGATGCCCTCGGTGTAGGCCTTCGCGAACTGCATCGGCACGCCGAACGCGATCGCCGACATGATGGTGAGCTTGTGCGCGGCGTCGATGCCCTCGATGTCGTACGTCGGGTCGGCCTCGGCGTAGCCGTGCGCCTGCGCCTCGGCCAGGACCTCGGCGAACGACGCACCGCGCGCGCGCATCTCGGAGAGGATGAAGTTCGACGTGCCGTTGATGATGCCGGCGATCCACTCGATGCGGTTGGCGGTGAGGCCCTCGCGCAGCGCCTTGATGATCGGGATGCCGCCCGCCACCGCCGCCTCGAACGCGACCATCACGCCCTTCGCGTGCGCGGCGGCGAAGATCTCGTTGCCGTGCCGCGCGACCAGCGCCTTGTTGGCGGTGACGACGTGCTTGCCGTTGGCGATCGCCTCCAGGATGAAGCTCTTCGCGGGCTCGATGCCGCCGATCAGCTCGACGACGATGTCGATGTCCGGGTGCGCGAGCACGACGTGCGCGTCGTTGGTCAGGTTGACGTCGGCGGCGCCGCGCGTCTTCTCGCGCGCGACGTCGAGCGCGCGCTCCGCGATCCACGTGATGCGGATCGGCCGCCCGGCGCGCCGCGCGATCTCCTCCGCGTTCCGGCGCAGCACCGTCCACGTGCCGGCGCCGACGGTGCCGATGCCCAGCAGGCCCACCTGCAGCGGCTTCATCCCGTTCGCGCTCATCCGAGCAGCCCGTCCTCGCGGAACATCTGCTTGATGCCGCGGATGGCCTGCCGCGTCCGCGCCTCGTTCTCGATCATCGCGAAGCGCACGTGCTGGTCGCCGTACTCGCCGAAGCCCACACCCGGCGACACCGAGACCTTCGCCTTGGCGAGCACCTGCTTGGTGAACTCGAGCGAGCCCAGCTTCCGGTAGGGCTCGGGAATCCGCGCCCACACGTACATCGACGCCTTCGGGACGTCGACCATCCAGCCGGCCTCGTGCAGGCCGCGGACCAGCACGTCGCGGCGCGCCTGGTAGCGCGCGCTGATGTCGGCCACGCAGTCCTGCGGACCCTCGAGCGCCGCGATCGCGGCAACCTGGATCGGCGTGAACGTGCCGTAGTCGTGGTAGCCCTTGATGCGGCCGAGCGCGTTGACGAGGTCCTTGTTGCCGACCATGAAGCCGATCCGCCAGCCGGCCATGTTGTAGCTCTTCGACATCGTGAAGAACTCGACGGCGACGTCGCGCGCGCCCGCCACCTGCATGATCGACGGCGCCTTCCAGCCGTCGAAGCAGATGTCGGCGTACGCCAAGTCGTGCACGACGTAGATGCCGTACTCCTTCGCCAGCGCGATGATCTTCTCGAAGAACGGCAGCTCGACGCACTGCGCGGTCGGGTTCGCCGGGAAGTTGATGATCAGCATCTTCGGCTTCGGGTAGCACATCCGGATCGAGTGCTCGAGCTCGGCGAAGAAGTCGACGTCGGGCGTCATCTGCACCTGCATGATGTCCGCGCCCGCGATGACCGGCCCGTAGATGTGGATCGGGTAGCTGGGGTTGGGCACCAGCACGGTGTCGCCGCGCGACAGCGTGGCGAGCGCCAGGTGGGCGATGCCCTCCTTCGAGCCGATCGTGACGATCGCCTCGGTGTCGGGGTCGAACTCCACGCCCCAGCGCCGGCGGTACCAGTGGCAGATCGCGCGGCGCAGCCGCGGGATGCCCTTCGACACCGAGTAGCCGTGCGTGTCGGGGCGCTGGACGGTCTCGATCAGCTTGTCGACGATGTGCTGCGGCGTCGGGCCGTCGGGGTTGCCCATGCCGAAGTCGATGATGTCCTCCCCGCGGCGGCGCGCGGCCATCTTGAGGTCGGACGTGATCGAGAAGACGTAAGGCGGGAGGCGCTCGATGCGAGCGAAGTGGGTTTCCAGGGGGGCGGACATGCGGTGCCTTTCTCGCGTAAGCGCCCGGAACCGTCCGAGCGACGTAAGTCAGGGGGGTGACTCCGGCCGATTGTAGCGCATATGTCGCGGCGCAGCATCCCGGGACGGACGCGGCGGCGGTGGTCCGGGCCTCCGCCGCGCTAGAGCGTCGAAGTGCATCGACGCTCAGCGCGGCGAATGCCCGGCGCGGCACGATGCACGGGCTCGCGGCGTTGCTGCCGACCCATGCGGCGTGCGCGTGCGGGCGTTAAAGGGCAAAATCGCGTCTGCCCGCCCATGAAGTTCCACCTGCAGACTCCCGCCGCGAATGTCGTCACCGGCACCGGCCCCGGCTGGATCCGGGTCGGCGCGACCGAATACCGTGCCAACCTCGTGCTGCTGCCCGACGCCGTCGTCGAAGGCTGGGCGCCGGAAGGCTACGCGGCGCTGACCGGGCACGACTTCGCGGCGCTGCTCGCCCACGCGCCGGAGATGGTGCTGCTCGGCACGGGCGCGCGCCAGCAGTTTCCGCATCCGCGGCTGCTGCAGGCGCTCACGGCGGCGCGCGTGGGCGTCGAGGTCATGGACACCCGCGCCGCGTGCCGCACGTTCAACATCCTGGTCGCCGAGGACCGCCGCGTGGCCGCGGCGCTGATCGTCGCGTGAAGCGCAGCGCGATCCTCGCGCTTTGCTGCGCGGCCGCGCTGTGGGTGGCGCCGTCCGCGCGCGCCGCGGATCCCGCGTCGACGGTCGCGGACGCGGCCGCGGCCGCGGCACCGACCCCGGCCGCGGTGCCCGCCGATCCGGCGGCTGCGCAGGCGACGGCGGAAGACCCCGGCCCGCCGCTGCCGCCGGCGACGCTCAGGGTGGTCAACCGCCCGATCTTCGAGTTTCGCACGCACTTCATCGGCGTCCCGCCGGCCGGGCGCGCCGACGACGCGCGCGACCGCATCGGTGCGATCCTCGACCGCGGCGGCCCGGGCGTCGTCGCGGCACGGACGGTCGGCAACAGCCGCGCGATCACGATCGACGGCGAGTACGTGTTCGCGCTGCTGCCGCGCGACGTCGGCACCAGCCGCGCCGAGGGGATGGACGCCGCGGCCGCCGTGGTCACGAAGGCGCTCGAGCAGGCAATCGCCGAGTCGAAGGAGGCGCGCGACGTGCGGCTGCTGTCGCAGGGCGCGATCGCGGCGGCGATCGCCACCGCGGTCTATGCCGTGCTCGTCTGGCTGCTGCTTCGCTTCGGCCGCTGGCTGACGTTGCGGATGCTGCGGCTGGCCGAGCGGGCGAGCCGCGGGCTGCGGGTCGGCGGCGGCGAACTGGTCCGCGGCCACCGCGCGATGCGGGTCGTGCGCGTCGCGATGCGGGTCGCCGGCTGGGTCCTGTTGCTGGCGGTCACCGCCGAGTGGCTGAGCTACGTGCTGGGGCGCTTCCCGTATACGCGGGCGTGGTCCGAGCAGGTGCACGGCTTCCTGCTGCGCACGGCGACCAACCTGCTGGTCGACGTCGCGCGGTCGCTGCCGGAGCTCCTGATCGCGATCGTCATCATCGTCATCGCCCGGGCGGCCATCGGCGCCCAGCAGAGCTTCTTCCGCCGCGTGCAGGAAGGGCGCATCCACGTCGGGTGGGTCGACCGCGACTCCGCACCGGCGACCCGGCGCCTGCTGACTCTCGCGATCTGGGCGTTCGCCGCGGTCATGGCGTATCCGTACATCCCGGGCTCGTCGACCGACGCGTTCAAGGGCCTCAGCGTGCTGCTGGGCCTCATGGTCTCGGTCGGCGCTTCCGGCATCGTCGGCCAGGCGGCGAGCGGGCTCATCCTCATCTACACGAGGACGATGCGCACCGGCGACTACGTGAAGGTCGGCGACGCCGAGGGCACCGTCACCGCGATGGGCCTGTTCACCACCCGCGTGGACACCGGCCGCGGCGAGGAGCTCATGCTGCCGAACGCGACGATCCTGGGCTCGGCCACGCGCAACTACTCGCGCTCGGCGCAGCGGCCCGGCATCGTGCTGACCGTCGACACGACGATCGGCTACGACGTGCCGTGGCGGCAGGTCGAGGCGATGCTGCTCGCCGCGGCGGAGCGCACGCCGGTCGTGCGCTCGCAGCCGCCCCCGCGCGTGCTGCGGACGGCGCTGCACGACTTCTACGTCGGGTACCGGCTCGTCTGCGAGGCGGCGGCGACCGGACCGGCGCAGCGCGCCACCGCGGCGTCCGACCTCTACGCGGCGGTGCTGGACGCGTTCAACGAGCACGGCGTGCAGATCATGTCGCCGCACTACTTCGCCGACCCGGCGCGCGCGAAGGTCGTGCCGCCTGCGGACTGGTACAAGGCGCCCGCGCGCCCGCCGCCCGCCGCCTGAGCCGGGGCGCCACCGCGGCGACCCGCTACTCGCCCATCTGCATCAGCGACCCGTGCTCCCGCGCGTGCCCGAGCGCCGCGCGGAACACGAGCACGCCCGCCGCGACGTAGACGACGTCGAGCGCCGCGGCCCACGCGAGGTGGTCCCAGCGGAACACGCCGTCGAGCAGCACGCCGCGCATGCCCTCGAACACGTGCGCCGACGGCGTCGCGTACGCGACCGCCTGCAGCCACGGCGGCAGCACGGCGACCGGGTAGTAGACGCCGGACACCGGCGCCACCAGGAACACCGCCGCCCACGCGAGCTCCTCCGCGCCCAGCCCCCAGCGCAGGATCATGCCGGAGACCGCGAGGCCGATCGCCCAGCCGAACGCGAGCAGCAGCGTGAAGTACGCGATCAGCGGAAAGCCGAGCGAGAAGATCGAGTAGTGGAACAAGAGCCACGCGGCGAGGCACGCGCCGCCGACGCCGATCAGCGCGCGCAGCGCGGACAGCACGACCTGCCCGGTCACGAACTCGCCGAAACGCAACGGGCTCACGAAGAGGTTGGCGACGTTGCGCGCGTACATCTCCTCGACGAACGTCAGCGACACGCCGAGCTGCCCGCGGAACAGCACGTCCCACAGCAGCACGGCCCCGATGAAGAGGCCCGGCGCATCGCGCAGGAAGTCGGCCGTGGGTGCGAGGTAGACGGTGACGAACGCCCAGAGGATCATCGTCACCGTCGGGTAGTAGACGGTCGACGCCACGCGCGGCCACGACTTCAGCAGCAGGTACGCGTGGCGGCGGATCAGCGCGCGCACGCGCCGCGCGGACGCCGCGGCGCCGGCCTGCGGATGGAGCGTCGCGCCGCTGCGCCCGCGAACGTCCATCAGCGCTCCGCCGCCGCGTCGGCCGGCGCGGGCACGCCGTCTTCCGCGCCGCGCGCGATGTGCAGGAACACCTCCTCCATGTCGGCGCGGCCGTAGCGCGCGATCAGTTCCCCCGGCGAGCCCTGGTCGACGACGACGCCGGCGCGCAGCATGATGACGTCGTCGCACATCCGCTCGACCTCGCCCATGTTGTGCGACGCGAGCAGCATCGTGCAGCGGCTCGCCCGCTGGTACGCCTCGAGCCACGTCCGCACGCGGTCGCCGATGTCGGGGTCGAGCGAGGCGGTCGGCTCGTCGAGCAGCAGCACCTGGGGCTCGTTCAACAGCGCCTTGGCGAGCGACACCCGCGTGCGCTGCCCGGCCGACAGGCTGCCGTACGGACGGGCGAGCAGGCCGGTCAGGTCGAACTCGCGTGCGAGGTCGGCAATGCGCGCCCGCGGCGCGGCGACGCCGTAGAGGTCGGCGAACACCGCGAGGTTCTCGCGCACCGTCAGCCGCTTCGGCAGGTCGACGTACGGCGACGTGAAGTTCATCCGCGGCAGCACGCGGTAGCGGTCGCGCAGCATGTCGCAGCCGAGCACCGTGATGGCGCCGGCCGTGGGCGCAAGCACACCGAGCAGCATCGACAGCGTCGTCGTCTTGCCGGCGCCGTTGCCGCCGAGCAGCGCGGTCGTCGTGCCCGCGCGCACCGAGAACGACACGTCGCGGACGGCCTCGACGGGCCCGTAGTGCTTGGAGAGCCCGGCGACGACGATGGCCGCGGCGTCCGGCGCGATGGTCACCGCGCGGGGCTGCCGACGTACCCCGGATAGAACGTCCGCATCTCGTTCACCTCGAACGTGAACGTGCCGGCCTGCACGCCCGGGTCGTTCGCGATCTCCGCGCGCGCCGCGTCCAGTGACGTCGCGCGCAGCACGACCATCCCCTTGTCGGCGTAGCGCGCGCCCATGACGATGTCGCCGGCGTCGCGCAGCCGCTTGAGGTTGCGCCCGTGCTCGGCGAAGCGCGGCTGCTCGGGCGGCGGGCGCGACGGGTCCCACGCGGGTCCCACCGAGAACACGACGAGGAAGAGTTGCCGCCCGTCGACCGGCGCTGCCGTGTTGCCGGCCGGCGCCGGCGCCTGTGCCGCCGCGACCGCGGCCGTGGCCGCGGCGAGCAGCACGACGCCCAGCCACCGGCGGAATGCGCGCACGATCACAGCAGGCCCGGCGCGCCGCGGCCGCGCCGCGACTCGCCCCACGCCACGACGACCGCCCACGCGAAGAGCAGCAGCAGCGGCACGCTGGCCGCGCCGGCGCGGTCGAGGCGCAGCTGGTTGGCGAGCGCCAGCACCAGCACCGCGCCGACGGCCGACGCCGCCGTCACGCGCGTGCGCCGGATGGCGAGGCCGCCGGCCGCGAGGAGCTGCAGGATGCCGACGGGCCGCGCCCATCCGTCCCCACCCACGATCGCGCGGTAGTGCGCGTCGAGCCCGTGCGCCGGGTCGAGGTGCGCGAGGCCGGAGTTCGCGAGCACGACGGCGAGGGCGATCGCGCCGATCGCCGGCCACGCCGCGCGCACCCGCGGCGCCAGCAGCGCGAAGACACGGGCGGCGCTGCGGCTCAGCACTGGATCGTCGTGCGGCAGTAGTTGGCAAGCTCGCGGACGACGCTGGTGCCGGCGACCGCGTTGCGCGCGCGCGCCTCGCCGTACTCCAGCGCGAGGCGCATCCGGTACTTGTCGAAGAACGGCTCGAACTGGTCGGGCCCGACGGTGCCGAGGGCGTACAGCCCGTCGTCGGCGGCGGCGTGCTCGAGCAGGATGCCCGCGAGCGGCTGCGGCGCCGGCCCGGACAGCACGCGCGCGCCGTCGGCCGGGTCGTAGACGCTGTGGTCGGCGCAGCAGTGGATGACGCGGGCGCCGGACGTCGCCGACTTCTCGCGCTGGTAGCGGATGAACGACACCTCGCGCGTCGGGTACGCGAGCTTGTGCGCGCAGATGGCCGAGAAGGCCACGATGTTGCGCTCCCGCCCGACGCCGCCCTGCCACGCCGGGCCGGCGCCCTCCGTCCGCTTCGCCGTCGCCGGCACCGCCACCGGGCGCGCGAGCTTGAGCAGCAGGCACGGCGTGGCCGCGAACGGGTACTGGAACACGTAGTTCGTCTCCGGTGCCAGGTCCGCCGCGCGCAGCGGCCGGCCGTGGACGTCGGTGAGCCGCGTGCGCGTGTAGAGCCGCGGCGTTTCCTGCGCCCACGCCGCCGGCAGGCCGGCGAGCGGCGCGAGCGTGGCCGCGCCGCCCAGCAGTGCGCACTGCGAGAGGAACCTGCGTCGCCTCACCGCCTGCCTCCTTCCGTCGACCGGGCCGCCGCTAGCGCCGCCGGGCCGCCCCAAGGCGCGAGCCCCCTGGGGGGAGCGGCGCGCAGCCCCGTTCGGGGGGGACCACTCTAGCTTTCCACCAGCACCCGCACGTGCTCGGTGACGCTGCGCCCGAGCGCCGACAGCGCGTAGCCGCCCTCGAGCGACGACACGATGCGCCCCTGCGCGTGCCGCGCCGCGACGCCCATCAGCTCGTGCGTGACCCACGTGTAGTCGGCCTCGGTCAGCTTGAGCCCGGCGAGCGGGTCCTCGCGGTGCGCGTCGAACCCCGCCGAGATCAGCACGAGCTGCGGCCGGTGCGCGTCCAGTGCCGGCAGCCAGCGCTCGACGACCGCGGCGCGGAACGCGTCGCTGCCCTCGCCGGCGGCGAGCGGGACGTTGACCATGTTGGCCGCCGGGTTGTCGACGCCGCAATACGGGTAGAGCGGATGCTGGAACGTCGACACCATCAGCACGCGGGGGTCGCCCTGGAAGATGTCCTCGGTGCCGTTGCCGTGGTGGACGTCGAAGTCGACGATCGCGACGCGTTCGAGGCCGTGCGCCTCGAGGGCGTGCGCGGCGCCGACGGCGACGTTGTTGAAGAGGCAGAAGCCCATCGCGCGGCGACGCTCGGCGTGGTGCCCGGGCGGCCGCACGGCGCAGAACGCGGTCGCGCACTCCTTCTTCAGCACGAGGTCGACGCCGAGCACGACGGCGCCGGCGGCGTGGCGTGCCGCGGTCAGCGTGTGCGGGTTGAGCGCGGTGTCCGGGTCGAGGTAGTGCAGTCCCTCCTCGGGGCTCGCGGCCTCGATCTCGAGCACGTAGGCGCGGTCGTGGACGCGCGCGATCTGATCGTGGCTGGCGGCGGGCGCCGTGTAGTGGCGCAGGTACTGGTCGATCCCCGCGGCGATCATGCGGTCGCTGATCGCCATCAGCCGCTCCGGACACTCGGGGTGGTACGGGCCCATCTCGTGGAGCAGCGACGACGGGTGGGTGATGAACGCGGTGGGCATGGCGCGCGGGGGCGGAAGCGGACGTGTCGGGTGGGTTCGGGCTGCGGGTACCGCCCGGGAACCTCGCCGCGGGGCCACCGGCCTTGGTGCCGCGCCCTCGCTGCGCGGACCCGGGTTTCCGCCAGGCGGAGTTTACCTTGCGCCCGCCGGTCGTGACGAGGCGGTGCCAATGCGGCTACAGTCCGTGGTCGGGTTCTTGCTTGCCCCTGCAGGGCCCACCCCGGACGTCCCACCCAACCGCGCCGACCCATGACCCTCCGCTCCGCTTCGCAGGCCGGCACGCCGACCGCCGCCCGGCTCGCCCAGGTGCTCGCCCAGCTCTCCCGCATCGTCGTCGGCAAGGACGAGCCGCTGCGTCTCGCCGTCGCCTGCCTGCTGGCCCGCGGCCACCTGCTGATCGAGGACATCCCCGGCGTGGGCAAGTCCACGCTGGCGCAGGCGCTCTCCGCCACGCTCGGGCTCAAGTACGCGCGGGTCCAGTTCACGAGCGACCTCCTGCCGGCGGACGTCCTCGGCGTGTCCATCTTCGACGAACGGGCGCAGGCGTTCCGGTTCCACCCGGGGCCGATCTTCAACTCGGTCGTGCTCGCCGACGAGATCAACCGGGCGCCGCCGAAGACGCAGAGCGCGCTGCTGGAGGCGATGGAGGAGCGGCAGGTCTCGCTGGACGGCCAGACGCGCAAGCTGCCCGAGCCGTTCTTCGTCATCGCGACGCAGAACCCGATCGAGCAGATCGGCGCGTACCCGCTGCCCGAGTCGCAGCTCGACCGGTTCCTGATGGCGATCGAGCTGGGCTACCCCGACGCCGCGGCCGAGCGCGAACTGCTGGCCGGCGGCGACCGCCGCGCCCGCATCGGCGAGGTGACGGCGCTGTGCGACGCGGCGACGCTCGCTGACTGGCAGCGCGAGGCGGCCGACATCCACGTCGCGCCGGCGCTGCTCGACTACGTGCAGGCGCTGCTCGCGGCGACCCGTGGCCACTTCGGCAACGGCAGCGCCGGCGGCGGCGACGCGGCCACCCGCCGCGGCTTGAGCCCGCGCGGGGGCCTGATGCTGCTTGCGGCGGCGCGCGCGTACGCGATGATCGCCGGCCGGCCGATGGTGCTGCCGGAGGACGTGCAGGCGGTGTTCCCGTCGGTGGCCGGTCATCGCCTGGCGGGCGGCACGCGCGCCGGCGCCGTCCAGGCGCAGACGCTGCTGCGCGCGGTGCCGCTGCCGTGAGCGGGCGGACCGGAACGGCGCGCGCCGGCTGGACGTGAACGCGGCCGTACCCGCAAAACCGAGCCTGGCTCGATTCTTCGCCGGCGGCTGGCTCGGCCGCTGGCGGCAGCGGCTGCTGCGCCACGCGCCGTCCGACCACGCCGCGGTCGTGCTGCGCCACTCGCGCATCTACCTCTTGCCTACGCGCCGCGGCTGGGCGCTGATCGCCACACTGCTCATGATGCTGCTGGCGTCGCTCAATTACGCGTTGGCGCTCGGCGTCGCGGTGACGTTCCTGCTGACCGGCCTCGTGGCCGCCGCCCAGCTGCACACGTTCCGCAACCTCGCGGGCATCGAGATCACGCCGCTCGCGGCCGGCGAGACCTTCGCCGGCGGGCACCTCGCGTTCGCGCTCGCCCTGCACGCGGGATCGGCAACGCGCTACGGGATCGTGGTGCGCGCGGGCGAGGCGCAGGCGGGCGGCGAGATCCACGCGGGTTCCGCGCTGACCGTCACCCTCGACGTGCCGGCGCCGCGGCGCGGCCACGTCGCGCTGGGCCGCGTCACGCTGACGTCGGACTACCCGTTCGGCCTGTGGCGAGGTTGGGCGTACGTCCACTTCCCGCTCGCCGGCACCGTGTATCCGGCGGCCGAGATCGGCGCGCCGCCGCTGCCGCACGGGCAGGGCGGCGCCGACCCTCTCGCGGCGGGCGCCAGCGACGACGCCGACCTGGCCGGCCTGCGCGAGTACCAGCGCGGCGATCCGCCGCAGCGCGTCGCCTGGAAGGCGGTCGCGCGCGGACGCGGCTGGTACACGAAGGAGTTCGACGGCGCCGGCGGCGGCGGACCCGTCATGCTGGCGTGGGGCGCGCTGCCGGCGTCGCTGCCCGTCGAGGAGCGCCTGTCGCGGCTGACGGCGTGGGTGCTCGCGGCCGAGCGCGCCGCGCAGCCGTTCGGTCTCGCGCTGCCCGGCACCCGCCTGCCGGTGCAGCAGGGCCGCGACCACCGGCGCGCGGCGCTGACGGCGCTGGCGCTCTTCCCGGACGACCGGGGCGCGTGACGCGATGGGCCTGCTGCAACGACGCCCCGGTGCGTGGTCCCGGCCCGCCGCGCGGGCGCGCACGCTGCTGACGCCGCTGCAGGTTCGCGCGCTTGGCGCGCTGCTGATCGCCGCGCAGCTGCCACAGGCGGCGCACCTGCCGATCTGGGTCGCCGCGGCCGGCATCGTCCTGGTCGGCGTCCGCTTCCTCCTGCTGTACCGCGACCGCGCGCGGCCGCAGGCGCCGGCGGCGCGCATCCCGTCGTGGGCGCTGGTCGTCTTCGCGGTGGCCGCGGCGCTGGCGGTGCGCGCGTCGTACGGCTACCTCGTCGGGCGCGATCCGTCGGTCGCCTTCCTCTACATCCTCGTCGCGATCAAGTACCTCGAGACGCGCTCGACCCGCGACGGCACGCTGCTCGTCTGCCTCGCGTGCTTCCTGCTCGTCACGCCGTTCTTCTACAACCAGTCGCTCGTGGCCGCGCTGGCGGCGTTGCCGGCCGTCGTGCTGGTCGGCGTCGCGCTCGACGCGATGCGCGGCGAGGGTCCCGGCGCCGCGCGCGAATTCCAGTGGAAGGACGCCGCGCGGCGCAGCGCGGTGACGATGCTGCAGGGACTCCCCGTCGCGGCGCTGCTGTTCGTCCTGTTCCCGCGGCTCGCTTCGCCGTTGTGGGGGCTGCCCGCCGCCGACGGCGCCAAGACCGGGCTGTCGGACTCGATGTCCCCGGGCCAGATCGCCGAGCTCTCGCTGTCGGACGCCGTCGCGTTCCGCGTCGACTTCGACGGGCCGGTGCCGCCCGCGCCGCAGCGCTACTGGCGCGGCCCCGTGTTCGCGGCCTTCGACGGCACGACGTGGTCGCCGGGACTGCCGGGCATCCGCGGCACCCTCGCCACGGGCGGCCCGCCGGTCACCTACACGGTGACGCTGGAGGCGAACTTCCGTCCGTGGCTGTTCGCACTCGACCTGCCGGCCGCGTTGCCGCAGATCGCGTCCGGCACGATGCCGGCCAGCGCCGGCACGCCGCTGCTCACCCGCGACCAGCAGCTCCTGCTGCGCATGCCGGTGGCGCAGTCGCTGCGCTACCGGATGACTTCGATCCTGCGCGGGTCCTATCCCAGCGATCCGGCGTTCGACGCGCGCGGCAACCTGGGGCTCGGCCGCGGCAACCCGCGCACGCTCGAATTCGCGCGCGCACTGCGCGCGCAGCAACCGGACGACCTCGCGTACATCGGCGCCGTCCTCACGTGGTTCAACCAGGAGCGCTTCGTCTACTCGCTGTCGGCGCCGTTCCTCGAGCACGACCCGGTCGACCTGTTCCTGTTCGAGACGCGCCGCGGCTTCTGCGAGCACTACGCCAGCGCGTTCGCGCTGCTGCTGCGTGCCGCCGGCATTCCGGCGCGCGTCGTGACCGGCTACCAGGGCGGCAGCGTGAACGAGCGCGGCGGCTACCTGATCGTCCGGCAGTCCGACGCGCACGCGTGGGCGGAGGCGCTGGTCGGCGGGCAGTGGCAGCGGTTCGACCCGACCGCCGCGGTGGCGCCGTCCCGGATCGAGATCGGGCTGGGCGGGGCCCTGCCGGCCGGCGAGCCGGTGCCGTTCCTCGCCCGCCTCGACATCACGTGGCTCACGAACCTGCAGCTCGCGTGGGACGCGTTCAACCACGACTGGCGGCGCAACGTCGTCGGCTTCAACCGCGACCGCCAGCGCTCGCTGTGGCGCGAGTGGCGGCTCGACGAGTTCGCGCCGTGGCAGGTCGTGGGCCTGGTCACGACGATCGTGTTCGCGTGGGGCGCGCTCGTCGTCGGCTGGCTCATGTGGCGCCGCCGCCGGCAGGAGCGTGCGCTGGTGCTGTGGGACGACCTCAATCGGCGGCTCGCGCGCGCCGGCCTGCCGCGCGAGCCGCACGAGGGCCCGCTCGCCTTCGCCTCCCGCGCCGCGACGCGCTGGCCGCAGTTCGCGATCGCGTTCGCGGCGATCGGCGAGTCGTTCGCGGCGCTGCGCTACGGCGCGGTGCCCGTCGATCGCGAGCGCGACGCGCTGGTGGCCACGCTCGAGCGGGCGATCGAGGTCCTGCCGGCGCCGGCCGCCCTGCGCGGGACGTCGTAGTGGCCGCGATGTCCGCCGTCTCGCACGGTTTCCGTTCCGCGTCGGCGCGGGCGCGTGCCGCCACGCGGGCTGCCGGAGCTCCTTCCGACCCCGTGGTTGCGCACGCATCCGCTTCGGGGCAGCATTCCGCCGTGGACGCCTGTCGCGACCGGCGGCGGCACGATCCTTCCAACTTCGAGGGCGAAACCAGATGCTCATCAGGAACCTGATTGCAGGCGTTGCCGTGGCAGGGGCCACCGCGGCCTGCACAACGCTCGATCCGATGCCGGTCGCAAACGCCAGGGACTGCTTCTATCCGGCCTGTGCGCTCGACGTCGAGGTCGTCGACGACGGCAAGGGCGGCAAGAAGCTCAAGGTCGACGGCGACGGCAACGTGCGCATGGGCACCCGGCACCGGCTGGTGGCCATCGTCTGGAACCTGAAGACGCCCGGCTACGAGTTCCGCGGGGACAGCATCGCGCCCCGCGCCGGGACGCCGCCCTCCGGCCTGCCGCCCACTCCGCGGGGCGCCTGGTCGCAGGCGATCGTCCCGCACGGCTACTGGTACGACAGCATCTCGGTGACCAGCATGAACACGGAACGGCAGCTGCTCAACTACGAGATCACCGTCTATCCGTCACGGGGAACGCCGGGGGACCAGGTCACCGCCGTGGCCGCGATCATGAACGATCCGTGTCCGTATTCGGCAACGGTTTGCCGGTGAGAGCCCGCCGAGTCGGCTCGGCGTCGGGGTCGCGCCACGTGCGGGAACTTTGGGTACCCGGGGGTAACGAAGCGGCCGCGCGGTGCGCGTGCGCGGCGCCGGGACAAGGGAACGCGGCGTAGTCTGGACCGCGTGTATCGCCGTGAAAGGCCGACTGCACGCCGGCGGTCGCACGACGTAGCTCGCCAGCAATTGCCCGTACGGCACACGGCCGCGGCACGGCTGTGCCGCGGCATGCGTGCCCGTCACGACGTGGTCAGTTGTTGGTCAGGTCGAACGTCGCGCTTCCCGTGACGCCGGCCGCGGCCGCCGTGGCCGTGTAGCTGCCCGCCGTCGCGGTCGCCTTCGCGTCGGGTGCCGTTGCGATGCCGTCCGGTCCGGTGGCGACGACCGCCGTGCGGGCGGTGAACGCGGGTCCGAAGCGCGCGCCCGCTGTGCCTGGCGGCAGCGTGAACGTCACGTTGACGCCCTCCACCGGATTGCCCAGCGCGTCGGCGACCCTGGCCGCCAGCCGCACCGGGAACAGCGTTCCGCGCGCCGTCGACTGCGGCGTCGTGCCGGGCGACGACGTCACCGTGGCGCCGGCGCCGACGACGTTCGTCATGCGGAACGTCACCGGCGTCGCAATGCCGGCTGCGGACACACTGACGTACCAGACGCCGACGACGCCGTTCGCCTTGACGAGCGGAGCCGTCGCCACGCCGGTCGCGTCGGTCGCCACGACCAACGGCGACACCGCGCCGTCGACGAACGCGCCGGCGGGACCCGCCGCCGGCAGGACGAAGGTGACCTGCACGCCGGGCACGCCGTTGTTGTATTGGTCACGCACCCGCACCGAAGGCGCACGTGCGAACGGCTGGTACACGGTGGCAGTCTGCCCTCCCACGCCGTTCGCCGCCGCCGTGGCCGGGACGTCCGGCAGGTTGGTCAACGCGAAACTCAGTGCCGACGCGATGCCGGCGGCACGCGCCGTAGCCGTGAACGAGCCCGAGCGGGTGGTGGCGGTCGGAATCGGCGAGGTCGCGCGACCCGCCGCGTCGGTGTACCTGACGTCGGTGCGCACATTGCCGGGGAACGTCGCCGATGCGGCGGAACCCGGCAGGCTGAACGTGATGCGCACGCCCTCGACCGGCCGGTCCACGGCGTCCAGCACCTTGACTTCGAGCGGCGCGAACGGCTGCGCGACCACGACCGACTGCGGCGAACCCGCCTCGACCGTGAACTTGGCGCCTGCCCCGACCGTATTGGTGAGGTTGAAGGTCGCGGGTGCGGCGATGGGCGCCGCCGTCGCCGTGGCCTGATAGGCGCCGACGATGCCGTTCGCGTCGACCTTGGGCGCTGTCGCGATCCCCATCGCGTCGGTAACGACCACGACAGGATTCGGCTGCCCCTGGAACGCGCCGGTCGGGCCGGACGACGGCAGCGCGAACGTGACGTTCTGGCCAGGCACCGGGTTGTTGTACGCGTCGGCCACACGCACGGAAGGCGCGTTGTTGAACGTCGTGTACACCGCCGCCGATTGCCCTCCTACGCGCGCGGCGATCGTCGCCGGCGCGCCCGGCACGTTGGTCATGCTGAAGTTGGCCGTCGTCGCCACGCCGGCGACCGCCGCCCGCGCGACGAATGTGCCG
>JBGAMF010000090.1:7768-16639 GCA_044223185.1 Casimicrobiaceae bacterium | reverse complement strand
CGATCGTGAACGTGCCGCCGCGGTGCGTGATCGCGACGTCGAGCGCCGCCTCGATCTGGCGCAGGTTGGCGTCGAGCGGACCCGCGAGGTTCGCGAGCGCGCGGTTGTCGAGCGGCGCGAGCGTGAGCTCGTGCCGCTCGCGGCGGCTGGTCATCGCGCGGCGGCTCCCGTGGCGGTCCCGGCCACCGTCAGACGCCCTGCCGCACCAGCGGGGCGCGCAGCGCCTCGTCGAGGGTGCCGGCCGACTCGGTGAGGTGCGCGCGCGTGACCTCGTCGCGCCTGCCCGACTTCGCCGCCGTCCGCAGCTGCGCCGAAAGGAGCTTCGCCTCCTCGCGGAACAGCGCGACCGCGTCTGCCGGCGTCCCCGGCGACGGCCGGGTCAGCGCGGTCGCGATGCGGCGCAGGTGCTCGCGCTGCAGGTCGCGGCGCGGGCCGGGGATCGGCTCGCCGGTCTTCAACTCGCTCCAGATCGCGCCGCGCAGCGCGGCGAAGAGCTCCGGCAGCGTCAGCGCGTCCGCCGGCTGGCTCACCTTCACCTCGGAATCGATGAGCCGCGCGAGCACGGTGTCGGAGAGCAGCTGGTTGAGCACCGACGTCTGCAGCGCCAGCACGCGGCTGCGCAGGCTGAAGTCCGGGTTGAGGCGGCTGGCCTGCCACGGGCCGTCCATGCTGAGGTAGTTGACCCCCATGCTGCGGATGAACTCGGGCTTGAAGCGGAAGCTGTCGGCCGCGAACACGGACGAGGCGATGAGCGCCAGCGCCGCGCGCTGCTTGGCCGGCGACACCGGCGTCAGCGGCAGGCGGGAGCTGCCGGCGAAGTCGCGCACGTAGTGGACGCCGCCGACGTACTTGGCCGTCAGCGCCGCGGCGCGGTTGAACTGGCGGAAGCCCGAGTCGAAGTTGCGCCGCAGGACGTCGTACGACTCGCCCGGCTTCAGCTGCTTTGCCTGCAGTCGCTGCCACAGCTCCTGCGAGATCACGATCCGCTTCGCGAGGTAGGCGAGCGGGTCGGCGCCCAGGTCGAACTGGCTGGCGTCGGGGTCGAGGCCGGCGATCGCCTCCTGGTCCGACGAGAACGCGAGCAGCGGATCGGTGGCGCCGCGCGCGGCGATCTTCGCGAGCTCGTCGGCTTCGGTGTCCTTCGGGAGCGGCTTGTACGCGTACTCGATCGCCCAGTAGTCGTAGGGGCCGAGCGTGCGCTCGAAGTACGCGCCCTGCGTCTCGCCCTTCACCGCGATGTTGATCGGGATGTAGTCCATCACGGAGCCGGAGATGCCGCTCTCGCGGCTCCACACCGGGTCGGCGACCTTCGCCAGCGGATAGACGGTCGACGCGCGGAAGTTGTGCGCGAGGCCCAGCGTGTGGCCGACCTCGTGCATGACGACGGCCTTCAGCGCCTCCGCCACGAAGGCGTCGGTCTCGGGGCTGCCCGGCTCGATCGCACCGCGCTCGGTCAGCAGGTCGAGGCCGAACTGCATCTCGGCGAGCGCGTCGGACGCGTACGTGCACAGCCCCCCGGCGAGGCCGAGGGTGGCCTTGTACGCCTCGAACGCGGGCCACGCGGTCGGCGCCTGCTCGACGAAGAACGAGCGGTCGCCGCGCGCCCACGACTCCGGGATGGCGACCTGCGCGTTCAGGATCTCGCCGGTGCGCGGGTCGACGCGCGACGGGCCGATCGCGAAGCCCGAGTCGACCGCCACGAACCAGCGCACGGTCGAGTGGCGGGCGTCGAACGTGTCGACGCTGCCTGCCGCGTCCTGCTGCTTCACGACGACGGCGTCCCTGAAGCCGACCTTCGCGAACGCCTGGTTCCACTCGAGGATGCCCTCGCGCACCGCGGCGCGGTACTTCTCCGGCACCGTGCGGTCGATCCAGAAGACGATCGGCTCCTTCGGCTCGGACAGCTCCGCCGCGGGGTCCTTCTTCTCGAGCCGCCAGCGGTTCACGTAGTGGGTCTTGGGCGTGTGCTTCGCGTCCGACGAGTAGTCCCAGATCTCGGTCTGGAAGTGCCCGAGGCGCGGGTCGGCGCGGCGCACGGGCATCGGGTCGGGCAGCTTCGCGATGTTGTACGTGTAGCCGAGGAACAGGCTGCGCGCGTCCGGCAGCGTCGTGAACGGCGGGTACGGGTTCGGCACGGCGGCCGCGGAGGGCGGCGGCGGCAGCGTCGCCTTCGCGTTCGTGTAGTGCGCGGACACGACGAACGTCGACTGGTCGGGCGTGCTGCGCACGGCCTCGAAGCTCGAGTTGCGCGCGTCGAACGCGTAGTTGCGCATGTGGATGCCGGCGGTGAACAGCTCGCCGACCGGGATGTCGGCGAGCAGCAGCGCGTTCGCGTCGACCAGCACGGTCTTGCGCTCGGGGTGCGGCTGGCTCGCGACGGTCGTCGCTCCGAGCAGGCTGTCGGAGAAGCCTTCCTTGACGCCCTGCGCGAGCGGCGCGTTGGCGCCGCCGGTGAACGTGTGGTTCTTCGCGATCAGCTGGACGACGTTGCCGATGCGCTTCCACTCGACCACCGCGTCGCCCAGCATCATGCCGCCGTAGACGAGGCCCTGGCCGACGCCGCGGCTCAAGTTGGACGTGAACTGGTACGGCACGCCGAACTGGTCGGGCGCGATCTCGATCCAGACGCGCTCGTCCTTCTGCCAGATGCGGAAGAGCCCGGGTGTCTCCTTCGCGTCCTTGATCACGTCGGCGAACGGGCGCGGCTGCCCGGCGGCGGCGGGCGGCGTCGCGGCCGGCGTCGTCGCCGGCGCCGTGGCCGCGGACGCCGTCGCAGGCCGCGTCGGCGCGGGCGCGGTGGCGGCAGCCGCGGCCGGCGGAGTTCCCGCGGCCGCGGCCGGCGCCGCTGCCGTCGCCGCGGCCGGTGCGCCGCCGGATTCCGCGGGGACGCTCGCGCAACCGGACAGGGCGAGCGCGACGGCGGCCAGCGCCGCGGCGGTGCGGGAGCGGGGGACCGAAGGCGGACGGTTCATCGGTGACCTCGTGCGTCGTGGCCCGGGCGGCGCCGCGCGGCGTCGGCCGGGCGCGTCAGGCGGGGACGAGCTCGCCCCGCAGCGAATGGGGATGCGCCGCGGTGATCGTCGCGAGCGCGTAGGTGCCGATCAGCGCCGCGTCGCCGGCGAGGTTCACGACGCGGTTGTTCTCGGTGCGGGCCGCGAGCTCGCGCGCGTCCTTCGCGGCGCGGCCGGTGACGAGCACGCGCTGGCGCGTGCCCACCATGGCGGCGCTGCGCTGCGCGTACTGGGCCTCGAGCTTCGCCTGCAGCTCCACGAGCCGCCGCTGCCGGACCTCGTGCGGCACCTGGTCGGGGAGCTCGGCGGCCGGCGTGCCCGGGCGCGGGCTGTAGAGGAACGAGAACGCCCCGTCGAAGCCGACGTCGTCGACGAGCTTCATCGTCTGCGCGAAGTCGGCGTCGGTCTCGCCGGGGAAGCCGACGATGAAGTCCGACGACAGCGACAGGTCCGGCCGCCGCGCGCGCAGCCGGCGCACGATCGACTTGTACTCGAGCGTCGTGTAGCCGCGCTTCATCGCGGCCAGCACGCGGTCGGAACCCGACTGCACCGGCAGGTGCAGCTGGTTCACGAGCTTCGGCAGCGTCGCGTAGGCGTCGACGAGCCGCGGGGTCATCTCCTTCGGATGCGACGTCGTGTAGCGGATCCGTTCGATGCCGGGGACGTCGGACACGTACTCGAGCAGCGTGGCGAAGTCGGCGGTCTCGCCCGCCGCGCCCATCGGCCCGCGGTAGGCGTTGACGTTCTGGCCGAGCAGCGTGATCTCCCGCACGCCCTGGTCGGCCAGGTCGGCGACCTCGGTCAGCACGTCGTCGAACGGCCGCGACACCTCCTCGCCGCGCGTGAACGGCACGACGCAGAACGAGCAGTACTTGCTGCAGCCCTCCATGATCGACACGAACGCCGCGGCGCCCTCGACGCGCGGCGGCGGCAGGTGGTCGAATTTCTCGACTTCGGGAAAGCTCACGTCCACCTGCGGGCGGCCGGTGGCGCGCCGGCGCGCGAAGAGGTCGGGCAGCCGGTGCAGCGTCTGCGGGCCGAACACGACGTCGACGTACGGCGCGCGCTTCACGATCGCGGCACCCTCCTGCGACGCGACGCAGCCGCCGACGCCGATGATGAGGTCGGGCCGCTGCGCCTTCAGCGCGCGCACGCGGCCCAGGTCGTGGAACACGCGCTCCTGCGCCTTCTCGCGCACCGAGCACGTGTTGAACAGGATGACGTCGGCGTCCTCGGGCCGCGCGGCGAGCGTCAGGCCTTCGGCCGCGTGCAGCACGTCCGCCATCCTGTCCGAGTCGTACTCGTTCATCTGGCAGCCGAACGTGCGGATGTAGAGCTTCTTCGGCACGCGCTCGTCGGCCCCGGGGCGGCTGGTGAGTCCGTGGGGGCCAAGTCGTTGAAAGGGCGCGGATTATAGCAGGCGGTGCGCGCTGCGTCGCACCGCGTCCGCGGTGCGCATCCTCCGCGGGCCGCGTCCGCCCGCCGCGCGCGCCCGCTCTACGCCCGGGCAGCCGCACAGGCGTACAATCGACGGCGAGCAGGTGTCCGCCGCGGCTTCTTTCGCGGCGGGTGAAACGGGAACGCGGTGCGTCCCGCCGGCGCGATCCGGCGTGGCAATGCCGCGGCTGCCCCCGCAACGGTAAGGCCCTTCGAGGCCCGCTCCACATGCCACTGCCGAAGCCCGGCGGGAAGGCGAGCGGTCCGCAAGGCCGAGCCCGGAGACCGGCCTGCTCGCGGCCGCGCGCGCAACGCACCGTGCACGCGACCGGTCACCGCGGCGCGGGAGGCGTTGCGCATGGTGAACGGGCGTGACGTCCCCGTGCCCCGCGCACGGGGCGCCACGCGCCGCCTGCCGTGCGCTGTCCGGCCCTTCGTGTCGCGCTCGCCCGTTATCCTGCCGTGCGGGGTCGCACGGCGCGCGCGGAGTGCTGCCGATGCCCGTCGTCACCGTAATCCACCTGCCGTCCCTCCGGCGCCTTCGTGGCGCCTGCGTGCTCGCGGCAACCGCCACGGCCGCCGCGGCCGTCGCGCAGCCCGTGCCGCGCTCGGCCACCCTCGATCCGGTGGCGGTCACCGCGTCGCGCACCGCGCAGCCGTTCGCCGACCTGCTGGCCGACCTGACCGTGATCGGCGCCGACGAAATCCTGCGCAGCGGCGCGCAGAGCCTGCCGCAGCTCCTGCAGCGGCAGCCGGGCGTCGAGGTCACGATCAACGGCGGCGCCGGCTCGACGTCCGGCGCGTTCCTGCGCGGCGCCAACCGCGGCCAGACGCTGGTGCTGGTCGACGGCCTGCGCGTCGGTTCTTCGTCGGTCGGCGCGACGTCGCTCGAGGCGATTCCGCTCGACCAGATCGAGCGCGTCGAGATCCTGCGCGGGCCCGCGTCGAGCCTGTACGGCGCCGACGCGATCGGCGGCGTGATCCAGGTGTTCACGAAGCGCGCGCAGGGCACGGCGTTCACCGGCAGCGCGAGCGCCGGCTACGGCACGTGGGACACGAAGAGCGCGAGCGCTGGGCTCTCCGGCGCGCTGGGTCCGCTCGCGTTCTCGCTGCAGGCCGGCGGCACGCGCAGCGCCGGCTTCAACGCGATCGTGAACCCCGGCAACTTCAGCTACGAGGGGGACCGCGACGGCTACGCGAACGAGAACGCGGGGCTCAGCGCGACGCTGCCGTGGGCCGCCGGGCAGGAGGTCGCCGTGCAGTACCTGCGCAACCGGCTCAACAACCAGTACGACGGCGGACCGGGGTACGACGACCGGACGGTGACGACGCTGGAAGCGTGGTCGGTCGCGAGCCGCAACCGCATCGCCGCGTGGTGGAAGTCGACGGCCACGATCGGCGTGGGAAGCGACGACTCGGTGTCGCAGACCGCGTACGGCGACTATCCGTACAAGACCACCCAGCGGCAGTACACGTGGCAGAACGACTTCACGCTGCCGGCGGGCACGGTGTCGGTGATCGCCGAGCGGCGCGAGGAGCGGCTCGCGACGGACGACGCGTTCGCGGTGACGCAGCGGGACACCAACTCCGCGACGGGCGTGTGGCAGATGACGCTCGCCGCGGTCGCGCTGCAGGCGAACCTGCGCCACGACCGGTCGAGCCAGTACGGCGGGCAGACGACGGGCGGCATCGCCGTCGGCTACCGGCTCTCGCCCGCGTGGCGCGTGACCGCGGGCTACAGCACCGGCTTCAAGGCGCCGTCGTTCAACGACCTCTACTACCCGGGCTTCTCGAACCCGGACCTGCAGCCGGAGACCGCGCGCAACACCGAGGCGGGCGTGTACTGGACCGCCGCCGCGGGCGGCGTGCGCTGGGAGGCGCGCGCGGTCGGCTACTACAACCGGGTCGACCAGCTGATCGTGTTCCAGTGCGACGCCGACTTCAACTGCCTGCCGCGCAACGTCGACCGCGCGACGCTGTCGGGCGTCACGCTCGGCGTCGACGCAACGTGGCGCGACACGCGGGTGAAAGGCTCGCTCGACCTGCAGGATCCGGAGGACGACGCCACCGGCGCGCTGCTGCCGCGGCGCGCCCGTCGCCACGGCGCGCTGACGCTGCTGCAGCAGGCGGGCCCCGTGCAGGCTGGTGTCGAGCTGGTCGCGTCGTCGCTGCGCTACGACGACGTCGCCAACACGCGGAAGATGGGCGGCTACGGGATCGTCAACCTCACGCTCGACTGGCCGTTCGCGCCCGGCTGGGCGCTGTCGGTGCGCGGCAACAACGTGCTGGACAAGGACTACCAGCTTGCCGCCGACTATTCGACCGGCGGAGCCAACGTGTTCGCGGCGATCCGGTGGCAGCCGTGACGTTGCGCAATCTCCTCGCCGGCGCCGCCGCGGTCGCGGCGCTCGCGTGGGCGCTTCCCCTGCCCGCTGCGGTCTCGGCGGTCGACGACGCAGGCAGCGCGGTGACGCTGTCCCGGCCCGCGCAGCGCATCGTGAGCCTCGCGCCGCACGCGACCGAACTGCTGTTCGCGGCCGGCGCGGGCCACGCGGTCGTCGGCGTCGTCGCGCACAGCGACTGGCCTGAACCGGCACGCAGGCTGCCGCGCGTCGGCGACGCGGCGGCGCTCGACCTCGAGCGCATCGTCGCGCTCTCGCCCGACCTCATCGTCGCGTGGCCGTACACGACACCGGCGCAGCTCGCCGCGCTGCGCGCGCAGCGGATTGCCGTGTTCGTCAGCGACCCGAAGTCGATCGCCGGCATCGCCGACGACGTCGAGAAGCTGGGCGCGCTGGCCGGGACGAGCGGGATCGCGCAGCCGGTCGCCGCCGCGCTGCGCGACCGGCGCGCCGCGCTCGCGGCGAAGTACGCGGCGGCGTCGCGCGTGACCGTGTTCTACGAGGTCTGGCCCGAGCCGCTGTACACGATCGGCGGCCGGCACCTGATCTCGGAGGCGATCGCGACGTGCGGCGGCGACAACGTGTTCGCGGCGCTGACGCTGCCGGCGCCGTCGGTGACCGTCGAGGCGGTCGTCGCCGCGCGGCCGGACGCGATCGTCGGCGGCGACGACGAGGGCAGGCGGCCGCCGTGGCTCGACGACTGGAAGCGCTGGCCGGCGATCCCCGCCGTGCGCGACGGCCACCTGTTCGCCGCCGACGGCAACCTGCTGCACCGGCCGGGGCCGCGTTTTCTAGACGGCGTCGCGGCGCTGTGCGCGGACCTCGACCGGGCGCGCGCGCGGCGGAAATAGGAAATTGGGGTCAGGGAAATTGGGGTCAGAGCTGTAATACTGGTGCCGGCAATCCACCTGCCAACAGCGGGCGGGTGGTTGCAGCACCAGTAATTTCCTGACCCCAATTTCCTCACGCGGGCAGGAAGGCCGATCCGCGCCCCGGATGCGCCACGACGAGCGCCTGTCCGAACAGCGCCGTGAGGCGCTCTCCCGCGGTGAGGAGCTCGCGCGCGGGTCGGTCGCGGCCTCGCCGTCGGCGAGCAGGATCGCGTGCGTCGCGTGGCGCGCGCAGCAGGCGACCGGGTCGTGCAGTGCCATCACCACGGCGCGCCGGCCGTCGCGCGCGTGCTGCGCGACGAGTTCCAGCGTGCGCACTTCGTGAGCGACGTCGAGGTGGCTCGTCGGCTCGTCGAGCAGCATGACGTCCGGATCCTGCGCCAGCATGGCGAGCGCGACGCGGCGCTCGCCGCCGGAGAGCGTCTGCACGTCGCGTGCGGAGGCGGCGGCCATGCCGACGGCGGCGAGCGCGCGGCCGCGACGTCCGCGGCGCCCTCGGGCCGCCAGCGGGGCACGTGCGGGTGCCGTCCGGCGAGCGCGATCTCCAGCGCGGTCGCCGGAAACGCGTCGAACGTGTCCTGCGGCAGCAGGCCCAGCCGACGCGCGCGTGCGCGCGCCGGCAGCGACGGCAGCGCGTCGCTGCCGAGCGAAATCGTGCCCGCCGCCGGCTCGCGCAACCCCGCGAGCGTCGCGAGCAGCGTGGTCTTGCCGGCACCGTTCGGGCCGAGCACCACCCAGCACTCGCCGGCCCGCACGTCGAAGGAGAGATCGCGGCACAACGTACGGCCCGGCACCGCGAGCGCGACCCCCCGGCACCCTAGCAGCGGCGGCGCGTCCGGCGTCACGCCGCCGACCTCCGCAGCAGCCACAGGAACATCGGCACGCCGGCGAGCGCGGTGAGCACACCCACCGGCAGTTGCGCAGGCGCCACGACCGTGCGCGCCAGCGTGTCGGCGAGCACCAGCAGCGCGCCGCCCGCGAGCGCGGACGCGGGCAGCAGCACACGCTGGTCGTTGCCGACGACGAGGCGCACCGCATGCGGCACCACCAGGCCGACGAAGCCCACGCTGCCGGCCAGCGTCACGGCGACCGCGGTGGCCGCCGCCGCGAGCGCGTGCAGCGCGAGCGCGA
>JBGAMF010000090.1:0-7733 GCA_044223185.1 Casimicrobiaceae bacterium | reverse complement strand
GAGCGCGACGCAGCGCACCGGCACGCCGAGCGTGGCGGCCGTGACTTCGCCGCGCGCGAGCAGCGTCGCGTCGCGCGCGAGCGGCAGCGCCAGCAGCAGCACGCCGGCCAGCGCCCACAGCGCAGAGCCGCCGTGCGTGGCGCCGGACAGGTCGCCGATCAGCCAGAACAGCATGCCCCGCACCTGCGCGTCCGGTGCGACCGCGAGCAGCAGCATGATGAGCGCGCCCCAGCCGGCGGCCACGACGATGCCGGTCAGCAGGAGCCGCGTCGACGACCACGCCCCGGCGCTCCGCGCGAGGCCGAACACGATGACGGTGGACACGAGCGCGCCTGCGAACGCCGCCGGCGTGACCAGCGCCGCGACGCCCGCCAGCAGCGCGGCGAGCGCGCCGCACGCGGCACCGCCGGACAACCCGAGCACGTACGGATCGGCCAGCGGATTGCGCAGCAGCACCTGCATCAGCGCGCCGGCGACCGCGAGCAGTCCGCCGACTGCGAACGCCGCGAGCGCCCGCGGCAGGCGCAGCTCGCGCACGACGACGGACGCCGGGTCCGCGGCATCGCCGGCAAGCGCGCGCCAGACGGCGGCGGGCTCGACGTCGACGCTGCCGACGGCGAGCGCCGCGGCGACGGCCACCGCCGCCGCGCCCGCGAGCGCCGCGAGGACCGGCCAGGTTGAGGTGCGAAGCACGAGGCGCGCGTTGCGTCGGGGGTCCGGCGATTATAGGCGGGGCGCCCCTCCCGGTCGCGCCGTCTATAATCTCCGCTCAATCCCTGCGCCGCGGCCCCCGCGGCGAGCGCGATGAACAAGGCCTTCACCCGCGAAGCGGACGAGACGGACGACGACGCGCCGGAAGGCGCGCCGGTGCTGCCGTCCGGCACGAAGAACTACATGACGCCCGGCGGCTTCGCGGCGCTGAAGGGCGAGCTCGACCACCTGGTCGGCACGGAGCGCCCGGAGCTGGTGGCGACGATCGCGTGGGCGGCCGGCAACGGCGACCGCTCGGAGAACGGCGACTACATCTACGGCAAGAAGCGGCTGCGCGAGGTCGACCGGCGCATCCGCTTCCTGGTCCGCCGGCTCGACCGCGCGGAAGTCGTCGATCCCGCGCAGCGCGCCGGCGCCGCCGACGACGACCGCGTGTACTTCGGCGCGACCGTCGACTTCGTCGGCGCGAGCGGCGAGCAGCGGACCGTCAGCATCGTCGGCGTCGACGAGATCGACACCGCGCGCGGCTACATCAGCTGGGTGTCGCCGATGGCGCGCGCCCTCATCAAGGCGCGCGAAGGCGACACGGTGACGCTGCAGACGCCGGCAGGCGCCGAGGAGCTCGAGGTCGCCGCGGTCCGCTACGTGGCGCTCGCAACCGGCCGATGGACGGACGGGCGCCGCGGTTGACGCGTCGCCCGCGCGCCGCCAAACTGGAACCTCGCCTGCTGCGCCACGCGCCATGGACAACGACCTCGCCCTCCTCGAACAGAAGCTCGCGACGCTGATCGCGCACACGCGCGCACTGCGCGCGGCGAACGAGTCGCTGCGGCGCGACCTCGCCGCCGCGGTCGAGCGCAACCGCGAGATGACGATCCGCGTGCAGCAGGCGGGCGCGCGGCTCGACGCGCTGATCGCGCGGATGCCGTCGGAATAGGAGGCGGGCCAACATGAGCACCAAGAGCGCCTCCGGCGAGCGCAGCGTGCACCTCGACGTTCACATCCTCGGCCGCGACTACAAGGTCGCGTGCAAGGAGCACGAGCGCGCCGAATTGCAGGAGGCGGTCGCGTTCCTCGACGGCCGCATGCGCGAGATCCGCGAAGCGGGCAAGACCGCGGGCGTGGACCGCATCGCGGTGATGGCCGCGCTCAACATCGCCAACGACCTCCTGCGGGCGCGCCGCGCGCCGCCGCCTCCACCGCCCGCGGCGACGGGCGCCGCCGACGTTGACGCTGCGGGCGCGCGGCGTAGAATCCAGGCGATGCAGGCCGCGATCGAGCAGGTGCTCGCGAGCCAGGAAAAGCTCCTCTGATCCTCCGTCGCGCGGGCACGCCGCCCGCTTCGCCAGTCAACGTTCCCTGGGGTGTTCGAGCCTGCCAGATACTCTTTGAACCAATGCTCTCGTAGCGAGGTTGCCTTTGCCCTTTGCGAGCCGGTGTGCGCCCCCATGCGGAAGCGCCTGAAGGTTCCGGCAGGCGGCCATTCTTGAACCCAGGTTCAGGATGAGGGCAGGCACGGCATCACCGGGGAACACCCTTTCACCATGGTCGCGACGCCGCAAGCGCGGCGTGGTGCGCTTCGGCGCGCGCGCCGGACGGACCCCCATCGCCACGGACGATTCGCATGCGCTACTGGCTGATGAAATCGGAACCGGACGAGTTCTCGATCGACGACCTCGTCCGGGCCAAGGGGCAGACCACGCCCTGGTTCGGCGTGCGCAACTACCAGGCGCGCAACTACATGCGCGACATGAAGGTCGGCGAGCGCGCGTTCTTCTACCACTCGAGCTGCCCCGAGCCCGGCATCGCCGGCATCGTCGAAGTGGCGCGGCTCGCGTACCCGGACGCCACGCAGTTCGACCCGAAGAGCGACTATTTCGACGCCAAGGCGACGCGCGCGAACCCGCGCTGGGACCACGTCGACGTGCGCCTCGTCGAGAAGACGCGGCTCGTCGCGCTGCCCGAGCTGCGCGGCGAGCCGGCGCTCGCCGACATGGTGATCCTGCGCCGCGGCAACCGGCTGTCGATCACGCCGGTGACGCCCGGCGAGTGGAAGGCCATCGTGAAGCTGGCGGCGCGCAAGCCGCCGCCCGCGTGACCGGCGTCACGCGCGCATGAACCTCGCGCTGCTGCCCATCTTCCTCGCGGTCGGCGCTTTCGTCGGCTTCCTCGCGGGACTGCTCGGCATCGGCGGCGGCTTCACGATCGTGCCGGTGCTGGTCGAGGTGTTCCTGCACGAGGGCTTCGCGCGCGAGCACGTCGTGCCGATGGCGATCGGCACGTCCGCCGCGACGATCATGTTCACGGCGAGTTCGTCGGTGCGCGCGCACCACGCGAAGGGCGCGGTGAACTGGGCGGTCGTGCGCGCGATGGCGCCGGGCCTCGTCGCCGGTTCGCTCGCGGGCCCGCAGGTCGCGAGCGCGCTGCCGGCGCCGATCATGGCCGGGCTCTTCGGCGCGTTCATCTGGTTCGGCACGTTCCGGATCCTGCGCAACCGCCCGCCGGTGGCGTCGCGGCAGCTGCCGGGCTTCGGCGGCATGTCGGCGATGGGCGCGCTGATCGGCGTGATATCCGGCATGGTCGGCATCGGCGGCGCGTTCATCTCGGTGCCGTTCATGACCCGCTGCAACGTGCGCCTGCAGACGGCGGTTGCGACCTCCGCGGCGCTCGGGATGCCGATCGCGCTGGCCGCGACGACGGGATTCGTGATCGCGGGGCTGCGGCAGACCGGACTGCCGCCGTACTCGGTGGGCTACGTGTACCTGCCGGCGCTCGCCGCGATCGTCGTCACCAGCATGCTGCTGGCCCCGGTCGGCGCGCGCCTCGCGCACGCGTGGCCGGTCGCGCGGCTGCGCTACGCGTTCGCGACGATGCTGTTCGTGCTGGGGGCGTACATGTGGTGGAAGGCGTTCCACCTCTGACGCGGCGCGCCGCGCGCCGGGTCTCACCCCAACCCGCCCCCTCACCCCGGCCCTCTCCCCGCTTTGCGGGGAGAGGGAGAGTCATGGCGCGACGTTCGCGTTGTCGTAGCCGAAGCGCGCCGCGGGCGTGCCGCCTGCCGTCACCTTCACCGCGCAGTACTTGAACTCGGGAATCTTGCCGAACGGGTCGAGCGCGGGGTTGGTCAGCATGTTCGCGGCCGCCTCGTAGTAGCAGAACGGGATGAACAGCGCGCCGCGCGGCGTGCCGGCGTCGGCGCGCGCGAACAGCGTGACGGACCCGCGGCGCGACGCGACGGTCACCGCGCCGCCGGGCGCCACCCCGAGCGCCGCGAGGTCCGCCGGGTGGAACGAGCCCACCGGGCCGGGCTCGATCGCCGCCAGCACCTCGGTCCGCCGCGTCATGCTGCCGGTGTGCCAGTGCTCCAGCTGGCGCCCGGTGATCAGCACGTACGGGTACTCGGGGTCGGGCTGCTCGGCCGCGCGGATCAGCTGCGCGGGGACGAGGCGCGCGCGGCCGTCGGCGGTCGGGAAGCGCTCGGTGAAGACGACGCGCTCGCCGGGGTCGCCCTCGCGCTCGCACGGGTAGGTGACCGCGTGCTCCCGCTCCAGCCGCTCCCACGTGATGCCGGCGATCGACGGCATCGCCTGCCGCATCTCGGCGAACACGTCGCGCGGGTGCGCGTAGGTCCACGGCAGGCCGAGCCGCCGCCCCATGTCGACGATGATGGCGAGGTCCTGCCGCGCCTCGCCCGGCGGCTGCAGCGCCTGCCGGCCGAGCTGCACGGTGCGGTCGGTGTTGGTGAACGTGCCGGTCTTCTCCGGGAACGCGGACGCCGGCAGCACGACGTCGGCGAGGTACGCTGTCTCGGTGAGGAAGATGTCCTGCACGACGAGCATGTCGAGCTGCGCCAGCGCCGCGCGTGCGTGGTGCACGTCGGGATCGGACATCGCCGGGTTCTCGCCCATCACGTACATGCCGCGGATCTCGCCGGCGTGCACGGCGTTCATGATCTCGACCACGGTGAGGCCGGGCTTCGCGTCGAGCTCGGCGCCCCAGAGCGCCGCGAACTTCGCGTGCGCCGCGGCGTTGTCGACGCGCTGGTAGTCGGGGAACACCATCGGGATCAGGCCCGCGTCGGACGCGCCCTGCACGTTGTTCTGGCCGCGCAGCGGATGCAGGCCGGTGCCGGGCCGGCCGACCTGGCCCGTCAACATCGTCAGCGCGATCAGGCAGCGCGCGTTGTCGGTGCCGTGCACGTGCTGCGAGATGCCCATGCCCCACAGGATCATCGCCGCGCGCGACGTCGCGAACATCCGCGCGACCGCGCGGATCGTCTCCGCGGGAATGCCGCACACCGGCGCCATCGCCTCCGGGCTGAAGGCCGCGACGTTGCGCGCGAGCTCGTCGTAGTCGCGGGTGCGGCCGGCGACGAACTCCTGCGCGACCAGCCCTTCCGCGACGATCGTGTGCATCATCGCGTTCAGCAGCGCGACGTCGGTGTCCGGCTTGAACTGCAGGTAGTGCGTCGCGTGGCGCGCGAGCTCGGAGCGGCGCGGGTCGGCGAGGACGAGCCGCGTGCCGGCCTTCACCGCGTTCTTGATCCACGTCGCCGCCACCGGGTGGTTGACGACCGGGTTGGCGCCGATCAGCAGCACGACGTCGGCCTGCGTCACGTCCATCACCGGATTGGACACCGCCGCCGAGCCCACGCCCTCCATCAGCGCCGCCACGCTCGACGCGTGGCACAGCCGCGTGCAGTGGTCGACGTTGTTGGAGCCGAAGCCGGTGCGCACGAGCTTCTGGAAGAGGTACGCCTCCTCGTTGCTGCCCTTGGCGGAGCCGAAGCCCGCGAGCGCCTGCGGCCCCCGCGTGTCGCGGATGCGCCCGAGCGTCCCGGCCGCGAGCGCCAGCGCCTCCTCCCACGTCGCCTCGCGGAACACCGAGAGCGGGTCGGCCGGGTTCATCGCGAAGTCGGCCGACTTCGGCACGCCTTCGCGCCGGATCAGCGGCTTCGTCAGGCGCTGCGGATGCGCGACGTAGTCGAAGCCGAAGCGGCCCTTGACGCACAGCCGCTCGTGGTTCGCCGGGCCGTCGCGGCCCTCGACGCGGACGATCGCATTGCCGTGCACGTGGTAGGTGAGCTGGCAGCCCACGCCGCAGTACGGGCACACGGAGGCGACCTGCCGGTCGACCGGCTTCAGGTACGCGTCGTTCGCCGGCGCCAGCGCGCCGGTCGGGCACGCCTGCACGCATTCGCCGCAGGCGACGCACGTCGACTCGCCCATCGGGTCGGCCAGGTCGAACACGATCGCCGAGTGCGCGCCGCGGTGCGCGTAGCCGATGACGTCGTTGACCTGCGCCTCGCGGCACGCGCGCACGCAGCGCGTGCACTGGATGCACGCGTCGAGGTTCACCGCCATCGCCGGGTGCGAGAGGTCGGCGGCCGGCTGCTCGCGCGGCGCGAACCGCGGCGTGCCGATCCCGAGCGCGCGCCGCCAGCGCTCGAGTTCCGAGTCCCGCCTGTACACGCGCTCCGGCACGTCCGCCACGAGCATCTCGACGACCGTTTTCTGTGCGTGCACGGCGCGCGGGCTGTCGGTCGCCACCTCCATGCCGGCCGTGGGCGTGCGGCAGCACGACGGCGCCAGCACGCGCTCGCCCTTGATCTCGACCATGCACGAGCGGCAGTTGCCGTCGGGCCGCAGGCCGGGCTTGTAGCACAGCCGCGGGACCGGCACGCCCAGCCGGTCCGCGACTTCGATCAGCGTCTCGCCCGGGCGCGCGGCGACGTCGCGGCCGTTCAGGCGAAAGTCGATCGACTCCTGCGCCATCCCCGGTTCGCGCGGTGCGTTCATCGGCGGCTCACTCGACCTCGTGCGGGAAGTACTTCGTCACGCAGGCGATCGGGTTGGGCGCCGCCTGCCCCAGCCCGCAGATCGACGCGTCGGCCATCGCCTGCGAGAGGTCGGCGAGCAGCGGTCGGTCCCAGCGCGGCGCGCGCATCAGTCCCGCGGCCTTCTGCGTGCCCACGCGGCACGGCGTGCACTGGCCGCAGGACTCGTCGGCGAAGAACTCCATCATGTTCAGCGCGGCGTCGCGCGCGCGGTCGTGCTGCGACAGCACGATGATCGCGGCCGAGCCGATGAAGCAGCCGTGCGGCTGCAGCGTGTCGAAGTCGAGCGGCACGTCGGCGAGCGACGCGGGCAGGATCCCGCCCGATGCGCCGCCGGGGAGGTACGCGTAGAGCTCGTGGCCGTCCTGCATGCCGCCGCAGAATTCGGCGACGAGCTCGCGCAACGTGATGCCCGCCGGCGCGACGTGCACGCCGGGCCTCTTCACCCGGCCGGACACCGAGAACGAGCGCAACCCCTTGCGGCCGTGGCGGCCCTGGTCCGCGAACCACGCGGCGCCCTTCTCCAGGATGTCGCGCACCCAGTAGAGCGTCTCCATGTTGTGCTCGAGCGTCGGGCGCCCGAACAGCCCGACCTGCGCGACGTACGGCGGGCGCAGCCGCGGCATCCCGCGCCTGCCCTCGATCGACTCGATCATCGCGGACTCTTCGCCGCAGATGTACGCGCCGGCGCCGCGCCGCAGGTGGATGCGCGGCAGCGGGCACGGCGGGTCGGCGGCGAGCGCCGCGAGCTCGCGCGTCAGCAGCGCGCGGCACGCCGCGTACTCGTCGCGCAGGTAGACGTAGACGTCTTCGGCGCCGACCGCCCACGCGGCGACCAGCATCCCTTCGAGGAAGCGGTGCGGGTCGCGCTCGAGGTAGTGCCGGTCCTTGAACGTGCCGGGCTCGCCCTCGTCGAGGTTGATCGCGACGAGCCGCGGCGCGGGCTCCGCGCGGACGATCTTCCACTTGCGGCCGGTCGGGAAGCCCGCGCCGCCCAGGCCCCGCAGCGCCGAGTGCTCGAGCTCCGCGATCACCGCGTCGACGTCGCGCGCGCCGCCGACGCACCCGGCGAGCAGCCGGTAGCCGCCGCCCGCGCGGTAGCCGGCGTAGTCGATGCAGTCCGGGAGCGGGGCCTCGGTGCGCTTCGCGGCGATCGCTTCCGCCACGGCGGCGGGGGTCGCACGGT
>JBGAMF010000089.1:0-16314 GCA_044223185.1 Casimicrobiaceae bacterium | reverse complement strand
GACGAGCGTCGATACCGGAACCTTGTAACGCATCAGGGGCCGGAACGGGGTTTCCGCACAAGGAGACGCAGAGGCGCAGAGAGAGATCGACGCTGCCTTCTCTGCGCCTCTGCGTCTCCTTGTGAGAGCGGTCGACCGACGGCGCTCAGGCGGTGAACACCCAGAACGCGACGTGCCGTTCCTTCCAGAACTCGCACGCCTCCGCGAAGATGTCCTCGAGCATCGCCCAGTCCGTGGGGTGATCGCGGCGGTAGCCGCCGCTGCCCGCGAAGAGGATCACGCGGCCTCCCTTGCCCAGCCAGTCGCGGTCCTCCAGCACGTCGGCCAGCGCGTCCCAGTTGTGGCCGAAGTGGTCCGGCAGCGCGAGCGCGCGGTCGAGTTCCGCGAAGAGCCCGGCGCGGTCCTTCGCGCGCGCGAGGTCCGCGCTCGCGAACTTCAGGTGCGCGTGCGCCGCGGCGGCCTTGAGCGGATCGGCCGGGCCGGTCCACGGATGGACGCCCGCGTCGTCGACGGCGGCCAGGTCGGGTGCCTTCATTCGCGGATCCTAGCAAACGACTGGTAGTGGTCGGCCGTGTACCAGCAAGCGGAGGGGGCGGCCGGCGCGCCCCCGCAGACGATCCGCCGTGCGCCGCGGTTCTTCGCCCCCGGAGTGGGCACCGTGTACTCGCGATAGTGGCCGCGCGGCTGCTTCGGCAGCAAGCCTTCGCGGTTGCCGAACACGACGCCGTCGCGCTCGTAGCGGAACGGGCCGCCGGCGCGGATCAGCACGAGGACCTGGCGCGCCTCCCGCGGCAGGTCGGCCGCGGCGATGGCCGGCAGCGCGTCCGGCGCGCCGCGGGCGAGCGCGGGCGGCGCGGCGGCGAGCGCCGCCGCCAGCGCGAGGCCTGCGCCGGCACGCAGAAGGGTGCGCCCGTGGAGCATGCGCGCCAGTTTACTGCATCGACGCGGCGCTGCTGCCGCAGGCGCCCCGCGCACGCATCCGCCGACCCCGGGGACGGCGCCCCGCGCTCAGGCGACCTTGACCGCGTCGGACGGGCGCACCTTGATGTGCAGGTCGCGCAGCTGCTGCTCGGTGACCGGCGTCGGCGCCTCGACGAGCAGGTCCTGCCCGCGCTGAGTCTTGGGAAACGCGATCACGTCGCGGATCGACTCGGCGCCGCACATCATCGTGACGATGCGGTCGAGGCCGAACGCGATGCCGCCGTGCGGCGGCGCGCCGTACTTCAGCGCGTTCAGCAGGAACCCGAACTTGCGCTGCTGCTCCTCCGGCGAAATGCCGAGCGCCGCGAACACCTTCTCCTGCACTTCCGGCCGGTGGATCCGCACGGAGCCGCCGCCCATCTCCCAGCCGTTCAGCACGACGTCGTACGCCTTGGCGAGTGCCCCCGCCGGATCGGCGGAAAACCGGTCCTCGTGGCCGTCCTTGGGCGCGGTGAACGGATGGTGGCGCGCGGCCCACGTCTTGCGCTCATCGTCGTACTCGAACATCGGGAAGTCGACGACCCACAGCGGCTTCCAGCCGGGCTCCGCGAGCCCGCGGTCGTGACCCACCTTCGCGCGCAGCGCGCCCAGGGCGTCGTTGACGACCGTCTCGCGCTCGGCGCCGAAGAACACGAGGTCGCCGCTGCCCGCACCCGTGCGCGCCAGGATCTCGCGCAGCACGGCCTCGGGCAGGAACTTGACGACCGGCGACTGCAGCCCGTCCTCGTTCGGCTTCGCGGCGTCGTTGACCTTGATGTAGGCGAGGCCGCCGGCGCCGTAGATCTTCACGAACGCCGTGTAGTCGTCGATCTCCTTGCGCGAGAGCGTGGCGCCGCCCGGCACCCGCAGCGCCGCCACGCGGCCGTTCGGGAGGTCCGCCGCCGCCCGGAACACCTTGAAGTCGACCGTCTTCATGAGGTCGGTCAGCTCGGTCAGCACCAGCGGAACGCGCAGGTCCGGCTTGTCCGAGCCGTACTTGTCCATGGCCTCGGCAAACGTCATCACCGGGAACGGGTCGGGCAGGTCCAGGCCCAGCGCGTCCTTGAACATCGCGCGGACGAGCCCCTCCATGAGCTCCCTGATCTCGAGCTCGGACAGGAACGAGGTCTCGATGTCGATCTGCGTGAACTCGGGCTGGCGGTCGGCGCGCAGGTCCTCGTCGCGGAAGCACTTGACGATCTGGTAGTAGCGGTCGAACCCGGCCATCATCAGCATCTGCTTGAACAGCTGCGGCGACTGCGGCAGTGCGTAGAACTGGCCGTGGTGGATGCGCGACGGCACGAGGAACTCGCGCGCGCCCTCGGGCGTGGACTTGTAGAGCATCGGCGTCTCGATGTCGATGAAGCCGTGCGCGTCGAGGTAGCGCCGCGCGGCCATCGCCGTCCGGTAGCGCAGCATCAGGTTGCGCTGCATCGGCAGCCGGCGCAGGTCGAGCACGCGGTTCTCGAGGCGCACCGTCTCCGACAGGTTCTCGTCGTCGAGCTGGAACGGGGGTGTCAGCGAAGCGTTCAGCACCTCGATCTCGTGCGCGAGGACCTCGATCTCGCCGGACTGCAGGTTGGGATTGAGGCTGCCGGCGGGGCGCGGCCGGACCCGGCCGGTCACCGCGACGCAGTACTCGTTGCGCAGCGTCTCGGCGATCGCGAACGTCGCGGCGCGGTCGGGATCGCAGACGACCTGCACGAGGCCCTCGCGGTCGCGCAGGTCGATGAAGATGACGCCGCCGTGGTCGCGGCGGCGGTGGACCCAGCCCGTCAGCGCGACGGTCTGGTCGAGGAAGCGGCGGTCGATGCGGCCGCAGTAGTCGGTGCGTTTCACGTCATTCTCCAGGGAGCACTTCTCACAAAGAGGCACAGAGGCGCAGAGGAGTGCACCCGGCTTTCTCGGCGTCTCTGCGTCTCCTGTTCATCGGCATTTCGGGGCGGGACGCGCCGCGCACGGCAGACGGCCCGGCCGGCTGCCCGCGCGCGCCGCGACCCGGTCAATTTCGGGCGTCGGACGCCGACTCCGCGAGCGCGGGCGCGGCGGACGCCGGGCGCGCGCCGTGCGGCAGTGCGCCGCCGCGCGGGGCCACGACGCCCATCGAAATCACGTACTTGAGCGCTTCGTCGACGGTCATGTCGAGTTCGCGCACGCGCGACTTCGGCACGATGATGAAGTAGCCGCCCGTCGGATTGGGCGTCGTCGGCACGTAGACGCTCACGTGCTCCTCGGAGAGGTGCGCGGTGACCGCCGGCGCCGGCGTCCCGGTCAGGAAGGCGATCGTCCATGCGTCGCCGTGCGGGAACCGCACGAGCAGTGCCTTGCGGAACGCGTGGCCCGTGTCCGAGAGCAGCGTGTCGCTGACCTGCTTGACCGACGAGTAGATCGACTTCACGACCGGGATGCGGCCGAGCATCGCCTCCCAGAAACGGATCAGGCGCGCGCCGAAGAAGTTCGCCGCGACGACGCCGGTGAGCAGCAGGATCGCGAACGACAGCAAAACGCCGAGCCCGGGGATGTGGACGCCGAGCAGGCGGTCCGGGTGCGCGGCCTCCGGGATCAGCAGCAGCGTCTGGTCGAGCGTCGTCACCAGGAAGTGCAGCACCCAGATCGTGATGCCGAGCGGCGCCCAGACCAGGAGACCGGCGACGAGATAGCGCTTCATGGTCGGCGCCCGGCGCGTCAGGCGGCGGGCGCGCCTCCGGCCGGGGCCTTGGTCTCGGTCTTGGCGGGCGCGGCGTCCGTGGCGGCACCGCCGGACGGCGCTGCGGGTGCCGCCTTGGCGTCGCCGGCGGCGGGCTTCCCGTCCCCTGCGTCGGGCTTCGCGGCGGGCCTGGTTCCCGACGACTTGAAGTCGGTCTGGTACCAGCCGCTGCCCTTCAGCTGGAAGCCGGCCGCAGAAACGAGCTTCACCAGCGCGTCGTTGGCGCAGGCGGGACACGTGACGAGCGGGGCGTCGCTGAACTTCTGCAGCGCCTCGAACTTGTGGTCGCACGCGTTGCAGCGGTATTCGTAGATCGGCATCGTGGCGGTTCCGGGCGGGATTTCGGCGAAAAGCGTTTGATTCGAAAAGAATAATTGAACCGCACATTATACCGGCTTTGCGCCCGCCGCGCGCGCCCCCGGGGCTCTCGCGCGGCGGGCGGCAAAGTGCCGTATGCTGGCGGCACCGGAATCCGGGCGGAAGGATCGTTGGCGATGGCTGCGTACTGGGCGTGGTGGGCGCTGGCGGCGGTCCTGGTCGGCGCCGAGCTCCTGACCGGGACGTTCTACCTGCTGGCCGTCGGCGTGGGCTTCGCGGCGGGCGGCGCGGCGGCCTGGATCGGCGCGTCGGTGCCGGCCCAGTTCGTCGTCGGCGGCGCAGTCGCCGTGGCGGGCACGTTCGCCGCGCACCGCTGGCGGCAGAAGCGGGCACTCCCGCCGGCCACGTCGCCCGACGTCGGGCAGTCGGTGCGCGTGCTCGACTGGAAGCCGGATGGCGGCGCCCGCGTCAGCTACCGCGGCACGCAGTGGAACGCCGAGCTCGCCGACGCCGGCGGCACGCGGCAGGAGACCATGTACATCGTCGGCACGCGCGGCTCCACGCTCGTCATCGCCGACCGGCGCGCCTAGCGACCCGCCCGCATCCACGCATGTTCGGAGACGACTCCATGTTCTACGGTTCGGCCATCTTCACGCTCGTCGTGTTCGTCGTCGCGGTGATCGTCGTCATCAAGACGATCCGCGTCGTCCCGCAGCAGCACGCGTGGGTCGTCGAGCGGCTCGGCCGCTTCTACGCGGTGCTGGAGCCCGGCCTGAACTTCGTGATCCCGTTCGTCGACCGCGTCGCGTTCCGCCACGACCTGCGCGAGATCCCGCTCGACGTGCCGAGCCAGATCTGCATCACGCGCGACAACACGCAGCTGCAGGTCGACGGCATCCTGTACTTCCAGGTGACCGACCCGAAGCTCGCGTCGTACGGGTCGTCGAACTACGTGCTGGCGATCACGCAGCTCGCGCAGACGACGCTGCGCAGCGTCATCGGCCGGATGGAGCTCGACAAGACCTTCGAGGAGCGCGACCAGATCAACGCGCTGGTGGTCTCGGCGCTCGACGAGGCGGCGGCGAGCTGGGGCGTCAAGGTGCTCCGCTACGAGATCAAGGACCTGACGCCGCCGGCGGAGATCCTGCGCGCGATGCAGGCGCAGATCACCGCCGAGCGCGAGAAGCGGGCGGTGATCGCGACCTCGGAGGGCAGCCGGCAGCAGGCGATCAACGTCGCCATCGGCGCGCGCGAAGCGGCGATCGCCAAGTCGGAGGGCGAGAAGCAGGCCGAGATCAACGTCGCGCAGGGCGAGGCGCAGGCGACGCTGGTCAACGCCGAGGCGAACGCGAAGGCGATCCGCGTGATCGCCGACGCGATCCAGGCGCCGGGCGGCCTGCAGGCGGTCAACCTGCGCGTGGCCGAGCACTACATCAACGCGTTCGGCCTGCTCGCGCGCACGAACAACACGCTGATCGTGCCGTCGAACGTGGCGGACATGGCGGGACTGATCGCCACGGCGATGACCGTCGTCAAGGCCGAGCAGAAGTAGGCGGGGGAGCGAGAGCGCACATGGACATCGCGGGAAGCACGTTCATCGTCACCGGCGGGGCGTCCGGGCTGGGCGCCGCCACGGCGCGCATGGTGGTGGCGGGAGGCGGCAACGTCGTGGTCGCCGACCTCAAGGAAGCGGAAGGACAGGCGCTCGCGGCCGAGCTCGGGCGGGCGGCGCGATTCGTGCGGACCGACGTCACCGACGAGGCGAGCGGCGCGGCGGCGGTCGCCGCGGCGACGTCCGCGTTCGGCGGGCTGCAGGGGCTGGTCGGCTGCGCCGGCATCGTCCACGCGGAGAAGGTGGTGGGCAAGGACGCGCCGCACACGCTCGCGGGCTTCACGCGCACGATCGCCGTCAACCTGATCGGCATGTTCAACATGATCCGGCTCGCGGCCGACGCGATGGGCAGGGGCGCGCCCAATGCCGAGGGCGAGCGCGGCGTCATCGTCAGCACGGCGTCGATCGCCGCGTTCGACGGCCAGATGGGGCAGGCGGCCTACGCGGCGTCGAAGGGAGGGGTCGTGGGGATGACGCTGCCGATCGCGCGCGACCTCGCGCGCTTCGGCATCCGCGTCGTCACGATCGCGCCGGGGATCTTCGAGACGCCGATGATGGCGGGGCTGCCGCCGGACGTGCAGCAGGCGCTGGGGAAGATGGTGCCGTTCCCGCCGCGCCTCGGCCGGCCGCCCGAGTTCGCGTCGCTGGTCGCGGAGATCGTGCGCAACCCGATGCTCAACGGCGAGGTGATCCGGCTGGACGGCGCGATCCGGATGGCGCCGCGGTAATTGGGGTCAGAGCTGTAATACTGCGCGGGCACGCGCGTTGCACAGGTGCGGTTCGTCACGCGCAGTATTACAGCTCTGACCCCAATTACTCGCGCCGGATCAGCGCGAACCCCGCCGCGATCATCGCGACGAAGAAGACGAACGTCCACGAAGGGATCGCGAGGCCGAGGAACAGCCAGCCCTGCTCGGCGCACTCGCCGCTGCCCTTCAGCACGCGGCCGATCACCTCGGTGAGCGGCATCGTGTCGAGCATGTACTCGAGGCCCATTCCGCACGCCGGGACCGAGCCCGCAGGCTGGCCCTGGATCCACACGTGCCACGCGGCGAGCCCGGCGCCGATGCCCGACGCGACGAAGATCAGCACCGCCCAGACCGCGGCCCCCGCGCGCCCCGGTCCCTGCAGCGCCGCGAGCAGGCAGAGCACGCCGGTCGCGATGACGGCGATGCGCTGGAACACGCACAGCGGGCACGGCTCGAGCTGCAGCCCGTACTGCAGCCACAGCGCCCATGCCATGAGGCCGGCGCAGACGAGGAAGCCCAGAACGTACGCGGGCCGCCGGCGCGGCAGCACGAGCAGCGTGAACGACGCGATGCCGATCGTCCACACCAGCATCCGGTAGGCGGTCTGCGCGAGCGGCGGATTGGCGCCGAGCGCGGAGAGCATCGCGTCCTGCAGCACGAGAGCGAGCGCGATGAAGATGCCGGCGAGCGGCCAGGGAATCGTGGCGTAGCGGTTCATTTGGGCAATCGGGAGCCGACGCGCGTCATTGCTGCGACCGGGCCAGCGCCTGGTCGACGTCCCACAGGATATCCTCCACGGCCTCGAGGCCGACGGACAGCCTTATCATCTCGGGCGAGACGCCGGCGGCGCGCTGCTCGTCCGCGGACAGCTGGCGGTGCGTGGTCGACGCCGGGTGGATGACGAGGCTCTTCGCGTCGCCGACGTTGGCGAGGTGCGACAGGAACTGCACGGCCTCGATGAACCGCACGCCGGCCGCGGCGCCGCCGCGCACGCCGAACGACAGGATGCCGCCGGCGCCGCGCGGCAGGTAGCGCTGCGCCAGCGCCGCGTAGCGGCTTCCAGGCAGGCCGGGGTAGTCGACCCACTCGACGGCCGGGTGCGCGGCCAGGTGCCGCGCGACGGCGAGTGCCGACTCGCAGTGGCGCGGCATCCGCAGGTGCAGCGTCTCGATGCCCTGCAGCAGCAGGAACGCCGAGAACGGCGACAGCGTCGGCCCGAGCGTGCGCATGGTCTCCATGCGCGCCTTCATCGTGAACCCGAAGTCGCCGAACGTCTCGAAGAAGATGACGCCGTGGTAGCCGCGCGACGGCTCGGTCATCTGCGGGAACCGGCCGTTGTCCCACGGAAACTTCCCGGACTCGACGACCACGCCGCCCATCGTCGTGCCGTGGCCGCCCAGGTACTTGGTCAGCGAGTGGACGACGATGTCGGCGCCGTGCTCGAACGGCCGGCACAGGTACGGCGACGCCAGCGTGTTGTCGACGACGAGCGGCACCCCGGCGGCGTGCGCGACGTCCGCGATCGCGGCCAGGTCGGCGACGTTGAGCTGCGGGTTGCCGATCGTCTCGACGTAGACGGCCTTCGTGCTCGGGCGGATCGCCGGGGCGAAGCTGGCCGGGTCGTCGCCGTCGACGAACGTGGCGTCGATCCCGAACTGCGCGAACGTCACCGCGAGCTGCGTGTACGTGCCGCCGTAGAGCGTGCGCGACGCGACGACGTGGTCGCCGGCGCGGCAGAGGGTCAGCAGCGCGACCATCTGCGCGGCCATGCCCGTGGCCGTCGCCAGCGCCGCGCGGCCGCCTTCGAGCGCGGCCACGCGCTCCTCCAGCGCCGCCACGGTGGGATTCGAGATGCGCGAGTAGACGTTGCCGAACGTCTGCAGGTTGAAAAGGCTCGCCGCGTGGTCGGCGCTGTCGAAGACGAACGACGTCGTCTGGTAGATCGGCAGCGCACGCGCGCCGGTCGCCGCGTCCGGGATCTGGCCGGCGTGCAGGCACAGCGTGTCGAAGTCGAACTTGCGGTCAGGCATGGCCAGTCGATTGTTTCACAAAGAGGCGCAGAGACGCCGAGGAAGGCGTGGCCGGGCCTGCTTTCTCTGCGCCTCCGCGTCTGTTTGTGGGAACCCGTCGCCGAAGTCTAGGCCGGTCGCCGCGCCGAGATCACGCCGGTGTTCACGCCCGCCCAGTTGAGCCCGCCCAGGATGCGCGCATGCTCGATCTTCACGCAGCGGTCCATCACGACGTCGAGCCCGGCATCCGCGGCGATGCGCGCCGCCTCGTCGTTGCGGATGGAAAGCTGCATCCACAGCACCCGGGCGCCCTTGGCGACCGCGGCGCGCGCGATCGGCGGAATGTCCGGCGCGCGGCGGAAGCAGTCGACGACGTCGACCGGCCCGGGGATCGACGCGACGTCCGGGTAGCAGCGCTCCCCGAGGATCTCGGCGCACGTCGGGTTCACCGGGACGATCCGGTAGCCGTGGTCCTGCATGTACTTGGCCGCGAAGTAGCTCGGCCGGTACCAGTGCTGCGACAGGCCGACCACCGCGATCGTCCGCGCGGTGCCGAGGATCCGGCGCAGCCCGGCGATGTCGTCGACGATCGGCACGACGTACGCGCGCGTCAGTTGCGCCACTGCGGCGGCGCGTTGTACGGGTAGTCGTTGGAGATCCGGCGCCCCGACGAGATGCGGTTGGAGAACCACGACAGCGACGGATAGTCGCCGGGCCCGAACGTCCGGCAGTCGCCCTGCAGGTTCGCGTCCGTGCAGAACATCCAGTAGCCGCGCTCGACGCGCAGCGAGGACGCGCGGTCGTTGAAGCCGGTGCCGTCGAGGTTGCCGAGGTAGTCGGTGTTGACCGTGTACGAGCGGCCCCCGAAGTTGGCGCCTTCGTAGATCACGACGCGCGTGTTGCCGCCCCAGCCGCCGCCACCGCCGCCCCAGCCGCCTCCGCCCTGATGGCCGCCGCCCTGGTTGCCGCCGCCGTAGAACGGCCGCGCCGAGCTGACGCGCCCGGTCACGCCGCCAAGGTTGTCGTGGCGGCCCGGGCCGAACACCTCGCACGTGCTCATGAAGTCGGCGTCGGCGCAAAGCTGCCACGTGCCGCCGCTCACCATGGCCGACGAGGCGCGGTCGTTGAAGCCGGTGCCGCCGAAATTGGGCGTGACTCCGTTGACCGTGTACGACCGCCCGGTGAGGCCGGGGCTCTCGAACAGCACGATGCCCACGTTGCCCGGACCGCCGCCGCCGCCACCACCACCGCCGGGAGCGCCACCCCCACCCCAGCCGCCGCCCCCGCTGCCGCCGCCGCCGTTCCAGCCGATCTCGCGCACGGAGGACACCTGGTTGTTGAGGCCGACGGTGGACAGCGACGGATAGTCGCCCGCGTTGAGCGTGATGCACTGGCCGCGGAAGTAGCTGTCGGTACACAGCTGCCACGAGCCGCCGCGGATCGTTGCCGAGGACGCGCGGTCGTTGAAGCCGACGCGCGCCAGGTCCGACACCGAGCTCGTCGCCGTATAGCGCGGCCCGCTGAAGTTCTGGTTCTGGAACAGCGTGATCTCCTGCGCGGCGGCTGCCACGGCCGCGCAGGCTGCGATCGCGGCGAGTGCCGCCCGTGCCGTCAAGCCCATGCTGGTGCCTCCTGTGGTGTCGGCGCCTGGCGCGAGTACGTCGGGCCGCTGCGGCCCGGAGCGCACGCGACGGCCGGCGCGGCCTGAACGCAGGCTTCCGCCCGCGGATGCGCGACCGGGTGCCAGCCGATGACGGCGAGCATCACGAAGTAGCTGATCACGTAGGCGACGGCGATGTGCCAGCCCGCCCGCACCCACGCGACGGCCGACTTGGCCTCGGGGTACTGGTTCGACAGCGCGACGCCGGCCGACGAGCCGAACCAGACCATCGAGCCGCCGAAGCCGACCGCGTAGGCGAGGAAGCCCCAGTCGTAGCCGCCCTGCTTCAGCGCCAGTGCGGTCAGCGGAATGTTGTCGAACACGGCCGACACGAAGCCCAGCCCGAACGCCGTCTGCCACGAAGCGGCGGGCAGCTTCTCCACCGGCATCATCGAGGCGCTGGTGACCAGTGCCAGGAGGAACAGCGTGCCCTTGGCGGTCTCCGGCATGATTTCCCAGTCGGGGCGTCGCGCGGGCAGCGAGATGAGGATCGCCACCCACACGCCGAAGCCGATGAACGGGAAGGCGTCGGAGTAGGCGTTGAACTGCAGGTTGACCGTGACGTTGGCGATGATCGCGCACAGCAGGATCAGGAACACGATGCCGACACGCGTCCAGTCGACGTGCGTGTGCTCGTGCACGTGGTGGATCATCGGCGAGTGCGCGTGCTGCTGCTTGGCGGCCGGGATGCCGAACAGCACCAGCGCCACGACGGCCGCGACGTACGCCTCGACGACCTCCACCGGGCCGACGCCGGCCAGCCACATCATCGTCGTCGTCGTGTCGCCGATCACGCTGCCGGCGCCGCCCGCGTTGGACGCGGCGACGATCGCGGCGAGGTAGCCGATGTGCACCTTGGCGCGGAACAGCTGGTGCGCCATCGCGCCGCCGATCAGGGCCGCCGCGATGTTGTCGAGGAACGACGAGAGCACGAACACCACCACCAGCAGCGCGAAGCTGCCCTTCCAGTCGGCGGGCAGGAAGCGCGGCAGCACCAGCGGCACGCGGCTCTTCTCGAAGTGGCGCGACAGCAGCGCGAAGCCCATCAGCAGCAGGAACAGGTTGGCGAGGATCACCCACTCGTGCTTCAGGTGCACGAGGAGCCCCATGATGCCGGGCCCCTCCTTGAAGCCGGTGAACGCGAGCTTGTACAGCGTGATCGCGCCGAGGCCCGTCAGCGCCACCTTCAGCGTGTGGTGGTGGAAGAGCGCGACGCCCAGCAGCGTGAGCCCGAACAGCACGAAGTCGAGCGGCACCGGCCCGATCGACGGCAATTCGGCCGCCACGCCGTCGGCCGCCGCCGCGGCGCCGGCGGCGAGCAGCGCGGTCACGGCGGCGAAGACGGCGGCGGCATGTGCGCGTGGGGGCATGGAGAGGCGCGTGGGTCCGGGCATGGTCGTCGTGGACGGGCGGGCAGTTCGGAACGGCGACGCGTTCGGACGATCCAGCGGTAGGATGCCCGCTGCCCGCAGCCGGCCGCGCGGTCGCCGTCGCGGCAGGCGGTTCGGGTGACGCGGATTGTAACCGGCGGACGAAGGCGCGCCGCGGCGGCGCTGTCGAACCGGCCACGTGGGTGGCGGGCGCGATCCTTGCTTGTACTGGACGACTTGGACGATCATCGACCACGCAAGACGGGGCGCCGGGGGACCCGCAACCGCGGCCGCACGCATGCGTGGGTCTTGTTGTTTCATAGACGAAACAAGAGGTTATGGCTCTTTCGCGCTCGCTCAACCGACTCGACCTGCCGATGAACACCGTCGGCGGCCCGACCGAGCGGGATTCGCTGCTGGCGCTGTCGCAGCGCAAGCTCAATGCGCTGGGGATCCCCGTCGCCTACGTCGACCGGAACCAGCGCTACCGGTTCGTCAACAAGGCATTCGTCGACTGGCTGGGGAAGCGGGAGGCGGACGTGCTGGGCCGCGAGGTCATCGAGGTCCTCGGGCGCGACGTGTTCCAGCTCTACCGGGCCTACATCGATGCCGCGCTGTCGGGCGAGCGCACCACGTACGAGCGGCAGCTGGTCACGCCCGGGCGCCCGGCGCTGTGGATCCGCGTCGACTACTACCCGGACCGCAGCGCGCAGGGCCACGTCCGCGGCTTCCTCGTCACCTACAGCGACGTCGACCACCTCAAGCGGCTCGAACTCGAGGCCGGCCAGCGCGAGCACCGGCTGCGGCTGGTCACCGACAGCGTCGGGCTGCCGATCCTGTACTTCGACCGGCAGCTCAAGATCCGCTTCGCCAACAAGCCGTTCGGCAACTGGCTGGGCGTGCCGTCGGACGACGTGCCGGGCCACGCGCTGAAGGACGTCCTGCCCGCCGACGCGCTCGCCGAGATGCAGGCGTACATCGAGCGCGCGTTCGCCGGCGCCACCGTCTCGTACGAGCGCCGCGAGCGGCAGCTCGAGGGCGAGGCGCGCTGGACGCGCATCACGCTGTTCCCGGACCGCGAGCTGGGCGGCCGCATCGGCGGCGCGTTCGCCGTCATGAACGACATCGAGGAGGACATCCGCGTCCGCGACGCGCTGAAGGCGCAGGAAGCGCAGATGCGCCTGTTCGCCGACAACATCCCCGGCCCCATCGCCTACCTCGACCGCAACCTCAACTACACGTTCGTGAACCAGGCGTTCGCGAACTCCGTCTGCAAGCCGCAGGACGAGATCTACGGCAAGACGCCGTTCCAGGTGATGGTCGCCGACGTCGCGTCGTTCCTGCGTCCGATCCTCAAGCGCGCGCAGGCGGGCGAGCACGTCGAGTACGAGCGGATCGGCAACACGATGCAGGGCAGCCGGCGCTGGCTGCACGGCCGCATCGCGCCGGACCTCGACGCGACCGGCACCGTGCGCGGCCTCTACTGCACCGAGTACGACATCCACGACCTCAAGCTCACCGAGCAGGCGCTGGCCGCGCGCGAGGAGCAGCTGCGCCTGTTCAACGACAACATCCCCGAGCCGATCGTCTACCTGTCCGAGGATCGCCGGTACCAGTTCGTGAACGAGGCCTTCCTGCGCCTGGTCGGCCTGCCGCGCGACCAGGTCGTCGGCAAGACCACGGCGGAGGTCCTCGGTCCCGATCTCGCCGGGATGATGGAGCCGGGCCGCGACCGCGTGTTCGCCGGCGAGGCGATCACCTACGAGCGCGCGGTGATCGACGCCTCGGGCCGCGAGCGCTGGATCCGCGCGCGCTGCGTGCCGGACCTGAACTTCGACGGCACGGTGAAGGGCGAGTACGTCGTCGGCCACGACATCACCGACCTCAAGCAGGCACAGGACACGCTGGCCACGCGCGAGGGCCAGCTGACCGCGATCATCAACGGCGTGCCGGCGCCGGTCGCGTACATCGACCGCGACGAGCGCTGCCACTACGTCAACCGCGCGTTCCTGCAGTTCTTCGGGCTCACGCAGGAGGCGGTGGGGCAGATGCGGCTGCGCGACGTCGTCGGCCACGGCATCTACCAGAGCGCGCAGGCGATGGTGACGCGCGCGATGGAGGGCGAGTCCACCGCGTTCGACCGGCTGGTGCCGGGCGCCAACGGCGTGCGCCGCTGGATGACGATCCGCGTCGTGCCGGACGCGGCGCCGTCGGGCGAGGTGCACGGCGCGTTCGTGCTGATGAACGACATCCACGGGCTGAAGCAGGCGCAGGAGGCGTTGCGCGACTCCGAGGCCGCGCTGCGCCTGCTGATGGACAACGTGCCGGCGCGCGTGTCGTACATCGACCGCGACTACCGCTACCGGATCCTCAACCGCCACTACGAGGAGTGGCTGGGCCAGAGCCGCAAGGAGCTGACCGGGCGCCGCTACGCGGAAGTCGTCGGCAACGAGCGCGCCTACCAGCTGGGTCCGCTGCTCGACCGCGTGCTGGCCGGCGAGACGGTGTCGACGGAGCTCGAGCTCGCGCAGCCCGACGGCCAGACGCGCTGGGAGTCGGTCCACTACGCGCCGCACCGCGACGCCGACGGCAACGTCGTCGGCATCTACGCGGTGCACGCCGACATCCACGACCAGAAGCGCAACGTCGGCGAGCTCAAGCGCGTCAACTGGATGCTGTCGTCGCACATCAGCAACACGCCGCTGGCCGTGCTGGAGTGGGACCGCGACTTCCGGCTGGTCCGCTGGTCGCCGCAGGCGGAGAACATCTTCGGCTGGCGGTCCGACGAGATCCTCGGCATCCCGCTCGCCGACAGCCCGCTCGTGCACGAGGACGACCGCGAGGCGTTCGCCGGGCTCGTCGCGCGGCTGATGCACGGCGAGGAGCCGCGGGCGACGGGCCTGACGCGCAACCACCGCCGCGACGGCGACACGATCTGGTGCGAGTGGTACCACTCGGCGCTGCTCGACGACGCCGGGCAGATCGTGTCGATCCTGTCGTTCGTGCAGGACGTGTCGTCGCGGATCCAGGCCGAGGAGCGGCTGCAGTACCTCGCGACCCGCGACGCGCTGACGGGCCTGCCGAACCGCCTGCTGCTGCACGAGCGGCTGACGCAGGCGATCGCGCAGGCGAAGCGCAGCGGGCGCCGCGTCGGCGTGCTGTTCATCGACCTCGACCGCTTCAAGAACGTCAACGACACGCTGGGCCACCGGATCGGCGACGAGCTGCTCAAGCGCGTGACGGCGGCGCTGTCGGGCGCGCTGCGCGAGACGGACCTCCTCGCGCGGCTGGGCGGCGACGAGTTCATGGTGATCGTCGAGGACTTCGACGATCGCGCCGTGCTCGGCCGCATCGCGCAGAAGCTGCTCGACGCGATCGCGCAGCCGTTCGCGATCGAAGGGCACTCGATCTTCGTGACTTCGTCGATCGGCATCGCCGTGTACCCGGACGACTCCGACGACCCGGAGGAGCTGCTGAAGCACGCCGACGTCGCGATGTACAAGTCGAAGGACCTCGGGCGCAACACCTACCAGTACATCGACGAGAACCTGGCCGAGCACCGGCTGCGACAGCACACGCTGGAGACCGCGCTGCGCGCGGCGCTGACCGACGACGTGCTGCGGCTGCACTACCAGCCGGTGGTGAAGGTCGACGACCGGTCGATCGTCGGCGCCGAGGCGCTGCTGCGCTGGAACGACCCCGAGCACGGCAACGTGCCGCCGCAGGTGTTCATCCCGCTGGCCGAGGAGTCGGGCCTCATCCACCAGCTGGGCGACTGGGTGCTGCGGTCCGCCGCGCGCCAGTGCGTGGAGTGGCGCAAGGCCGGGCTGACGCTCACCGTTTCCGTCAACCTCTCCGCGCGGCAGTTCTACCGCGACGACCTCGCGCAGCGGATATCGGAGATCGTCAAGGCGGAGGAGTGCGAGCCTTCGTGGATCGAGCTCGAGGTGACGGAGACGAGCCTGCTGCACGACCTCGACGCGATCCGCAAGGTGCTGCACCAGCTGCGCGACCAGGGCTTCACCGTGGCGATCGACGACTTCGGCACCGGCTACTCGTCGCTCACGCACCTGAAGCACTTCCCGATCGACACGCTGAAGATCGACATCTCGTTCATCGCCGACCTCGAGTCCGACCCGCAGGACGCCGCGATCACCGAGGCGATCATCGGCCTCGCGCGCGGCCTGGGGCTCAAGGTCGTGGCGGAAGGCGTGGGCACGCGCGAACAGCTCGAGTTCCTCGACGTGCGCGGCTGCGACTGCTTCCAGGGATTCTGGATCAGCAAGCCGCTGCCGGCGGACTCGTTCTACGAGTTCGTGCGGAAGAAGGTGCGCTAGCGCACACGGTATCTCACAAAGAGGCGCAGAGACGCAGAGAACACCGGATCACGTCAATCCGGCATTGTCCGCCTCGGCGCCTCTGCGCCTCTTTGTGAAGAGGTCTTCCGGCTAGTCCACGCCGCCCAGCCACTCCGCGATCGCCGCCGCCGCGTCCTTCCACTCCGGCTCCAGCATCAGCATGTGGCCCATGCCGGGCAGGATCGTGGCGTCGACGCCGTGGTGGCGCGCGGTCGCGCGCACGTCGTCGGGAATCGCGATGCGGTCGCCGTCCGCGCCCATCACGAGCACGGGCGACGTCGCGCGCTTCGGCAGCGCCCAGTGCAGCCGCAGCGACAGGTCGAACAGCACGCGCGGCGACTCGCCGTGCAGATGCTCCAGCGCTTCCTTGAGGATCGCGGGCTCCACGCGCTCGCTGAAGTAGAACGGCCGCAGCGCCTTCAGCGTGGCGTCGGTCAGCCGCGACGGATCGAGGCCCATCCTCTGCGGCATGTAGTCGGGGTGCTTCGCGGCCAGCCGGGCGGCCACCGCAAGGAGCCCCGACGGCGGCACCGGCGCCAGGAGCGCCGCGCCGCGGACCGGGCGGGTGGCC
>JBGAMF010000088.1:0-16414 GCA_044223185.1 Casimicrobiaceae bacterium | reverse complement strand
CGAAGACGGGCGCTACATCAGCACGGTGGGCACGACGGCCGCGGTCGCCGGCACCGTGCTGGGCGGAATCCTCGGCCGGCTGACGTCCCGGCAGCGGGCGCTGCCGTTCACGCTCAAGACGGGCGCGGCGCAATGGCGCCGGCTGGCGGACCTCGTCGTGGCCGGCGCGCTGCGGCCGCACGTCGAGCGCGAGATCGCGCTCGCGGAAGCTCCCGCCGCGCTCGGCGCGATGGAAGCGGGGCACGGGCGCGGCAAGACGGTGGTCCGGATCATCTAGCCGCCTGGCGCAATGCCGCCTGACACGGAGAATCACATGCATCGAACGATGGCAGCCCTTCTTGCGGTCGTCCTCCTCGCGGGCTGCGCGTCCGGCGCGTCGCAACAGGCGAGCACCGTCCGCAACGGCGATCCCGCGACCGTGAACCGCGACTGCAAGCTGCTCGGCACGGTCTCCGGCCGGAGCATCTTCGGCGGCGACGAGACCGCCCGCGGCGAAGCCGCGATCGCCGACGCGCGCGCGAAGGCCGCGGCGATGGGCGCGACGGACATCGTGTTCCTGACCATCGACAATTCGGGCATGCTCAACACCGGGCACGCAACCGCGCGAGCCTACCGGTGCGACCGCAAGTAGGCATAGCGAGCGCTCGTCGTTTCGCGTTGCCGCTGACCCCCGCCCTCTCCCCTTGCGAGGAGAGGGAGTGTCCCGGTCGATGCCGCGTGCGATGACGCCCCCGCTCTTCGCTTGGCGAGGCGAGCAAGTGTCATGAGCGAAGCGTTGCGCATGTCCGCTCCCTCGCCCCGCGAAGCGGGGAGAGGGTTGGGGTGAGGGGTGCCCGCCGAAGCCAGGCCATCGCGCAAGACTCGCCGTCACGACGCAATCGGGGAAACCGGAAAGATCGCGTTGATCTGCCCGGTCCCGCTGCTTCCGAAGTACGGCGTGACGACCTCGACCGGCCGGTCGTAGCCCGCGCCGCCCAGCGCCCCCAGCAGCATCGCCGTGTCGTGCATGAATCCCTCGCCGTGGCACTTGTCCGCGTACATCGGCAGCATCGCCGTGAAGGTCTTCCAGTCGCCGCGCTGCCACAGCTCGACGACCCGCAGGTCGACCTGCTCGAGGAACGGGTCCCACAGCCGGTGCAGGAACCGGTCGGCCACGCCGTTCTGCGCGAAGCGGTGCGACAGCGAGCCGGACGCGAAGATGGCGACCGTGCCGTCGTAGTCCTCCTCGATCGCCCGCCGCACGGCGCGGCCGACCACCGCGCTGTCGGCGAGGTCGTGCACCGTGCACAGCGCCGAGACCGACAGCACCTTGAAGTGCTGGTCCGCGTTCATGTAGCGCATCGGCACCAGCGTCCCGTACTCGAGCGAGAGGGACGTCGCGTCGTGCGCCCGCGTGTGCACGCCGGCCGCCGTGGCGGCCTTCGCAATCAGGTGGCCGAGCGCCGGATTGCCCGGGTACGCATACGCCATGTTCCGGATGAAGTGCGGCAGCTCGTTGCTGGTGTAGACGCCCTCGAACCGCGGCGCGCAGTTGACGTGGTAGCCGGAGTTCACGAGCCAGTGCGTGTCGAAGACGACGATCGTGTCCACGCCGAGCTCCCGGCAACGGCGCCCGATTTCCCGGTGGCCGTCGATCGCCGCCTGCCGGCACCCCTTGTGCGGCCCGTCCTGCTCGGACAGGTACATCGACGGCACGTGCGTGATCTTGGCCGCCAGCGCGAGCTTGCCCATGGTCGAGTCTCCTCCGGCGCGCGCTAGGGTGCGCCCCACTGCGGGATGTGGTGACGGCCCAGCGACACGCAGACGTTCTTGGGCTCGAGGAACACCTCGAAGCTCCACGTGCCGCCCTCGCGGCCGGTGCCCGACGCCTTGGTGCCGCCGAACGGCTGCCGCAGGTCGCGCACGTTCTGGCTGTTGACGAAGCACATGCCGGCCTCGATGGCCGCCGCCACGCGGTGCGCGCGCGCGAGGTTCTCCGTCCACACGTACGACGACAGCCCGTAGCGCGTGTCGTTGGCGATGCGCACGGCGTCGGCCTCGTCGTCGAACGGGATCAGGCACGCGACCGGCCCGAAGATCTCGTCCTGCGCGATGCGCATGTCGTTGCGGACGTTCGCGAACACCGTCGGCCGCACGAAGTTGCCGGCGGCGACGTGCGCCGGCAGGTCCGGCGCGTCGAGCCCGCCGGCCAGCAGCTGCGCACCCTCCGCGGGCCCCAGCTCGATGTACTTGCGCACCTTGGCGAGGTGGTCGCGCGAGATCATCGGCCCGACGATCGTCTCGTCGGCGAGCGGGTCGCCGACGCGGATGCGCTCGGCGCGCAGCGCGAACGCCTGCGCGAAGCGGTCGTAGATGGACCGCTGGACGAGGATGCGCGAGCCGGCCGTGCAGCGTTCGCCGTTGTTGGAGAAGATCATGAACACGGCGGCGTCCAGCGCCCGGTCGAAGTCGGCGTCGGCGAACACGACGAACGGGCTCTTGCCGCCCAGTTCCATCGAGAACTTCTTGACACCCGCCGCCTGGACGATGCGGTTCCCGGTCGCCGTGCTGCCGGTGAAGGAGATCGCGCGCACGTCCGGGTGGCGCACCAGCGCCTCGCCGGCCGTGCGGCCGAGCCCGTGCACGACGTTGAGCACGCCCGGCGGCACGCCCGCCTCCAGCGCGAGCTCGCCCAGCCGGCTTGCGGTAATCGGCGACAGCTCGCTCATCTTGAGCACCGCCGTGTTGCCGAACGCAAGGCAGGGCGCGACCTTCCACGTCGCCGTCATGAACGGCACGTTCCACGGCGAGATCAGCGCGCAGACGCCGACCGGGTGGAACAGCGTGTAGTTGAGCATCGCGTCGTCGACCGGGTACGTGTGGCCGTCCACGCGCGTGCACATCTCGGCGAAGTAGTGGAAGTTGTCGGCGGCGCGCGGCACCAGCGCGCGGCGCGTCTGGCCGATCGCCTGCCCGGTGTCGCGGGTCTCCCACTCGGAGAGCTCGGGCACGTGCTGCGCGATGAGGTCGCCCAGCGCGCGCATGATCCGCGCGCGCGCCTTCTGCGGGGTCGCGGCCCAGCGCGGAAACGCGGCCCTGGCGGCGGCGACCGCCGCGGCGACCTCGGCCTCGCCGCCGGACGCCACGTCCGCCAGCGTCTCCTGCGTAGCCGGGTTCACCGTCGGGAACGTCTCGGCGCTGCCCACCGGCTTGCCGTCGATCAGGTGCTGGATGTGCATTGGGGGCTCCGCGCTGCGTTCCGGGGTCAGACCCCTATCGTGCCGGACCGGCGCGGCCGGGGGTCTGACCCCCGGCCGGACCGCCGCGGCCCACCGGCCGTCCGTCGAACGCGTCGTCGCCGACGATCGTGTTGACGAGGCGGCCGATGCCCTCGATCTGCGTGACCACTTCGTCGCCCGGGCGCACGTCGGTCACGCCCTCGGGCGTGCCGGTCAGGATCACGTCGCCGGGGGCGAGCGTCATGAACCCCGAAAGATACTCGATCAGGTACGGGATGTCGTACACGAGGTCGCGCGTGCTGCCCTGCTGCGTCACGCGGCCGTTGACCGTCGTGGTGAGCGCGAGGTTCGCGGGGTCGGGCACGTCGGCGGCGTCGACCAGCCACGGTCCCAGCGCCGTGCAGCCGTCGCGGTTCTTGACGACGAGGTTCGGCCGGTACCAGTTCTCGAGGTAGTCGCGGATCGCGTAGTCGTTGGCCACCGTGTAGCCGGCGATCACCCGCCACGCGTCGGCGCGCGCGACGTTGGCGGCCGGCCGGCCGATCACGACGGCGAGCTCGCACTCGTAGTGCATGAACGCGACGCCATCGGGCCGGCGCGTCTGGCCACGGTGGCCGACCAGCGTGTTGGGGCCCTTGAGGAACACCAGCGGCTCGTCCTGCTGCGCGAACGCGAGCTCCTTCGCGTGGTCGGCGTAGTTGAGCCCCAGCGCGACGATCGTGCCGGCCTCGACCGGCGGCAGCCAGACGACGGCATCCTCGGCGACGACGCGGCCGTCGGCCAGGCGCAGGCCGGCGGCGTGCGGCGTCGCCTCGTGCAGCGCGCCCGCAAAGGCGACGCGCGCCGTCCTCACGGCGCCTCCGCCGCGTCGACCAGCGTGTTCTCGAGCGTGCCCACGCCGTCGACGGTCACCGCGACGCGCTGGCCGCGCCGGGCGAGCGGCGCGTCCGCCGGCACGCCGGTCAGCAGCACGTCGCCCGGGGCGAGCGTCATGAAGGCGGTGACGTCGGCGACCAGTTGGGCGACCGGGCGGACGAAGTCGCGCGTAGTCGCACGCTGGCGCACCACGCCGTCGACCTCGACGCGGAGGTCCACCGCATCGGGATCGGGCACGTGCCGGCGCGCGATCACCCACGGCCCGAGCGCGCAGAAGCCGTCGCGGCAGCGGTACCGGATGGACGGCCGGTAGTAGCTGTAGTGGGGGACGCTGAAGTCGCTCGCGACCGTGTAGCCGGCGACGTGCTCCAGCGCGTCGGCGGCGGCCACGCGGCAGGCGGTGCGCCCGATGACGACGGCGAGGCTCGCGCCGACCGCGAGCGCCTCGACGCCGCCCGGGACTGCGACCGGCCGCCGGTGCGCCGACCGCGTGTTGCGCGGCCGCACGTACAGCACCGGCGCCCGCGGCGGCGCCTTGTACGGCGGCGCGTGGACGGCGGCGCCCAGCGCGGCCAGCGCGCCACGGAAGTTGAGGAGCGTCCCGTACACGGCGCCGGCGACCGGCGGCTGCCACGCCACGCCGGCCGCCGCCCGCAGGCGGCCGTCCCAGGCGAACGTGCCCCCCCGCGGGTCGACGGGCACGTCGCGCGCGAGCGGCTGTCCCTCGACGTGCACGAGCGCGTCGTCGATCGTGAGGTTCATCGCCGGGCGCGGGGGCTTGTGCCGGCGCGGCAGGCGGCCGTAACATTTAACATATCAGCGATTGAATCACTCACATGTTAACGTGTCAAGCGGAGACCCCGATGCCCGCCGTCGCCCCCCACCGCAACCTGCCGCTGCTGCTGCTGCGCGCGCGTGAGGACGTCATCGCCCGCTTCCGCCCGATCCTGCACGCGCACGGCGTCACCGACCAGCAATGGCGGATCCTGCGGGTGCTGGCCGAGCACGCGCCGCGGCCGCTCGAGCCACGGGAGCTCGCCGACCTGTGCACGATCTCGAGCCCGAGCCTGACCGGCGTGCTCGCCCGCATGGACGAGCTGGGGCTCGTCACCCGCCGCCGCCACGACCGCGACCAGCGGCGGCTCCGGGTGTCGCTGACGGCGAAGAGCCGCGCGCTGGTGCGCCGGGTCGCCCCGCTGGTCGAGCGCGAGTACCAGGCGCTCGAGGCCGCCGTCGGCGGCGACCTCGTGCGCGAGGCGTACGCGCTGCTCGACCGGCTGTCCGGCGCGCTGCGGGCGCCGGGGCCGCCCGCCGACGCTTGACGGAAGTCAAGCCGTGGGGGAAAAGGCGGGCTGAACATGCGGCAGGCGGCCGCGTCCGCCGCCTTGCGAGGCCCCCATGGACACCCCGATCGCCCACGACAGCCTGTGTCTCGGCGCGTTGCCCGCGCGCCACGCGCGTTACCGGCCCCGGCACACGGCCGTCGTCGTCCCGCCCGCCGCGGCTTCCGACCATGAGGTCCGCCTCGACTGGCGCGAGTTCGACGCCTACGTCAACCGCTGGGCGAACGCGCTGGCCGGCCTCGGCGTCGCGCGCGGCGACCGCGTGGCGACCGTGCTCGGCAACGGGCTCGAGCTGCTCGCGACCTACTGGGCGTGCGCGAAGCTCGGGGCCACGATCGTCCCGCTGTCGCCGCTGCTCACCGGCACGGGCCTGGCCTCGCTGCTGGCCGACGCACCGCCGCGCGTCGTCGTGTCGTCGGCGGCGCACCGGGCGATGCTGGACGACGTGCGCCGCGGGCTCGCGCCGGTCACGGCGTGGGTGCTGACCGACGCCGCCGCCGACGACGAGGCGGCGGGCTACGGCGCGTACGGCACGCTGCTCGCTGCGGCCGCCGAGTCGGCGCCGGTCGCGCCCGTCGAGTCCGGCGACCTGCTGACGCTGATGTACACGTCCGGCACCACGGGGCTGCCCAAGGGCATCTGCCACACGCACTTCATCCGCGCGATGTACGCGACGACGATGGCCAACGCGTGGCGCATGGCGCCCGAGTCGGTCGTGCTGCACTCGGGCGCGCTGGTGTTCAACGGCGCGATGGTGACGATGTTCCCGGCGTTCATGTGCGGCGCCACGTACATCGTGCACCGTGCGTTCGACGCCGAGGCGTTCATCGCCACCGTCGAGCGCGAGCGCGTCACGCACACGATGCTCGTGCCGTCGCAGATCATCGCGATCCTGAACGCGCCGGGCTTCGACCCCGCGCGGCTGACGTCGCTCGAGATGGTGCTGTCGCTGGGCGCGCCGCTGCACAACGAGCACAAGGACCGGCTGAACCGGCTGCTGCCCGAGCGCTTCTACGAGCTGTACGGCCTGACCGAGGGCTTCATCACCGTGCTCGACCGGGACGACGCGCGGCGCAAGTCCGGCAGCGTGGGCGTGCCGCCGCCGTTCTACGCGCTGCGCATCGTCGGCGACGACGGGCGCGACCTGCCCGCCGGCGAGGTCGGCGAGATCCTGGGCCGCGGCCCGATCACGATGCCCGGCTACTACAACCGGCCCGAGCTGACCGCGCAGGCGCTCGCCGGCGGCTGGCTGCACACGGGGGATCTCGGCTACGTCGACGACGACGGCTTCCTGTTCCTCGTCGACCGCAAGAAGGACATGATCGACAGCGGCGGCGTCAAGGTCTACCCGAAGGACATCGAGGAGATCGCCGCGCGCCACCCGGCGGTGCGCGAGGTCGCCGTGTTCGGCATCCCGCACGACAAGTGGGGCGAGACGCCGGTGGCCGCGGTCGTGTTGCGCGCCGGCGAGGCCGTCGACGCCGAGGTGCTGCGCGACTGGATCAACGCGCGGGTCGCGGCGAAGTACCAGCGCGTCGACCGCGTGCTGGTGATGGCCGACTTCCCGCGCAACGCGGCCGGCAAGACGCTGAAGCGCGAGATGCGCGCCGCGTACTGGCAGGACCGCGGGCGGAAGATCTGACGGAAAATGAGGGTCAGACTCGAATTTCCCGCGCAGCCGTCGCGCCCCGAGCAAACGTGTCCAGAAATTCGAGTCTGACCCTCATTTTCCGGCCGGCGCCGTCTGCAGCGTGACCAGCCGCGCCAGCACGACCGCCGGATAGAGCTGGCCGACCAGTGCCTCGCCGATCGCCAGCACGCGGCTGGCGGAAGTCAGCGGCGTCACGTCGCCGTACCCCACCGTCGTCAGCGTGACGAAGCTGAAGTAGAACCAGCGCTCGGGGCCGCGCGCGCCGTCCGCCGGCGCGCTGAACGCGCCCGGGTCGAGCAGCGCGACGATCTCGTAGGCATTGCCCCACAGGAGGCCGAGCAGCAGGTAGAGCGCGACGGCGCCCAGCACGCGGTCGGTCGTGATCCGCCCCGGCCCGAACACGCGCATGCCGATGACGACCGCGATGACGGCGATGGTCGCCAGCGATGCGAGCTGGTGGCCGACCCGGCGCATGTCCTCGGGCAGCGGCAGCGGCAGCCACACGGCGGCCGTTGCCGCGAGCGCAAGCGCCGCGGCGAGCGTCGACGCGCCGCGGTGCTCGCCGATCGCGAACGCGCCGGCCAGCAGCAGCACCACGTACGTGACGTCGAATGCCGCGCGCGACCGGTCGCCGAAGGCCGGGGCCACCACCGGGAACAGGAAGATCGTCGCCACGAGCATGACGAGCAGCAGCGTCATCCCCGCGTCGCGCAGCAGCGCCAGCGACGCGGCGCGCGCCTGGTCCGTCCGGCGCGCCTTCGTCACGGCCGCCACCGTCCGCCCGTCACGCCGCCATCGCGTTGACCTCGCCGGCCGCGCGCAGGCCCGACTCGACCGCGCCCTGGATCCACGCGTGGTGCAGCGACGCGTGCTCGCCGGCGAAGTGGATGCGGCCCTCGGGCGCGACGATGTGCCGGTACAGCAGCGTCTGCTGCGACGGCTCGAACAGCGCGAAAGCGCCGCCGGCGAACGGGTCGTCGTGCCACATCTTGGACGTGCCGACCTCGAACTCGTCGCGCACCTGCGGGTGGAGGACCGCGAGGTTTTCCAGCGCCTGCACGATGCGCTCGTCCGGCGCAAGCGACCCCCACCGCTGCGCGTCCTCCGCCCACGTGTAGCTGGCGAGCAGGATGCCGCGGCCGGTCTCGCGGCACTGCTCGGGGTAGAACACGTTGCGGATCGCGAGGTCGGTGACGGAGCCGCCGCCGAAGATGCCGTCGTCCTCCTCCCAGAAGCGGCGGCGGCACTGGAACAGGATCTTCGCCGACGCGTCGTAGTGGAGCTGGCGGATCGCGCGCCGCTTGCTGTGCGACAGCGGCTTGACGAACTCGACGTGCCGGAGCACCGGAAACGGCGCGGTGACGATCGCGTGATCGCCCTCCGCCCGGCGGCGGCCGGCCGGCGTCTGGTAGTGGATCGTGACGCCGGTGTCCGACTGGTCGATCGCCACCATGCGCGCGCCGAACCGGATGCGGCCGGCGAGCGCCGGCAGGAACGCGCGCGGCAGCAGGTCCATCCCGCCCTCGATGCGCACCATGTCGACGTAGAAATTCCCGACCTCCTCGCGCAGCAGCTCGAGGAACGACGTGTTGAGGAGCGACTCCTGGTTCATCAGCAACCCGAAGAGCTCGATCGCCGCCTCCGACCAGCCCATCTCCTCCAGGAATTCACGCGTCGAGTGGTCGTCGTAGCGGCGGACGATGTCGTCCCAGCCGGCCTCGCCCTGCTCGCGGATCGAATCGCCGAAGGGCCGGATCGCGCGCGCCCACAGCTCCCCGCAGGTGACGCCGCGCTCGCCCTCCGCAAGGTGCGCACCGACGAGCTGCGGCGCGGCGTCGACGTCGCGGAACCGGTGCTTGCGGCCGAACAGGTGGCACCATCCGGCCGGGTTGTTCATCGTGAACGGGGCGGTCGGCAGGCGGAACTTCTCGACCAGGGCCATCGTGAGCCGGTGCGAGCGCGGGATGCGCATCGCGCCCGCCTCCGCGTACAGTCCCGGCGAGAACGGCTCGCGCAGCGTGTACACGCGGCCGCCGACCCGCTGCTGCGCCTCGAGGACGACCGGGTCGTGGCCGGCGCGCAGCAGCGCGTCCGCGGCGACGAGCCCCGCCATGCCCGCGCCGACGACGACCACGCGCAGGCGCCGCCCGGGCACCGCCGGCAACCCGTCGGCGATGAGGCGCAGGTACTCCTCTTCGGTGGTCATGTTCGTCGCGGATCGGGGCGTGCCGCGGCGACGATACCGGATGCGCCGCCCCGCCGCAATCGGCGGAAATCGCTGATCAGGATCAAAGGTCCGGCAGCCGCGCTTTGCGCCGCGTTGCCGCATGCCGTAGGATCACTCGCATCGCCGCACGGCGCCCTTTCCACACCCCCCTGCCCCCCATGCCCGCCACCCTCGCCCTCTGGCACACGGAGCACGCCAACTTCGCGCGCCTGCTCAACCTGCTCGACGACCAGCTCGCGCTGTTCCACGACGCCGCGGCGCCGGACTACGAGCTGATGCAGGAGATCATGTTCTACATGACGCACTACTCGGACGTGCTGCACCACCCGAAGGAGGACCTGGTGTTCGCGAAGATCCGCGAGCGCGAGGGCACGGTGGGCAAGGTCGTCGACGAGCTGGCGGCGCAGCACGTGCACCTGAAGTCGAGCGGCGCGCACCTCGTCAGTCAACTGGACGAGATCATCAACGGCACGATCTCGTCGCGCGCGCAGATCGAGGCCACCGCGCGCGACTACGTCGACACGCTGCGCCAGCACATGCGCATCGAGGAGACGCAGATCCTGCCGCTCGCCGAGCGGCTGCTCACCGCGCAGGACTGGAGCGCCATCCACGCGGCGATCGGCCGCGTCGAGGATCCCCTGTTCGGCCGGCACCCGGAGCGCCGCTACGCGTCGCTGCACCAGCAGATCGCGCGCCACGCTCCTCCGCCGCCGCTGCGCTGATCGCCACGCAGGGACGGCCCTCGCGCCGCCCCGTCGCGCGCGCCCCGCCCTTCGGAGGATGGGCGCGCGAGCGCCCACCGGGGGGACCACACCTGGCCGGGCCGCCCCAAGGCGCGTGCCCCCCTTTGGGGGGAAGGACGCGCGAGCGGCCTTCGGGGGGACGAGGCGCGCCGCCGGGCCGCCCCAAGGCGCGTGCCCCCCTTTGGGGGGAAGGACGCGCGAGCGGCCTTCGGGGGGAGGTACTACTACCTACTCGAGCGTGAACCCGACCTTCAGCGTCACCTGCCACCGCGACACCCGGCCGTCGGCGATCTGGCCGCGCGTCTCGACGACCTGGAACCACTGCATGTTGCGTATCGTCTTCGCCGCCCGGGCGAGGGCGTTGCTCACCGCGTCCTCGATCGACGTCGGCGACGACCCGGTGAGCTCGAGCAGCTTGTAGACGTGGTCGGTCATGGGCACCTCCGCAGGTTGAAAACGGCACGCGCACGGTAGCACGAAGCCGGCGCCGGCCGCCCGGTTGCGCGGCCCGGGGAACGCGCCTACGATCGCGGTTCCGGGGCTTGCAGATTCCCGGCGGCCCTGGAGAGACGGTGTCCCGTCCAAATCTGCCGACTCGCATTCGCCGAGGTCGCGCATGGACACCGCATCCGCCCACATCACCCGCCTGCTCGTCGCGCGCGGCCTGCGCGCGTTCGGCGACGGCTGCATCAGCCTGGTACTCCCCCTTTACCTGATGGAGCTCGGCCTGGGCGCTGCCGCCGTCGGCGCCATCGCCTCGGCCACGCTGCTGGGCTCGGGCCTCACGACGCTCGCCGTGGGCCTGTCGGCCCATCGCTGGCAGGTGCGGACGCTGTTGCTGGCCGCGGCGGGGCTGATGACTGCCACCGGCCTCTCCTTCGCGTCGGTGCACGACTTCTGGCCGCTGCTCGCCGTCGCCTTCGTCGGCACGATCAACCCGGGCGGCGGGGACGTGTCGGTCTTCCTGCCGCTGGAGCACGCGCTGCTCGCGCGCGTCGTCCCCGACCGCCGGCGCACGTCCGTGTTCGCCACGTACGCGCTGGTCGGCACGCTGGCCGCGGCGGCCGGTGCGCTCGCCGCCGCCCTGCCGGCCGCGGTGGCGACCGCGGCCGGGGTGCCTCTGCGCGCCGCGCTGCAGGGCGCCTTCGTGGCGTACGCGGCGCTGGGCGTGCTGTCGGCGCTGGCCTACCGCGGCCTGCCGCGGACAACGGATGGCGGCGGGCGGGCGCCGAGGGCCGTGCTCGGGCCGTCGCGGCGGGCCGTGTACACGCTGTCCGCGCTGTTCGCGCTCGACGCGTTCGGTGGCGGTTTCGTCGTGCAGTCGATCGTCGCGCTCTGGCTGTTCCAGCGCTTCGGCCTGTCGCCGGCGGCCGCAGGCACGATCTTCTTCGTCACCGGCGTGCTGACGGCCGCGTCGTACCTGGTCGCCGTCCGCCTCGCACACCGCATCGGGCTGGTCAACACGATGGTGTTCACGCACCTGCCGGCGAACGCGTGCCTCGTCGCGATCCCGCTCGCGCCGGATCTCGCGTGGGCGGTGGCGCTGCTGTTCGTCCGCAGCGCGCTGTCGCAGATGGACGTGCCGACGCGCAGCTCCTACGTCATGGCGATCGTGACGCCGGCGGAACGGCCGGCAGCGGCGAGCATCACCAGCGTGCCGCGCGGCCTCGCCGCCGCCGCGAGCCCGGCGCTGGCCGGCGCGCTGCTCGCGCTGTCGCCGTTCGGCTGGCCGCTGGTCGCCGCCGGTGCGACGAAGATCGTCTACGACCTCCTGCTGCTGGTGACGTTCCGCCACCTCCGGCCGCCCGAGGAGCGCGCGGCGCCGCCGGCGCCCGCAGCCGGCGGCTGCGATAATCTGCGCCAATGACCACCTGGGTCCCGATGCTGAAGTCCCTGCACGTCGCGTGCGTCGCGGCGAGCCTCGCGCTGTTCACCGTTCGCGGCGCCTGGATGCTGCGGGCGCCGGAGCGCCTGCGCGTCCGGTGGGTGCGGGTCGTTCCGCACGTCGTCGACACGCTGCTGCTCGCCTCGGCGGTCGCGCTCGCGTTCCTGCTGCGGATCGACCCGCTCACGCACGGCTGGCTCGCGGCCAAGATCGCGGGCCTCTGCGCGTACATCGTGCTCGGGACCGTCGCGCTGAAGCGCGGCCCCACGCGCGGCATCCGTGCCGCCGCGCTCGCCGCGGCGCTCGCCGTCTACGCGTACATCGTGACGGTGGCGATCACGAAGTCGCCGGCCGGGCCGTTGGCCTGGCTCTGACCGAAAGTTCGTCTCACAAAGAGGCGCAGAGAAGAACCGATCGAGCGCCTTCTCTGCGCCTCTGCGCCTCCTGTGAAAGGAGTCTCCCGCCGGGGCGCTAGCCTTCGCGGGACTCGGCCGCGAGTTCGCCGCCGATCGCGGCGACCAGGTCGTCGAGCTGGGCGACCGCGCTCTGCAGCAGGTCGTCGAGCGTCACGATGCCCGCGAGCATGCCGGCTCGCGTGACCACCGGCACCCGGCGCACGCCGCGCCGTCGCATCAGGGCCAGCGCGTCGAGCACGTTGTCGTCGTCGCGGACGCACGTGAGGTCCGCCGACATCACCTCGCCGACCGACATCGTCCGCGGATCGCGGTCGGCGGCCACGGCGGACACCGTGATGTCGCGGTCGGTGAGCATGCCGACCGGCCACTTGCCGGCGTCGCGGTCCTCGACGACCACCAGGGCGCCGACGTGGCGGTCGCGCATCAGGCGCGCGGCCTCGGACAGCACCATCGGGCGGTACGCCACGACCACCCCGTGCCGGCAGATCTCGCGGACGTCCATCGCGGCGGCGCCTACAGCGTCGGCGTGCTCTCGTGCGCGAACGTGTGCTCGCGCTTGGTCTGGCACGCCGTGCAGCGGGTCGCCGTGGGAAACGCCTGCAACCGTCCGAACGGGATGTCGCCGCCGCAGTCGGCGCAGTAGCCGAAGTCGTCGGAGCCGATCTGCGCGAGCGCGCGGTCGATGGCGCGGATCTCGTCGGTGTGCCGCTGGGCCATCGTGTTGTTGAGGTCCGTCAGCAGCATCGCCACCGACTCGTCGCCGACGTCGGCCACCTCGCCGGCCATGTCGGCCACGCTCTGCTCGTGGACGAGCTTCAGTTCCGCCTCCGCCTCCTCCAGCGAGGCCTTGCGCTGCGCCTGCAGCAGCTTCTCGAGCTTCTGGATCTGGGTGCGCGTCAGTCCTTTCACGATCGCCTCCCTTGCGGGTCTCCGGAGCCTTCGCGCGGCCTGCGCGGCGGCCACCGGCGCAGGATGAGCGTAGCGCAGCGGGCGCGCGCCGGATTGACCAGGATCAACGGGCGATTCTCGCGGAGGCCGGCGGCGCCGGCGCCGCAACACGGCCCGGTGTTGAGCAAGCGCAAACCTCCGCCGCCCGGACGGGTCGAACATGAGCGCAGGATCGGACGCATGGCCGGTCCGGCGGGGATGCGGCCGGCGTTGCCGGGCCGCCGTGCCGGCCTGGCGCGCAGGAACGGAGGCAGGCCGATGATCGGGAACCGCGGAATCCGGCGCACGCTCGCGGTGGCGCTGATGGCGGCAGGCGCGCTCCTGATGCTGCTCGCGCCTCCGGTGTGGATCGGCGCGATCCCGCTCGGCCTCGGCCTCCTGCTCGAGCTCGCCGGCATCCGCCTCGAGCGCGCCGACCGCTGACGCCCCCTGCGTCAGCCGCGCCGGACGACGTTCGGGTTGCCCGCGTCGGCGACGACCCGCCCGTCGACCAGCTCGACGATGCGGTCGCAGCGCTGCGCGAGCCGCGGGTCGTGGGTGACGATCAGGAACGTCGTCCGGTTCGCGACGTTGATCTCGCGCATGAGGTCGAACACGCCGTCGGCGGAGCGCGTGTCGAGGTTGCCGGTCGGCTCGTCGGCGAGCACCAGCGGCGGGCGCATCGCCAGCGCGCGCGCGATGGCCACCCGCTGCTGCTGGCCGCCGGAGATGTCGTTGGCCATGTGATCGCGCCACGGCGTCAGCCCCACGCGGTCGAGCAGGCCCGCCGCGCGGTCGCGCATCTCCGCGTCGGGCCTGCCGCGCGCCGCGAGCAGCGGCATCATCACGTTCTCCAGCGCCGTGAACTCCGGCAGCAGGTGGTGGTGCTGGAACACGAAGCCGATCGCGCGGCCGCGCAGCCGCGTGCGTGCGTCGTCGGCGAGGCCCTGCGTCGCCTGCTCCTCGATCAGGATGCGTCCGCTGTCCGGGTGGTCGAGCAGGCCGATCACGTTGAGCAGCGTGCTCTTGCCGGAGCCGGACGGGCCGATCAGCGCCGCGAACTCGCCCTGCTGCAGCACGAGGTCGATCCCGTGCAGCACCTCGGTGGCGACCCGCGTGCCGATCCCGTACGACTTCCGCACGCCCTCGAGGCGCAGCGTCGCGGGCATGGCGGCCTCAGCCACGGATGGCCACCACGGGGTCGAGACGCGCCGCGCGCAACGCCGGCGCGACGGCCGCGACCAGCCCGACGACGGTCGCCCCGGCCGCCGCCACGGCGAACAGCGGCGGCTCCATCTCGAGGATGAAGATCGGCGTGCCGTCCGGATTCTGCGCCACGGCGCGGAACACGAGCAGGAAGCCGTATGCCAGCACCGACCCCAGCAGCGAACCGGCCAGGCCCATGAACCCGCCTTGGATGAGGAACAGCCGCAGCACCTGGCCGCGCGTGGTCCCCATCGCGCGCAGGATGCCGATCTCGGCCGACTTCTGCACGACCGACACGATCAGCACGCTGGCGATGCCCAGCGCGACGGTCAGGCCGACGAACACGCGGATCAGCGTGTTGGTGACGATCTGCGCCGACATCGCGGTGAAGAACTGCGCGTTGGTGCGGATCCAGCTGTCGGCCTGCTGGCCCGTGGCGCCGTGGATCGCCTGCGCGACGTCCTCCGCGCCGAACGGATCGCGCACGCGCACCTCGATGCTCGACACGCCGCCGATGAGGTTCAACAGGTTCTGCGCCGTGCGCAGCGACACGAACACGCTGCGCTCGTTCACGCCCTTGTTGCCGAAGTCGAAGATGCCGGTCACGTCGAGCGTCAGCGCCGCGCCGGTGGCCGTGGTCAGCCGCAGCTTGTCGCCGACCGCGGCGCCCAGGTCGCGCGCGAGCTCGGTGCCGATCAGCACGCCCGTGGTGCCGAGCTCGACCCTGCCGGCGACCACCTTGTCGGCGAGCGCGACGACCCCGAAGTAGGTCTCGGGCTCGATGCCCGTGATCGACACGGCGCGGTTGGCGTCGCCGCGCAGCGCGAAGCCCGGGCCCGACACGACGGGCGTGGCCGCCGTGACCTCCGGCAGGCGCCCGATCGCCGCCAGCACCTTCTGCCACTGGTCGATCGACCGCAGCTGCTGCGAGCGCGGCTGCACCAGCGCGGCCTCGGCCGCGCCGTCGCCGCGCAGCGGCCGCGCGACGCGGTCGGGCGCCGACACGACGATCGGCGCCTGGAAGTTGAGCGTGCGCCGCACGATGTTCGCCTGCAATCCGGCGAGCGCGGCGGACATGAAGATGATGACGCCGCCGCCCAGCCCCACGCCGAAGACGATCAGCAACGTCTGCATCGCGCCCTCGCGCATGAAGCGCAGCGCGGCGATGAGCTCGAACGGCGCGAGCCGGGTCAACAGGCTGCCTTCGCGCTGCGCGCTCCGGCGTTCGCCCTCGGGACGGCCCGTCGGGCTCACGGCGCGCGCGGCGCCGGCGACGCCCGCACGCGCTGGCCCGGCCGGATGGCCGGGTTGCCGGCGGGCACCAGCGCCTCGCCCGCCGCGACGCCGGAGGCAAGCTCGACGCGGTCGTCGCCGCGCAGGCCGACGGTCACCGGCTGCCGCACGGCGACACCGTCGCGGACGACCAGCACCCACGGCGCGCCGCCGACGGCGTCGCGCACCGCGTCGGCGGGCGCGATGACGACGCCGCTCCGGCGCGCGACCTCGATGTCCATCGACACCGTCATGTCCTGCCGCAGGTAATCTGGCGGCGCCGGGACCGCGAGCTTGACGGCCACCGCGCCGCGCAGCGCGTCCACGCCCGGGTTGATGTAGGCCACTTCCGCGGCGAAGCGCTGCGCCGGGTAGGCGTCGGCCGAGCCGATCGCCTTCTGCCCGAGCTTCAGCTGCGCCAGGTGCTTCTCGTCGATCGCGAGCTCGACCTGCGTGGCGCCGGCAGGCGCCAGCACCATCAGCTCCTTGCCCGGCTGCACGACGTTGCCGGGCTCGACGTTGCGCGCGATCAGCGTGCCGTCGACCTCGGCGACGATCGCCGTCTGCTCCAGCCGCGCCTGCGCGGCCGCGAGGTTCGCGCGCGCCTGCGTCAGTGCCGTCTGCGCGACCGCGCGATCGCCGCCCGTAGC
>JBGAMF010000087.1:0-17337 GCA_044223185.1 Casimicrobiaceae bacterium | reverse complement strand
CGGCGGCGTTGAAGCCGTACATCCGCCAGCAGATGAAGTTCTTCGTGGCGAAGGTAAACCTGGCCGAGCAGGCGCGCACGGGGGTGGCGTACCTGCGGCCGCTGCAGTTCGCGTTCGAGTCCGAGCGCTTCATGCTGCCGGTACGCCTGGGCATGCTCAACGCGCGCGGCCCGCAGGATCTCGTGCTGTACGTGCTGACGGCCAACGGCCGCGTCGAGACGACCAACTACCGGACGGTGAAGCTGCCGGCCAACGTCGAGCTGCCGGCGTTCGTCCGCGACGACTTCGCGCGCACGTACAAGGCGCTGTTCGCCACGCAGGCGGCGCGCGAGGACAACCGCGCGATCTTCACCGAGTACTTCTGGGACATGAGCTGGTGCGACCCGTGCGCGGCAGATCCGCTGACGCCGGCGGAGCTGCGCGAGGCGGGCGTCTACTGGGTCGGCGAGGGCAGCGCGCGCGGCGGCGGGCAGCCGGTGATGCTCACGCGCCTCCACCTTCGCTATACGCGCGAATCGCTGCCCGAGGACCTCGTGTTCCAGGAGACGCAGGACCGCTCGAACTTCCAGGCGCGCTACGTGCTGCGCCACCCGTGGAACGGCAGACCCGACGCCTGCGAGGCGGCGAAGCCGTACTTCGCCGAGGTCGCCGCGCGCCGCGAGCGCGAGGCGCAGACGCTGGCCGCGCTGACCGGCTGGAAGCTTTCCGACGTCCGCGCGCGGGCAGCGCTGCCGCAGCAGGGTCCGCCGCGCTGGTGGGAGTCGCTGTGGAAGTGACGGCGCAGTGGCTGCCGCTGCGCGCACGCGACGCGTGGGATGCGCTTGCGCGGCGGCAACCGCTGCTGCGCGACGCGCGGCTCTTCCAGATCGCGTTCCTCGCGACCTTGCTGTCGGTCGGCGCCTTCGCCCGCGACTTCGCGTTGCTGCCTGCGCAGATGGCGCTGGCGTTCGCCGCCGGGCTCGCCACCCAGTCGCTGTGGATCCGGGCCCTGAAGATCGAGCACCGCGGCGTGCTGTCGGCGGTGATCACGTGCTTCGGCCTGTCCATCCTGCTGCGCGCGGACTCGCTGTGGGTGCACCCGCTCGCGGCGTGTGTGGCGATCTCGTCGAAGTTCGCGCTGCGCGTGCACGGCAGGCACGTCTACAACCCGGCAAACTTCGGCGTGATGTTCGCGCTGCTGGCGCTGCCCGGCGCGTGGGTGTCGCCGGGGCAGTGGGGACAGGACGTCGCATTCGCCGCGCTCTTCGTCGCGCTGGGCGGCACCGTCGTGCAGCGGGCGCGGCGGGTGGACGTCGCGTGGGTGTTCCTCGCCGCCTACGCTGCGCTGCTGGCGCTGCGGGTCGTGGCGCTCGGCCAGCCGTGGACGATCCTCGTCAACCAGCTCGCCAACGGCGGCGTGCTGCTGTTCGCGTTCTTCATGATCTCGGACCCGATGACGATCCCCAACCGGCACGGCGCGCGTGTGGGCTACGCCATCCTCGTCGCGCTGGTCGCCTTCGCGTGGCACTTCGCGCTGTTTCGGCCGAACGGGCTCGTGTGGGCGCTGTTCCTGTGCACGCCGCTGGTGCCGCTGATCGACCGGCTGTGGCCGGGGGAGAGGTTCGAGTGGCGGGCGCCGCCGCTCCTGCGCGTCGTGAAGTAGGCGGCCGCCCCTCACCCCAGCCCTCTCCCCGCTACGCGGGGAGAGGGAGGCGCAATGGACGCACTCGCGTCAACGCGCGCGACCCGCGTGCGCCGCAGAGCGCGGAGCGCGCGGCGCAAGGCACGCACGTGCAGCGCGCAGTGATTCGCGGCCGACGGCTTACGCTTCCTCTTCGTGGTGCCGGTGCTTGGCGTACTCGGCGGACAGCTGCTGCTGCAGCAGCGGCGGCGCCTGCTCGTAGTGCGACAACTCCATCGACCAAGCGCCCTGCCCGCCGGTCATGGACTTCAGGCGTGCGGCGTAGCCGTCGAGCTCGGCCAGCGGGGCGAGCCCGGTCACCGCGAGCGAGCCCGCCTGCAGCGTCTTGGTGCCGGTCACCTGGCCGCGCCGCGACGACAGGTCGCCGGTGACGTCGCCCATGTTCACGGCGGGGCAGTTGATCTCGACGCCGACGACCGGCTCCAGCACGATCGGCCTGGCCTTCGCGATGGCGTCGAGGAACGCCTTGCGGCCGGCCGCGACGAACGCGACTTCCTTCGAGTCGACCGGGTGGTACTTGCCGTCGTAGACGTTGACGCGCACGTCCTGCAGCGGGAAGCCGGCGAGCGGGCCCGCGGCGAGCACCGACTCCACGCCCTTCTGCACGGCGGGAATGAGCGACGTGGGGATGGCGCCGCCCTTCACCGTGTTGACGAACTCGAAGCCGCCGCCACGCGGCAGCGGCTCGATCTTGAGGTAGACCTCGCCGAACTGGCCGGCGCCGCCGGTCTGCTTCTTGTGCCGGTGGTGCCCTTCGGCCGCGGCGGTGACGGTCTCGCGATACGGGATGCGCGGCGGGCGCGTGGTGACTTCGAGCTTGAACTGGCTCGCCATGCGCTCCAGCACCGAGCGCAGGTGCAGGTCGCCAAGTCCCCACAGCACGGTCTCGTTCAAGTTGGTCTGCTCGAGCTTCAGCGTCGGGTCCTCGGCGATCATGCGGGCGAGCACGTCGGAGATGCGGCCCTCGTCGCCGCGCCGCTTGGGCTCGATCGCGACGCCGTGCATCGGCGTCGGGAACTCGAGCGGCTTCATGTGGATCTGGTCCTCGTCGTGCGAGTCGTGCAGCACGCAGTCGAACTCGATCTCGTCGACCTTCGCCACCGCCGCGAGGTCGCCGGGCACCGCGCGGTCGATCTCGACGTTCTTGCCACCCTGCAGCATGAACAGGTGGCCGACCTTGAACGGCTTGCGGCCGTCGCCGACGAAGAGCTGCGTGTCCTTCGTGATCGTGCCCTGGTGCACGCGGAAGATGCCGAGCTTGCCGACGAACGGGTCCATCACGACCTTGAACACGTGCGCGAGCACGTGCTTGGCCGGATCGGGCTCCGAGTGGAACTCGGTCGCGGTCTCGCCCTCGCCCTTGGTGAACAGCGGCGGGTTGCCCTCGGTGGGGTTGGGCAGGAGCTTGTCGAACACCTGCAGCAGCTCCGCCACGCCCGCGCCGGTGCGCGCCGACACGAAGCACACGGGTACCAGGTGCCCTTCGCGCAGCGCCTTCTCGAACGGCGCGTGCAGCTGCTCCGGCTCGACCTCGCCCTGCTCGAGGTAGACCGACATCAGCTCCTCGTCGACCTCGACGACCTGGTCGACCAGCGCGCGGTGCGCGGCCTCGACCGACGAGAAGTCGGCGTCGCCGGACGGGTTGAAGAAGCAGTCGACGACGCGCTTGCCGCCATCTGCCGGCAGGTTGATCGGCAGGCACTCCTTGCCGAACGCCGCCTGGATCCCCGCGAGCACCGCGGGCAGGTCGACGTTGTCGGCGTCGATCTTGTTGACGATCACGACGCGGCACAGCTGGCGCCTGCCCGCCCACTCCATCATCCGCGACGTGATCATCTCCACGCCGGACTGCGCGTCGACGACGACGGCGGCCGTCTCGACCGCGTCGAGCGCGCCGATCGCCTGCCCGATGAAGTCGGGGAAGCCCGGGGTGTCGACGATGTGCACGCGCGTGCCGCCGGTCTCGCAGTGGAGCAGCGACGAGCGCAGCGAGTGCAGGTACTGCTTCTCCAGCGAATCGAAGTCGCTGACGGTGGTCCCGCGCTCGACGCTGCCGGCCGCCGGCAGCGCTCCGGCCTTGACCAGAAGCGCCTCGGCCAGCGTGGTCTTGCCCGCCGAGCCCTGGCCCACCAGGGCTACGGTACGAATGTGTTCCGTGGCGTAGTTCGCCATGCCGATTCCTCCCGTTGTGTTGCGTCATTCTACGATCTTCGCGGAGGGCGTCCTTGCTGCGACGCAAAATCGGGCGTCGTGGCGCGCACGGGCCGTCCGGGCGCACCGGCGGCCCGGAGGCGAAGGCAAAAGCGGAGAATCCCGCGCGCGGCCAGCGCGGGCGAGGTTGCTGAGCACGCGACGGCGACGCCAGTCATCTCGCGCAGGTGCGTGAGGAGCTCGTCTTCCTGGTACGGCTTGCCGAGGTAGAGGTCGACGCCGAGCTCGGCGGCGCGCGTGCGGTGCTTCTCGGCCGTGCGCGACGTGATCATGACGATCGGGATGTTCGCGTACTTGGGATCGCCCTTGATCGTCTTCGCGAATTCGAAGCCGTCCATCCGCGGCATCTCGATGTCGAGCAGGATCACGTCGGGCACCTGCTCGGCCACGACCTGCAGCGCGTCCACGCCGTCCTTGGCCGTGGCCACGGCGAAGCCCGCGCGCGTGAGCAGGCGGCTGGTGACCTTGCGCACCGTCAGCGAGTCGTCGACGATCATCACCAGCGGTTGCGTGCTGACCGGCACCGCCGCCGCCCGCGGCCGGTCGCCGATCGCGCGGTCGTCACCGCCGGCGTCGTGCTTCGGCAGGTCGGCGCGCCCGGCGAGCTGCACCGGGTTGATGATCAGCACGATCTCGCCGGTACCGAGCACGGTCGCGCCCGAGATGCCGGACACGCGGGCGAGCTGCGGCCCGATGTTCTTCACGACGACTTCCTGGTTGCCGATCATCTCGTCGACGTGGATCGCGGCGTGGCTCTGGCCGCTGCGCAGCAGGAGTACCGAGTTGTAGCGCTTGGTCTCCGGGTTGTGCGCGGTGTCGCCGAGCAGCCGCGGCAGGTAGTGGAACGGATACGACTTCCCCTGCCAGTCGACCTTGCGCTGGATGTAGATGTCGAGCAGCGCCTGCGACTTCAGCTGCTGCACCTGCTCGACCATCGGCGCCGGCAGCGCCCACAGGCGCCCGCCCGCCCGGACCAGCACCGCCTGCGCGACCGCCAGCGTCAGCGGCAGCGTCAGCACGAAGCGCGTGCCCTTGCCGGGCGTCGTCGTCACCTCGACGCGGCCGCCGAGCGCGGCCACCTCGCTGCGCACGACGTCCATGCCGATGCCGCGGCCGGACACCTGCGTGACCTTCGACGCCGTCGTGAATCCCGGCGCGAACAGGCACTCGACGAGCTGCGCCTCCGTTGGCGCGGCGTCCGCCGCGAAGACGCCCAGCGCGACGGCGCGCTCGCGCACGCGCGCGAGGTCGACGCCGGAGCCGTCGTCGGCCAGCTCGATGACCACTTCGTTGCCGACCTGCCGCACCGTCAGCGCGATCTCGCCGGTCTCCGACTTGCCGGCGGCGCGCCGCGCCTCGCGCGACTCGATGCCATGGTCGAGCGCGTTGCGCAGCATGTGCTCGAGTGGCCCGACCAGCTTCTCCAGCACCGAGCGGTCGAGCTCGACCTGGCTGCCGTGGATCTCGAGGTTCGCGCGCTTGTCGAGCTCGCGGGCAGTCGCCCGCAGGATCCGGTACAGGCGCTCGGACAGGCTGCCGAACGGCACCGTGCGGATCGAGAACAGCCGCTGCTGGACCTCTCGCGACAGGCGCGCCTGCGCGAGCAGCGCCGCATCGGCGTCGTCGAGGTTCTTCAGCAGCGACTGCTGGACCGTCGACACGTCGTTGATGCCCTCGGCCAGCGAGCGCGTCAGCTCCTGGAAGCGCGTGTAGCGGTCGAACTCCAGCGGGTCGAAGTCGCCGTGCTGTTCCTGCATCTGCATCTGCGACTGGATCTGCGACTCGGCCTGGATCTCGATCTCGCGCATCTGCGTGCGCAGGCGGATCACGTTGCCCGTCAGTTCGAGCAGGTTGGACTTGAGCGCGCGCAGTTCGCCCTCGACGCGGGCCCGGGCGATGGCCACCTCGCCCGCCTCGTTGACCAGCCGGTCGATCGTGTCGGCGCGCACGCGCAGCTGCGCGCGCGCGCCCGTTTCCAGCTCGGGCGCGGCCTCGACGCGCGGCGCGGGCGGAACCGGCGGGACGACGGCAGCGACCGCAGCGGGAACAGGCGGGGGAGCGGATGCGGGCACGGCGACCGGTGCCGCGAAGGGCGCGGCAACCGGCGCCACGGCGGGCGGCGTGAGCGGCACGACGATCGGGCGCTCGGGCGCGGGCGGCGTGACGGCCTGCGGCGGCACCGCGGGCGCGACTTCCGGCGCGGGCTCCGCCTCCGCCGGCGCGAAGCCCGGCAGAGCCACGTCGACTTCGCCGCGGCGCAGGCCGTCGAGCACGAACGCGATGCGGTCGAGGTCCTCGTCCAGCGCGTCGAAGAGCGGCGCCGACGGTGCGGCAGGGGCGTCGCCGTCGAGGAGCCGCGACTCCATCTGGTGCGCGAGCTCGCCCAGGCGCATCGCGCCCGCCATCCGCGCGCTGCCCTTGAAGGTGTGCAGCGTCCGCCGCAATTGCCCGGGCGCCTGCCCGTCGGCCGGCGCGCGCCGCCACGACCGCAGCTGCTCGCCCGCCTGCGGGAAGAGCTCCGCGGCCTCGTCGAGGAAGATCGGCAGCACCTGCGCGTCGACGTCGTCGCGGATGCCGGCGAGAGGATCGCCGGCTTCCTTCGGCAGCGTGATGTCGATGGACTCCGCTTCGATCGCGTGCAGCGCCTCGACCACCGCCAGCGGGGGCGTGGCGAGCGGCGGGCTGACATCCGGCGGTTCCGCGACCGGCGGCGCGACCGCGGATTCCGCCTCAACGGGCTCGGCCGCAGGGGGCTCGGGCACGACGGCCGCAGGAGCCGGCGGCGGCACGGACTCCTCCTCCAGCCGTGCGACCAGCGCCGCGGCGGCCTCGGCGTCGCCCGCCTCGATCGCAGCTTCCTGCCGCAGCTCGTCCAGCTCGCGCCGGATGTCCTGCGCCTCCTCGACGTCGCTGTGGTGGAACGGCGCCTGCGCCTTGATCCGCGCAACGAGCATCGCGAGCCCGGCCACGGCGCGCGCGAGCACCGGCTGCGCGGTTCCGGGCAGCGGCGCGCCGTGCTGCTCCAGCGCCATCAGCGTCTGCTCCAGCGACTTGGCGACGGTGGCGACCACCGGGAAGCCGCCGGTGCGGTGGATGCCGCACAGCGTGTGGCTCGCGCGGACCATCTCCGCGCGCGGCACCGACTGCGGGTCGAACTGCAGGATCGCGAGCTCGTTTTCGAGCGTGGCGACGTGCTGGTCGGCCTCGTCGCAGAGGATCGACCACAGCGAGCGCGACAGCGTGACGTCGCCGATCACGAGGTCGTCCGCGTCCGCGACCGGCAGCGCAACTTCGGCGGGCGGTGACGCGACCGCCACGGGTGGTGCCGCCGTCACTTCCGCCGTCACGACGTCGACTTCCGGCAACGCCGGCGCGACCTCGACGAGATCGATCGCCGGCAACGGCGCCGGCGCGGCCGCGTCGTCGTCCGCCACGAGCTTCAGGACCGGCGCGCCGGACGTCGGCGCAGGCACGTCGACCACTTCGATCGTCTCGGCGACCGGATCCTCTTCGGCCAGCGCGGGAGCCTGGTCGTCGCCGAAGCCGAGCTCCGGCAGGTCGATCAGCTCGAGCACCGGGGCTCCGCGCGGCGCGGGCGGCTCGGCAGGCGGCGCGGCCGCGGGGCGCGGCAGCTCGATGACGTTCGATCGCGGCGGCGGCTCGGACGGCGCGGCCGGCGCAGACGCAGGTGCGCCGGTGGCCGGCAGCTCGCGCTCGACCGCGGCGAGCGCGGCGTGCATCGCGCGCGGATCCGCGGTGACGCGGCCGTCGCGCGTGAGCGCGCCGACCCATTCGCGGAAGCTCGTCGCGGAGGCGTCGATGAACGCGAGCACCGCGCCGGTCACCGGCCGCTCCTCTTCCAGCAGCCGGTTGAAGATGCGCTCGGCGTCGTACGCGTAGTCGCCGAGCTGCGTCAGGCCGACCATGCGGCCGCTGCCCTTCAGCGTGTGGAAGCCGCGGCGGATCGTGCGCAGCGCTTCGCGGTCGCCCGGGTTGCCCGCGAGCGTGCGGTGGTTCTCGCCGATGGCGTCGAGCACCTCGGCCGCCTCGGACAGGAAGATCTCGAGCAGCTCCTGGTCGAGGCCGCCGGCGTCCGTGGCGAGCAGGCGTTGCGTCTCCTCGGAGATTTCCGGTGCCGGCGCCGAAGTGTCGGCGATCGCGTCGGCGGCCGCGGCGAGCCGCGCGGTGTCGCCCGCCTCGAGCTCCGCCAGCAGCGCGGCCGCCTGCGCGGCGAGGTCGGCGTCGCCGATCAGGTCGGCGTCGTCCTTCAGGTTGGCGAGCTTGCCCTTCAGGGCTTCGCGGGCGCCGTCGTCGCTCGGCGCGCGGTGCAGCTCGTCGACGAGCTTCGGCAGCGCTGCGCGCAGCTCGGCCACGGCCGCCTCGACCGAGTCCTGGTCCGGCGCCGCGGCCGGCGGCGCCTCGCCCAGGCGCTTGGCGATGAGCGGGGCGATCAGCCGGTCGCGGTCGGGCCGCTGCTGCTCGACCGCCTCGATGTAGAAGCCCAGCCCCGACAGCGACTCGGCGAGGAGTTCGAGGTCGTCGTTGCTGACCACGGCGTCCGGGTCCGCGTACGCGGCGATCTGCTGCTCGCACAGCCCGAGCAGCCGGTCGGCGTCGTCGAGGCCGAGGATGCGCAGCGCGCCGCGGATCTGCGCACTGTCCTTCGCCAGCGTGGAGAGCTCGGCACGCTTCGCGTTGTCGCGGAAGAACGCGTCCAGCACCTGCTCCATGTGGCGCAGGTTCGTCTGGATCTCGCGGCCGACCTGCGCGAGCAGCACCCGCTCCTGCGCGCGCTTGCTCATCTCGTCCAGCATCGGCGCGCCGCCGCCGGCGGGGGGGATGCCCTGCCGCACGGCGTCGAGCCGCGCCAGCATCGCGTCGACCTGCTTGGGGAAGTCCGGCGACAGGTTCGCGTAGTTCTCGAACGCCGACTCCGCGAGCAGCAGCGCCGTCGCGTACTCCATCGCGACCGGCTCGGACACGCCGGACGCCGGCATGCGGTCGAGCCGCTCGACCAGCGCGGCGGTCAGCTTCATCAGCGCGCCGTTGTGGATCTCGGCGGCCTTCGCGTGCACGGACGCGAGCGTCTGCTTCAGCTTCGGCAGGTTCTCGGCGCGGCCCGACGCGGCCTTGAGCCACGCGTCCTTGGCGCCGGTCAGCTGCTCGCGCGCCTCGCGCAGCAGCGGCTGCAGCCGGACCACGTCGGCCGACAGCACCTCGGCCGACGGGATGAGGCCCGACAGCTTGAACGCGCGCTGCACGGCCTGCACCTGCGGGCCGACCGGCGCGCAGATCGCCACGAAGTACAGGACCTCGCGGCGGAGCCGATCGGCCACCTTGGCACTGCCCTCGGACACGCGGCGGATCTGCAGGTCGATGCGGGCGGCCAGCTGCTTGACGCCGAAGCCGCGGTCGAGGCCGTCCTCGACCAGGCCCTCGAACAGCGCGCCGACGGTCCACCAGAACGCGCGCAGGCCGCTCTGCGTGGTGACGTCCTCGATGCCCGCGATCGCGTCGCGCATCGTCGCTGCGGCGTCGTCGTCGCCGCGCAGCCACGCGAGCAGCCCGCGCTGGTAGAGGCGGCGCTGCTTGACGAGGTGCGACGGCAGGCGGTTGGGCGGGAGCGCCTCGCGGGCCGCGATGCGCGGCGCGCGCGGCGAGAGGTCGGGGTAGAACAGGTCGGTCGGCGCCGCGGCCTTGACGCCGCGCGCCGCCTGCATCGCCTCGTACTCGGGGAACAGCTTGAGCGGCACCGGCGGCACGCCGTTGACCAGCTCGTCGAGGAAGATCTTGAGCTTGCGGCATGCGCGGTCGACGACGTCGCAGCCGGCGACGGCGGCCGGGCCGGAGAGCTCGAGGAGCCGGGCCAACTGGCGCTCGAGCTCGTCGGTGTACGCGACCACGGCGTCCAGGCCGACCATCTGGATGGCGCCGGCCGCCTGGTGCACGTGCGCGCGCGCGTGCTTCAACGGCGTGCTGTCCGCCGGGTCGGCGCGGAACTGCGCCAGCCCTTCGAGCCCGCGCGTCAGCGCCTGGTCGATCTCGCCCTGCACCCACGACAGCGGGCCGAGATCGAATTCGGGAGTCGGTTCAGTGGCCATGGAATCGCATCAGCAACTTTCGCGCCCGATCAGGCAGTCCGTCCGCACGACGCTCGTTCTTTCCAGCCTTTTCCGGCAGGCGCCGCCGGGCCGCTCCCAAGGCGCCTGCCTGACTAATCCCGATGCAAAAGGTGCAACGCCGCCGCACCGGGCGCCACCAGCCCCTCGGACACCTTTTGCATCGGTCAGACCTTGAAGCCGGCGACGGAGGACCGCAGTTCCGCGGCGAGCTTGGTCAGCTGTCCGATCGACACGTTCGTCTGCTTGGTGCCCTCGGTCGTCTCCTCGGTGATGCGCAGGATGCCCTGCATGCCGCGCGTCACGTCGGTGACCGACGTCGACTGCATCTGCGTCTGCGCGGAGATCCGGGAGATGAGGTCCGCGAGGTCGCGCGACACCTTCTGGATCTCCGTCAGCGCCTGCCCGGCGGCGTCGGAGAGCTTCGTCCCTTCGACCACGCCGACCGTCGACTTCTCCATGGCGGCCACGGCGTCCTGCGTGTCGGCCTGAATGGTCTTCACGATCGCCTCGATCTGCTTGGTCGCCTCGCCGGAGCGTTCGGCCAGCCGCTGCACTTCCTCGGCCACGACCGTGAACCCGCGGCCCGCCTCGCCGGCCGAGGCCGCCTGGATCGCGGCGTTCAGCGCCAGCACGTTGGTCTGCTCGGTGATGTCCGAGATGAGCTCGACGATCTCGCCGATCTCCATCGACGACTCGCCCAGCCGCTTGATGCGCTTCGACGTGTCCTGGATCTGCGTGCGGATCTCGTTCATGCCGGCGATCTGGTTCTGCACGACCTGCCCGCCCTTCTCGGCGGCGGCCAGCGACTGCTGGGCGACTCGCGCGGACTGGTTGGCGGTCTGCGACACCTCGTTGATCGACTGCGCCATCTGCAGCACGGACGCCGAGGCCTGCTGGATCTCGCGGTTCTGCCGCTGCGACGCCTCGTACAGGCGGTTCGAGATCGCCTGCGTCTCCTGCGTCGCCTTCGTCACCTGGTCGGTCGCCGAATTGATGCCGCGCACCAGCGTGCGCAGCTCCTCGATCGTGAAGTTGATGGAGTCCGCGATGGCGCCCGTGACGTCCTCGGTCACCGACGCCTGCACGGTGAGGTCGCCGTCCGCGAGGTTGCCCATCTCGTTCAGCAGCCGCAGGATCGCCTCCTGGTTGCGCTTGTTCTCGCCTTCGCTCTCGAAGGCGCGGACGCGGGCGTCGTCGAGGAACACCTTGCCGAGCAGGAGCAGCGTGCCCAGCGCGAGCAGCGCGAAGGTGATCGCCACGCCGAGCGTCCACTTGCGGATGGGGCTCGCCTCGTAGCTCTCGGACAGCCTGGTCGCGTCGTTGAGCAGCGGCTCGGCCTCGGCGTTGATGCCGCGCGCCGCCTGCTTGGCCACGACCAGCCGCGGCATGTTGGTCAGGATCGCGTTGATGCCGCCCTCGTAGGTGGCGAAGCGCTTCTGCAGGTCGGTGAGCGTCGCCCGCGCCTCCTCGCTGCGCACCGGCGCGAGGCGCAGCGTGTCGCTGCCCTTGAGGAGGCCGTTCAGCACGTCGCGGAACGTCCCGGCGTCGCGACCCAGCAGGAACGCGACCTCGGGGTCGATCTCGTCCGACGAAGCGAGCGCGTTGGCGTTCTTCGCGATCCGCTGCGACAGCACGGCCAGCTGGTTCGTGTACTCGATCTCGCGCAGCGTGCCGCCGCCCTGCCCGATCTGCGCCGCCGCCTGCTGCGCGAGCTCGAGCAGCTGCGTGTTCCCGGCGTTGAGGGCGTCGAGGCCCTTCGCCAGCGACGTCAGGCTGGTTTCGTTGGCGAGCAGCCGGTCGGCCGCCGTGTCCACGCGCTCCCAGCGCTGCCGGAGGTCGGTCAGCAGCTTGACGACCGCCGCGTCCTGCGCGACGTCGAGGCTGACCCCGCGCACCGTGCCGCCGTTGAGCAGTGCGTCGAGGTCGGCCTTGAAGCGCTCGCGGCTGTCCTTGACCGCCGCGAACGCCGACGCCTGCCCCTGCGCGGCCAGCGCGCTGCCGCGGGCGAGGCGCTGCGACAGCATCTGCATTTCCGTCGCGGTCGCCGCGGCCGCGCCGCCCTGCGCCGATTGCCGGTTGTCGAGGAACACCATCAGCGCCGCGAACACGAGGAGCGTCACGAGCAGGATGCCCAGCGTCTGGAACTGCTTGGTGACGGGCAGGTGGCCGATCAGCGGCAGCCGCTTCGGCATCGCCATCGTGGCGGTGGCCGAGCGCAGCTGCTCCATGATCGACACCGACGCCAGCGGGTCGTAGCCCGGCTGCGCCTGGGTCATCTTGACCTGCGTCGTCGGCATGTCGAGCTCGGTGCCTTCCGCCGGCTTGGCCTTCTCGCTGCCGAAGAGCTTCCCCAATTTGAGCGCCATTTCCATTCTCCTGGTGCGCGAGCGGAGACCGCGCGCGCCGACCTAGATTCCGACCTGCAGGAACGCCGGGTCCCGCGCGAGCAGCGCGAGGTCGATTTCCTGCCAGGCGCTGCCGTCCCCGTCCATCCACCGCTGCGCGTACCACGCCGGCGCGCCCTGCGGCGGCGCGGTGGGCGCCAGCTCGGCGATGTTGCGCAAGCCCAGCACGCGCTGGACGACCACCCCTGCGTTCATTTCTCCCGCCCGCGGGCCGAACAGCACCAGCCGCAGCTGGCCGCCGGTGGGCGCGTCGCGGCCGAGGAACCGGGCGAAATCGACCACGCTGTAGAGGTTGCCGCGGATGTTGGCGACGCCGAGGTACCACGGCCGCGTCAGCGGCACGGGCACGATGTCGGGCATCGTGACGACCTCGCCGGCGTCGGCCAGCCGGATCAGCCAGCGCTCGCCGCCGCAGGAAAGGCCGAGCCGCGACGACTCGACCTGCGCGGCCGTCTTGGTCGCGAGGCGGGACGCCAGCTCCTGCTGGAACGTCCGGAGGTCGAGCTTCGCGGCGCGGGCCATGGGGGTCGGGGCGCCGGTCAGCCGATCGCCGCGATCTTCTCTAGCAGCTCGTCGCGGTTGACGGGCTTGACGATGTAGTCGCGCGCGCCCTGGCGCATGCCCCAGATCTTGTCGGTCTCCTGGCTCTTCGACGTGCACAGGATGATCGGGATCGCGCGCGTGTCCGGGTCGCGGCTGATCGCGCGCGTGGCCTGGAAGCCGTTGAGGCCCGGCATCACCACGTCCATCAGGATGAGGTCGGGCTTGAGCGACTTGGCCTTCTGGATCGCGTCCTCGCCGTTGTCGCTCGCGACGACCTCGTAGCCCGACTTGGTCAGCATGTCGTTGAGGACGTGCCGCTCCGTCGGGGAGTCGTCGACGATCAGGATCTTGCGGATTGCCATGGTTCCACCCTGTTGTTTCGTCCCCGCGAGGTCCCGCACCAGCGCGGACGCGCGGAGGTCATCGAGCCCCATTGCCCACCTTCGCCCCGGCCTCTGCGGGCCGGTGAACCGCCCGCCGCGCCGGCCGCGCGCGCCCGCCAGCACGCCCGCGGTCGTTACGCCGCGGCACGGTTGACATGGGCGGCAACCGCCTTGAGCAGGCTTTCCTTCGTGAACGGCTTGGTCAGGTACTGGTCGGACCCCACCATCCGGCCGCGCGCGCGGTCGAACAGGCCGTCCTTCGACGACAGCATGATCACGGGGGTCCGCTGGAACTTGGTGTTCTTCTTGATGAGCGCGCAGGTCTGGTAGCCGTCGAGGCGCGGCATCATGATGTCGACGAACACGAGGTCGGGCTGGTGGTCGGCGATCTTGGCGAGCGCGTCGAACCCGTCCTCGGCGAGGATCACCGTGCAGCCGGCCTGCAACAGGAAGATCTCCGCGCTGCGGCGGATCGTGTTCGAGTCGTCGATCACCATCACCTTCACGCCCTGCAACGGGATCTGCTCTGCCAAAGGATGCCCCCTGCCCCTGCGGGCAACGGTGGCGGCGCGCCTGCCGGCGCCCGCACTTGTCGTGTTCAAGTCTGCCACGTACCAAGCAGGCTGCCTAGAGCATAAAGCTTGCCGGAATCGGCTTGCCGGGACGAAATCGGAAAAAATGCAACAGACCGGCAAATTTCGCCGGTGCCGGGTGCCGTCCCGCGGCAGGGTCTGCCGCCTTGCGGCGGATGCGGGCCGGGGGGTCAGCGGCCGAGGAACATCCGATAGGCGGGATTGGCCGACTCGTCCACGTGCGTGTAGCCCAGGCGGTCGAGAAACTGCCGGAAATCGGCCTTGTCCGACGGCGGGACCTGCATGCCGACCAGCACGCGGCCGTAGTCGGCGCCGTGGTTCCGGTAGTGGAACAGGCTGATGTTCCAGCCGGCGCTCATGCTGTCGAGGAAGCGCATCAGCGCCCCCGGGCGCTCCGGGAACTCGAAGCGGTAGAGGATCTCGTTCTCGGCGGCGGGCGCGTGGCCGCCGACCAGGTGGCGCACGTGCAGCTTCGCCATCTCGTTGTCGGACAGGTCGAACGCCTGGATCCGGTGCCGGTGGAACGACGCCAGCAGCTCGGCCGTCGCCCGGCGGTCGGCGACCTCGACGCCGACGAACAGGTGCGCGGTCGAAGGGTCGGCGTACCGGTAGTTGAACTCGGTGACGTTGCGGTTGCCGAGCAGCGTGCAGAACTCGCGGAAGCTGCCCGGCCGCTCGGGGATCGTCACGGCGAAGATCGCCTCGCGCTGCTCGCCCAGCTCGGCGCGCTCGGCGACGAAGCGCAGCCGGTCGAAGTTCATGTTGGCGCCGCAGGCGATGGCGACGTACGTGCGGTCCTTCGCGCGGTGCCGCGCGCACCACTGCTTGACGCCCGCCACCGACAGCGCACCGGCGGGCTCGAGGATCGACCGCGTGTCCTCGAACACGTCCTTCAGCGCCGCGCACGTCGCGTCGGTGTCGACGGTGACCATCTCGTCGACGTACTCCCGCGCCAGCCGGAACGTCTCGCGCCCGACCTGCTTCACCGCCACGCCGTCGGCGAAGAGGCCGACGTGCGGCAGCGCGACGCGGCGGCCGGCCGCCAGCGACCGCGTCATCGCGTCGGAGTCGACCGGCTGCACGCCGACGACCTTGATCGCCGGCTGCACGCGCTTGATGTACGCGGCGATGCCCGCGATGAGCCCGCCGCCGCCGACGGCGACGAAGATCGCGTCGATCGGGTCCTGGTGCTGGCGCAGGATCTCCATGCCGATCGTGCCCTGCCCGGCGATCACGTCCGGGTCGTCGTACGGGTGGACGAACGTCGCCCCGGACGCCTGCTGCAGCCGCTGCGCCTGCTCGTAGGCGTCGGAGTACGAGTCGCCGTGCAGCACGACCTTCCCGCCGCGCGCCTCGACCGCCGCGACCTTGATGTGCGGCGTGGTCACCGGCATCACGATCGTTGCCGTGCACCCAAGCCGCTGCGCGGCGAGCGCCACGCCCTGCGCGTGGTTGCCGGCGGAGGCCGCGATCACGCCCTTCGCGCGCTCGGCCGGGGTCAGGTGCGCCATCTTGTTGTAGGCGCCGCGCAGCTTGAACGAGAAGACCGGCTGCTGGTCCTCGCGCTTCAGGTACACGCGGTTCCCAAGGCGCCGCGACAGCGTCGGCGCGAAGTCGAGCGGCGACTCCACCGCCACGTCGTACACCTTCGCGGTCAGGATCTTCTGCAGGTAGTCGATGGCCATGACCGGGTGAGCGTAGCAGGATCGCCCCGGCCCCGGAACCGGCGCGTTAATCGCGGCGGCGGGCGCCGCGCGATTCTGCTAGGCTTCGCGCGGCTCCCGCCCTCCACCGCCCACCGCCCCCGATGCTGCGCGCCCTCTCGCGTTCGCTGGCCTCCGCGCCGCGCCCGACGACGCTCGCGGTCGTCGACCTGGGCTCGAACAGCTTCCGGCTCGAGGTCGGGCGCGTCGAGGGCGACCAGATCTTCCGGCTGGACACGTGGCGCGAGACGATCCGCTTCGGCGCGGGCATCGACGAGAAGGGCCAGCTCACGTCGGCGGCGCGCCGCGCGGCGCTCGCGTGCCTGACGCGCTTCCGCGAGCGGCTGTCCGGGCTGCACCCGTCGGCGGTCCGCGCGGTCGCGACCAACACGTTCCGCGTCGCGAAGAACGCCGCCACGTTCCTGCCGCAGGCGGAAGGCGCGCTCGGCTTCCCGATCGACATCATCGGCGGGCACGAGGAGGCGCGGCTCATCTACGCCGGCGTGTCGCACGTGCTGCCGGCCTCGCCGCAGCCGCGCCTCGTCATCGACATCGGCGGCGGGTCGACCGAGTTCATCATCGGCCGCAACATGACGCCCGACCGGCTCGAGTCGCTGAAACTGGGCTGCGTCAGCATGTCGCGCCGGTTCTTCCCGGACGGGCGGCTGCGCGCCGAGGCGTTCGCCGCCGCCGAGACGCACGCCCGCGCCGAGATCGAGGCGATCGCGCGCGAGTTCAGCCGCGAGCACTGGCGCGAGGCGTTCGCGTCGTCGGGGACGGCGCTCGCGCTGGCGGCGATCCTCGAGGAGAACGGCCTGTCGTCCGGCGGCATCACGCCGGAGGGGCTCACGCGGCTGCGCAAGCGGATGATCGGCGCCGGGCACGTCGCGCGCCTGCAGCTCGCGGGGGTGAAGCCGGAGCGCGCGCCGGTGCTGGCCGGCGGGTTCGCCATCATGGCCGGGGCGATCACCGAGCTCGACGTGCGGCGGATCAACCCGGTCGGCGGCGCGCTGCGGCTGGGCGTCCTGTACGACCTGCTCGGCCGCACCGTCCATCGCGACAGCCGCGCGGCGACCGTCGACAGCCTCGCCGACCGCTACCGCATCGACCGCCCGCACGCCGGGCGCGTCGCGGCGATGGCGAAGGCGCTGTACCTGAAGGCGGCACCCGGCGCGGATCCCGAGACCGCCCAGCGGGTCGAGTGGGCGGGGCTGCTGCACGAGATCGGCTTCACCGTCTCGCACATCGGCTTCCACAAGCACGGCGCGTACATCCTGGAGAACGCCGACATGCCTGGCTTCTCCGCGCAGGAGCAGCGGCGGCTCGCCGTGATCGTGCTGGGCTGCCGCGGCGGCCTGTCCAAGATGGCCGACCTGCTGGAAGACCGCGACGCCATGGCCCAGATCCTCGCGCTGCGGCTCGCCGTGCTGTTCCACCACGCGCGCCGCGCCATCCCCGCGCCACGCATCGCGCTCTCCGTCGGCCGCGCGATCCGCTTCGGCGTCGGCAAGGGCTGGCTCAAGGCGCACCCGCTGACGTCGCACCTGCTCGACGCCGAGCGCGCCGAGTGGGCGGGCCTCGGGCTGCCGTGGCGGGACGCGCGCGGCGGCCGGTAGCGCGAAGGCGGGGCACCCCTCACCCCAGCCCTCTCCCCGCAAGCGGGGAGAGGGAGCAGGTCGAGCCGCACCGCGCAGGG
>JBGAMF010000086.1:0-17323 GCA_044223185.1 Casimicrobiaceae bacterium | reverse complement strand
AATCCTGGGAACTCCATTCAGAGGGAAGCACAGAACAGATCCCTTGGCGAGGCGGGGGAGCTCCTGGTCGTGGCACTCGAGCGCTGGCGCCTGAGTACCGCGGGCCTCGGCAACCTAGCCTCAAGGGTGCTGCACGCATCCAAGGAAGTTGGCGATGGCCTTGGCTACGATGTGCTCTCGTTTCGTACTGACGGGACCGAGCGATACATCGAAGTAAAGACTACGGCCTTTGGACGAGAGACGCCGTTCTTCGTGACGCAACGCGAGTTGGACACTTCCATGCGGGAGAGCGCGCGCTTCCACGTATGCAGGTTGTTCGACTTCAGACGCCGCCCAAAGCTGTTCGCCCTGGCCGGAAACATCCGCGAGCACTGCGCGCTGCACCCGCAGTCGTATCGCGCATCTTTCAGCTGACGTGGTCAGATCACTGCCTTTTCGACATGGCCGCGATCGGAAGCCTGGCTTCCGCGGTCCTGCCTGTTCGGCGGCGAGGGACTCGCGGCGTCCGGTCGCGCTGGAACGTGCACGGTCTCCGTCGCGACCGGGCGAGGCGGTCGAACACCCGCGCCGAGGCCCCTGGCGGCCCGTCCGGACGCGCGCCTCGCCGTAGAGGCAATCCGACGACCGGGTTAGCAACGATGCTAACCAGTCCGCGAACGACCTCCCACACAATGCTCGGCCGAGACTTCCTGCTGGACGCATCCACCGGCACTTGCGGTTCGGCTCCCGGCGCCGGCGCGTGACAACACGCGCGCGCCCATCGGACGGACCCCGCGCGCGGTCCGGAGCGCTTGCGACGTCGGCGATTCCAAGGCACGCTATCCGTGTCCGCGCCGGCGCGCACTCTGTCCACGCGCGGTGGCACTTGTCCATGGAGGTACTGATGCGTACCCTCGCCGTCCTGCTCGCGCTTGCAACCCTCGCTGGCTGCTCGCCCATGCGCGGCGTCAAGGTCCTGGACACCGACAACGGCGCCAGGCCCGTGTTCAGGACGACGCAGTGCACGGTGCCCAACAGCGACGGCGTCCGCTGCAACGTCAAGACGTGCAAGGCCGACGCCGAGTCGCACTGCGGCGACTTCGCGAAGGCGTGCATGGACTCGGGCCACCACTACGCCGGCACCAACGACGGCGGCACCTGCACGCGCGTGCTGTGACCGCGCAGCGCGAGTGCACGATGCCCATCGACCCTACCGTCGGCACCGTCTCCCACGCGATCCAGCTCGCCATCGCGCCGGTGTTCCTGCTGACCGGCATCGCCGCCCTGCTCGGCGTGATGGCCAACCGGCTGTCCCGCGTCATCGACCGCGCCCGCTACTTCGAGCAGCACTGGGCGGGCCTCGACGCGGGCACGCGCGCCGCGTCGCGGCTCGAGCTGCGCAACCTGGAGCGCCGGCGGCGCGTGTGCAGCTGGTCGATCAACCTGTGCACGACCGCGGCGCTGCTGATCTGCCTCGTGATCGTCTCGCTGTTCGCCGACGCGTTCTTCGCGACCAGCCTGAAGTGGCTCGCCGGCTCGCTCTTCGTCGGGGCGATGGTCGCGGTGTGCGCCGGCCTCGTGTGCTTCCTGCGCGAGGTCTACCTCGCGACGCACACGACGACGATCGACTTCACGCGCTTCGAGTGACGCGCGCCGGAGCGCAGCCAGCGGGAGGCACGCCACGATGACCGTCACCGCCAGGACGCTGGCCGGCCCGCTGCTCGTCGCCGCGGCGCTCGCCTGCGGCTCTTGCTTCGCCGGCCTCGACGAGGGCCTGGCGGCACTCGCCCGCCGCGACTACGCGGCCGCCGCGAAGGAACTGCGCCCGCTCGCCGAGCGCGGCAACGCCGAGGCGCAGTACCGGGTCGGGCTCATGTACGAGTTCGGCGCCGGCTACCCGAAGGACGTTGCGCAGGCCGTCGTGTGGCTGACGAGGGCCGCGAACCAGGGCCACGTCGCGGCGCAGCAGGAACTGGGGGTCGTGTACACGACCGGCGACGGCGTCGCGAAGGACGACGCGCGGGCGGTCGCGTGGTTCCGCAAGGCCGCGAACGCCGGCAACCCGGCCGCGCAATACAACCTCGGGCTGATGCTCGCCAAGGGCGCCGGTGCGCAGCTCGACTACGACGAGGCGCTGGCGTGGTTCCGCAAGGCGGCCGCGCAGGGTTTCGCCGCGGCGCAGTTCAAGGTCGGCGTCGCCTACGAGCACGGCGCCGGCGTTGCGCCGGACCCCGTGCTCGCCTACGCGAACTACGCGATCGCCGCGCGCGACGGCAACGCCGAGCGCGTCGCCCAGCGTGACGCGCTCGCGAAGCGCCTCTCTCCGGCGCAGGCGCAGCGCGGCCAGGCGCTCGCCGCCGCGTGGACCGTCGGGCAGCCGATGCCGGGCAGTTCGGCCGTCGCGACGGCCGCGACCCCGCCCGCCAGGGACCGCTGCTCGGCCGTCGGCCAACTGGGCGGCGAGAAGTTCTCCGCGACGCACTGCGCGGTGGCGTACCTCGGCGACCAGAACAGCGTGGCGCTCTGGTTCAACGAGGAGGCGATCTCGCCGCAGGAAGCCGAAGCGTTCCAGGCGTCGTCGTACGCCGACGGCACGAAAGGCGGCAAGCCGCGCACGACGGTGACGGTCATGTTCTGCCCGGGCGGCGGCAAGCCTGCCGCCGCGCCGGCCGCCGTGCGGCAGATCGACCTCAACACGAACCACGCGCGGTCGCCGCTGGCCGGCGTGCAGTGGCTGCTCGAAGCTCCCCGCGACTTCAGGGTCGAGAAGCTGGCCGGCGACGTCCGGCCCGGCGGCACGCTCTCCGGCAGGATTTCCGCCCGGCGCGACGGCACGGCGTTCACGCTCGACTTCGACGTCACGCTGCCGCAGAAGGAGGCGGCGGCGGGGCTTGCGTGCGGGAAGTAGCGCCGCCGCGCGATCACTCCGTCACTGCGGCCACTGCTTCTTCGCGATCCGCGCGAACTCCGGCGCGACGATCGGGTTGTCGACGTAGAAGCCGTCCGGGCCGAGCCCGAACAGCGACCCGTTCCAGACGAAGTTGACGACCCACAGCAGCGCGTGCGGCTTGTACTGCAGCGGCGGCACGACCGGTGTCGACTGCAGGCCATAGGTCGCGGCGAGCAGCCGGTGGCGCTCCAGCACGGCGAAGAAGTCGGCGAACCACTGCTCGGTGTACCAGTAGCGCGACCGGAAGAAGCTCATGAACTCCGCGGGCGGCACCGGGTGGCCGTCGCCGGCGCGCATCAGCAGCAGGTTCAGCCAGTCACGGAACGTCGTGTCCTGCGGATAGCCGCGGACCTCGCCCCAGTAGCCCAGCTTGTCCTCGGCCTTCTGCGTCCACAGGCCGACCAGCGAGAACTCGGTCGTGATGATGTCCTTGGTCACGCCCTTGGCGTTGCGCACGAAGTCGAGGTCGGCGTCGGCCTCGCCGACGCTATCGACGTGCAGGTGCATGTCGAGGCCGTCGACGTGCGGGTTGCGGTTGACCACGTCGATCACGGCCTCGAGGATCGGGTCTTGCTTCAGCGTGCTCGCCTTGTTCAGCGCGCCGGCGAAAATCCGGAAGCCCCAGCCCTGCGCGGCGCGCAGCTTCACGAGCTCGGCGACCAGCAGGTCGAGGAACTCGCCGTACCTGGCGGCGTCGGCGACGGGCGTCTCGAACATCGGCTCGTTGCCGACGACGAGGATGTCGACGTACGCGCCGAGGTTGTTCGCGAGCAGCCGGTCGTGGATCGCGGTCACGAGGTCGCGCATCTGCGGCGTGCCCACCGACGGGACGCCGGCGCACGCGGCGGGCTTTTCCTCGACGCAGCCGACCTTGAAGTCGGTCTTGAGCGAGAGGATGGTCTTCAGGCGCTCGCCGCGGACCTTCATCCCCTTGACCTCGATCAGCTTGTCGACGGCCTGCACCGCGAGGATGTCCGCGCTGCCGCTGACCCGGTCGCCCTGCTGCGCGATGTTCGCTTCGAGCACGCCGGTGATGACGGACCGGTTGGGCGCGTCGAACGTCAGGTAGTTGCGCTGGACGTTGACGAAGCCCCGCACCCACCTGACGCCGGCGCGCGCCAGCGCGCCGTTGTAGACGTCGGGCAGGTACTGGTTGTAGTTGGCGCCGAGCTCGGTCGCGCGCGCGGCCGGCGCGCACAACGCGAGGGCGAGGGCAAAGGTCGCAAAGCGTATCCATGCCTCGGTGAGTCGTGCGGGTCCGACTCGGGCCGGGAACTGCGCCGGTGTACCGGCACCGCGCATCACTGGCCGCGGCACCTGGCGTCAACGGCGTGCGCCTCGCGCGCACGGCCGTAGGTGTCGCCGGGTGAGGTCGTCATCTGCGCGACGCCCAGGCGCACGCACTGGGCCAGCGGGTCGCCCGGGGCGACGGCGAGGGCGCGGTCGAGCGCCGCCCTCGCCTCCGGCGCGCGGCCGAGCTGCGCGTGCAGCAGGCCGATGCGGATGCGGCTGTCGACGTCGCTGGCGTCGCGCGCGACGGCTTCCTCGTACGCCGCCAACGCCGCAGCCGGATCGTCGCGGTACACCTGCACGTCGCCGATGCGCGCCCGCATGCCGGCGTCGTCCGGCGCGAGCTCGGCCGCCTTCTTCGCGGCGGCGAGCGCGTCGTCGTACTGGCGCAGCGTGATGTAGCCGGCGCGCAGCTGGTTCCACGCGTCGACGTTGCGCGGATCCTGGCGCGTCCACTCGACGAGGTAGAGCACGAGCAGGTTCCAGTTCTTCGCCTCGCGCAGCTCGTCGATCTTCCGCATGAGGTCGGGGTTCGGGCCGGCGCGGGCCGGCGCGGTGGCCGCCGGGACGTCGGCGGGCGCCGCCTTCGCGGCCGCCGCTGCGGGTGCCTTGGTGGCCGCCGCCTTGGCCGGGGTGGCGGCGGCGACCGGCGCGGCCGGTTCGGCGGGCCGCGCCAGGAAACGGTCGGCGACGAGCCAGCCGGCCGCCAGCAGCGGCACCAGCACGCCGGCGGCAATGAGCGGAATCCGGTAGCGGACGAACAGCGGCACGGCCGGCGGGTGACGCCCGGCGTCAGCGCCGCCGGCGTCGGGCAGGTCGGCCGGAAAGTCCGGCGGCCGCACCGGCGGCGGATTCCCGCCCGGTTGCCGCGCGCGCCGCTCGCGCTCGAGCATCCGCAGCGCGATGGCGCGCGACTTGACGTAGATGGCCGACGCGGCCTCCTTGTCGCCGTTCGCCTGGGCCAGCGCGCGGTCCCACAGCGGCGCGTCGACGTGCCCCTCCTGGTACTGCAGCGTCGCTTCGCGCAGGTAGCGGTCGGCGTGGATCGGCTGCGTCGCGTCGAGGTCGATCGGGGACGCGCCCGGCTTGACGAACTCGATAACGGGCGCGGCTGCGGCAGGCGGCGGCGCCGCCGGCGCGGTTCAGGCGACGCGGCCGGCGCGGCCGCCGGGGCGGCCGGCTTGGCGCCCTCGCCGCCGTCGTCAGCCGCCGGCGGCGGATCCATCGGCACGAGCTCGAGGGTCATGGGTTTGGCGGCCATGACCTGTCGTATGCAATTTCGGTACCATTTTCATCGCCGCGAACAATGCGTCGTCTACAGCTCTGCGGCGCCCGCCCAGCGGGCCACGGTGCGCACGGACTGACCATAGGCGCCTGCGGACGGGCATTGTCGCGCGGCGACTCCAAGGGATGGCGCGCCGAGCCCGCACCGGTGCCCGCAACCGCGCCTCGCGCTAGGCGCCCGGCCCGTCCGCGGGGTGCGGCACGCTCGTCAGGTAGACGGTGCCGGTGAACGTCGACACCAGCGCGCCGTCCTGCCGCGTCACGTCGACGCGGTAGACGGCGATGCGCGAACCGCGGCTCACCTCGGTCGAGTGCGCCGTCAGCACGTCGCCCTCCGCCACCGCGATCTGGAACGTCATGTGCGTGTCGATGCCCGCGGCGATCACGCCGTACTGGTTCGCCGCGACGCCGAACGCGCAGTCGGCGAGCGTGAAGATCGCGCCGCCGTGGCACTTGCCGTTGAAGTTGAGGTGCTGCCGGCCGATCGCCAGGCGCATCGTGGCGGTGCCCGGCCCCGACGCGACGAACTCCATGGCGGTCAGCCGCTGGAACGGGTCGCGCTCGCAGAAGCCGCGCAGCGTGGCCGCGACCTCGGCGGCCGTCGGCACGGGCGTCGCCGCACGCACGCGGCGGCCGACGCCGGACTCGGCCCCGTGTGCGGTCAGCGTGTCCACCAGCGCGGCCACGCCCTCGCCGGTGGTGGCCGTCGTCCGCAGCACGCGCACCTGCCAGCCGTCGCGGCGTGCCCGCAGGTGCAGCATGTCGGCCAGGTCGCGCTCGGTGCGGTCGGCCGCCGGCTGGTCGCCCTTGCTGACGACCAGCACGTCGGCGATCTCCAGGATGCCCGCCTTGATCGCCTGCACGTCGTCGCCCAGGCCCGGCGGGCAGACGACGGCCGTCGTGTCGACGAGCGCGGCGACGTCGACGTCGGACTGCCCGGCGCCGACGGTCTCGACGAGGATCGCGTCGAACCCGGCGGCGTCGAGCAGGTCGACGATCCGGCGCGCCGTGCGCACGAGCCCGCCCGGATGCCCGCGCGAGGCGAGCGACCGGATGAACACCGACTCGGTCGCCCCGGCGTCGGCCATGCGGATGCGGTCGCCGAGCACGGCGCCGCCCGTGACCGGGCTCGACGGGTCGACGGCGACCACCGCGACGCGGTGGCCGCGCGCCGCGTACTCGCGCAGCAGCGCGTTGATCAGCGTGGACTTGCCGGCGCCCGGGGGGCCGGTGACGCCGACGACGTGCGCGCGCCCGGCGTGCGCGGCCAGCGTCGCCGACAGCCCGCGCGCGTCGGGCACGTCGTTCTCGATCGCGGTGATCGCGCGGGCGATCGCCGCACGGTCGCCGGCGGTGATCGCGGCCACGCGCTGCGCGTGGGCCGACGGGGCGCCGCCGGCGGTGGCGGGTCGCTTCGTCACGCCGGCCTCAGACGACGACCAGCGGGTGGCCGAAGCCCAGCTCCCGCCGCAGCGTCCCGCAGATCTCGCCGTGCGTGCACCCGGCGATCGCCGCGTCGACGACGCGTCCGAACACGTTGCCGCCGTCGCCCTGCGCGCTCCGCGCGAGGTCGGACAGCGCACGCCCGACCGCGGCGGACGGGCGCGCCGCCTTCCACGCCGCGAAGGCGGCGACGTGCGCGCGCATGGCCGCCGGGTCGGGCTTCGCGAGCGCCGGCCGCGCGCTCGCGTCCTCGTCCACCTGGTACGCGTTGACGCCGACGACGGTCTGCTCGCCGCGGTCGATCCGCGCCTGGTGCGCGCGCGCCGACTCGCCGATGCGCCGCTGCACGAGGCCGGACTCGACCGCACGGTACATGCCGCCCGCCGCCTCGACGTCGGCCATGATCGCGAGGATCCGGCGCTCCATCTCGTCGGTCAGCGCCTCGACGTAGTACGAGCCGCCGAGCGGGTCGATGACGTCCGTGAGGTGCGCCTCCTCGCGCAGGATGTTCTGCGTGGCCACCGCGATGCGCGCGCCGAACTGCGTCGGGCACGACAGCGCCTCGTCGTAGGCATCGGTGTGCAGCGACTGCAGCCCGCCGAAGATGCCGCCCATCGCCTGCACGGCGACGCGCGCGATGTTGTTGAGCGGCTGCTGCCGCGTCAGGTCCACGCCCGACGTCTGGCCGTGGAACTTGAACCGCCAGCTCCTCGGGTCGCGCGCGCCGAAGCGCTCGCGCGTCACGCGCGCCCAGATCCGCCGCCCGGCGCGGAACTTCGCGACCTCCTCGAAGAACGAGATCGACACGTCGAAGAAGAACGTGAAGCGCGGCAGGAACGCGTCCGGCGACATGCCCGCGGCGACGCAGTCGTCGCCGTACTGGATCGCCGACGACAGCGTGAACGCCATCGCCTCGGCCGGGGTCGCGCCGGCCTGCTGCATGTGCTGGCCGACCACCGACAGCGGGTTCCAGCGCGGCACGTGCTCGTTGCACCAGCGGATGTGGTCGACCAGCACGCGCCGCGCGCCGGGCAGAGCGAGCCGGAAGAACATGTGGTTGGCGACGAAGTGCGACAGGTAGTCGCTCTGGTTCGACGTCCCGCTGAGCGCGCGCCAGTCCACGCCGTTGCGCCTTGCGGTCGCCAGCATGAACGCGAGCAGCGTGAACGGCGACGGGTCGTTCATCGCGCACGACGTCGCCGCGAGGTCGACGCCGTCGAGGCACGTCGCCATGTGGTCGGCGCTGTTGGCGACGACGCCGCAGGTGCCGAGCAGCTCCTCGTCCACCTCGTCCATGTCGTAGCCGCGGAACACCGAGTTGCAGGGGATGAGCGAGACCGCGCTGCCGCCGTGGCCGAGGATGTCGAGCAGGCGCGCGTTGTACGCGGCGGGCGTGCCGAGGCCGATCAGCTGCCGCTGCGTCCACGTGCGGCCACGGTGCATCGTCGCGTAGATGCCGCGCGTGTACGGCGGCTGGCCGGGGAAGCCCACGTCGGCGTCGAAGCGCGCCGGGTCGACGTCGAGCGGCGTGTACAGCGGCTTGACGGGAATGCCAGACCGGTTGCGCACGTCGCCGCCGGCGCCGATCTGCGCCGCGTATTCGGCGGCCCAGCGGACCTGCGCCTCCGCGGTCGACGCCGGGACGGGTTCGGGAAGGGGCTTGTTCATCGGAGGACTTCCTCAGGCCGGAAAGCGCGCGGCGCGCAGGCGCGCCGTCGCCTCGGTGATGTACGCGGAGATCTCGTCGAGCGGCGAGCCCGGGTGGAACACGCGGGCCACCCCCGCGTCGAGCAGCGCCTGTTCGTCGGCGTCGGGCACGATGCCGCCGACGATCACGATCACGTCGGCGAGGCCCGCGGCGCGCAGCGCGGCCATCAGCTTGGGCACGATCAGGTGGTCGGTGGCGAGCGACGAGACGCCGATCACGTCGACGTCCTCCTCCACCGCGAGCTTCACGACCGCGTCGATTTTCTGCCACGGCGGCGTGTAGACGACTTCCATTCCGGCGTCGCGCAGGTGGGCGGCGACCACGCGGCTGCCGCGGTCGTGGCCATCGAGGCCGATCTTGGTGACGAGAACCTTGGGGCGGATTTCCATGGGAGCGTTCCGGTGGGTGCGGTGGGCGCGTGGCGCGTCAGGATTCGAGCGGGTCGCGCAGCAGGCGAACGAAGCGGCGCGCGAGCACCTGCGGCGTGTCGCGGCCGGCGTGGTACCACGTCTGCGACCAGTTGAGCGCGCCCAGCAGCATCAGCTTCAGCACGCGGCGGTCGGTGCGCGGCGGCAACGGCAGGTCGGCGATCGCCTGCGCGAACGTCCGCTCGTACTCGTCGCGCAGCGCGGTGAGGCGCGCGGCGACCTCGGGCGCGTCGTCGGGCCGCACGCGGATCACGACCTGCGCGTAGTCGCTGTCGACGAGCAGCGCCGCCAGGTGCGCGGCGCACACGCCCTCGAGCCGCGTCCAGGGGTCGCCGCCCTGCGCCAGCGCGGGCGCCACGGCCTCCTTGATCCGGCGCACCCCCTCGGCGTAGACGGCGACCAGCAGCTCTTCCTTCGACGCGAAGTGGTAGTACAGTGATCCGGGCAGCATGCCGGCGGCGCCGGCGATGTCGCGCATCGACGTGTAGCCGAAGCCCTTGTCGGCGAAAAACCGCGCCGCCGCGTCGAGAATCAGCGGCAGCCGGTTGTCGGAACGGGGCGCGGCGGCGGTGCGGGCGACGGCGGCCATGGGCCTTCCAAAAACAAACAGTTGTTTGGTATAGTGCCGGACACCGGTCCCGCTGTCAATGCAGCCGCCGCGGCGACACGGCAGCAACCGCGCGCCGCGCGCGGGACGCGCGAGGAGGAACGAACCATGCACGCCGAAGGTCATCTCGCCGCCCACTTTGCCGACCTGCGCCGCCGCCGCGGCGGCGAGGCGCGGCCGCTGCCCAAGGCGCTGGCCGACGAACTGCGGACGCACTTCGGCGACCGGCTGGTCACCACGCGCGCGGTGCGCGAGCACCACGGCACCGACATCTCGTCGTACCCGGTCACGCCGCCCGACGCCGTCGTCTATCCGCACCGCGCCGACGAAGTCGTCGCCGCCGTCAAGGCGTGCGCGCGCCACGGCGTGCCGATGATCCCGTTCGGCATCGGCACTTCCGTCGAGGGCCACGTGCTGGCGACCGGTGGCGGGGTGTGCATCGACCTGTCGCAGATGAACCGGATCGTCGAGGTCAACGCGAGCGACCTCGACGTCCGCGTCGAGCCGGGCGTCACGCGCAAGCAGCTGAACGCCTACCTGCACGACACCGGCCTCTTCTTCCCGATCGACCCGGGCGCCGACGCCACGCTGGGCGGCATGGCCTCCACGCGTGCGTCGGGCACCAACGCGGTCCGCTACGGGACGATGCGCGAGAACGTGCTGGGTGCCACCGTCGTGCTCGCCGACGGCCGGGTCATCCGCACCGGCGGCCGCGCGCGCAAGTCCGCGGCAGGCTACGACCTGACGCGCCTCATCGTCGGCGCCGAAGGGACGCTCGGCATCATCACCGAGCTGACGCTGCGGCTTTACCCGATCCCCGAAGGCATGTCCGCGGCCGTCTGCGCGTTCCCCACGGTCGCCGCGGCCGTCGACTCGATCATCGAGGCGATCCAGTGCGGCATCCCGGTCGCGCGCTGCGAGCTGCTCGACACGCTGACCGTGTCCGCGGTCAACCGCTACAGCAAGTTGGCCCTCGCCGAGGCGCCCACGCTCTGGTACGAATTCCACGGCACCGCACGCGGCGTCGAGGAACAGGCGACGCAGATGCAGGAGATCGCGCGCGCGCACGGCGGACTCGACTTCGCGTGGGCGACGAAGCCCGAGGAGCGCACGCGGCTGTGGCAGGCGCGGCACGACGCGTACTTCGCGTGCCTGCAGTTGCGCAAGGGCAGCCGGATGATCGCCACCGACGTCTGCGTGCCGATCTCGCGGCTCGCCGAGTGCATCGCGGCCACGCAGGAGGACATCGCGAAGGCGACGATGCCGATCCCGCTGTTCGGCCACGTCGGCGACGGCAACTTCCACCTGATGATCCTCGTCGACCCCGACAGCGAGGCCGACGTCGAGGAGGCGTGGGCGCTCAACACGCGGCTCGTGCGCCGGGCGCTGGCGATGGGCGGCACCTGCACCGGCGAGCACGGCATCGGGCTCGGCAAGCGCGAGTTCCTCGTCGAGGAGTTCGGGGCGGCAGTCGACGTGATGCGCGCGATCAAGGCCACGCTCGATCCGGCGAACCTGCTCAATCCGGGCAAGGTGATCTGAGATGCCTGTGCGGCGACCTGCGCCCCTCACCCCGACCCTCTCCCCGCAAGCGGGGAGAGGGAGGGTTCCGGCACGCGCCCGCGCCGATGTCCGCGGACGGACTCCCTCTCCCCGCTCGCGGGGAGAGGGCTGGGGTGAGGGGTCGCGCCGACGAAGCGCAGGTCCCGCAACGACCCCCACCCTCCCCGCCACCGCGTAACGGGAGCCCCGCCATGGAACTCGCCGACGTCAGGCTCGACGACAAGTACACGCTGGACCGCGGCCGCGTCTACCTGACCGGCATCCAGGCGCTGACGCGCCTGCTCATCGTGCAGCGCGTGCGCGACGCCGCCGCGGGGCTCAACACGGCCGGCTTCGTGTCGGGCTTCCAGGGCTCGCCGCTCAACAACATGGACAAGACGCTGTGGGAGGCGCACGACCTGCTCGCGCGGCACCACGTCCACTTCCAGCCCGGCCAGAACGAGGAGCTGGCGATGATGGGCGTCTGGGGCTCGCAGCAGGTCTCGCTCGACCCGCACGCGCGCTACCAGGGCGTGTTCGGCATGTGGTACGGCAAGTGGGCGGGGCTCGCCCGCTCGGGCGACGCGCTGCTGCACGGCAACTCGGCCGGCGCCTCGCCGCACGGCGGCGTGCTGCTGGTCTGCGGCGACGACCACATGGCGCGCTCGTCGACCGTGGCGACCCAGAGCGAGCCGATGCTGATGTCGCCGCTGATCCCGGTGCTCGCACCCTCGGGCGTGCAGGAATACCTCGACCTCGGCCTCCACGGCTTCGCGATGTCGCGCTACTCGGGCTCGTGGCTCGCGTTCAAGGCGCTCGACGACACCGTCGAGTGCTCCGCGTCGGTGAGCGTCGACCCCGCGCGGGTCACCGTCCGCATTCCGGAGGACTTCCGGCTGCCGCCTGCCGGCCTCAACCTGCGCCTGCCCGACCAGCCGCTGGCGATGGAGCGCCGGATCCACGAGCAGCGGCTGCCGGCGGTGCTCGCCTACGTGCGCGCGAACCGCCTGAACCACGTCACGTACGACAGCCCGCGCGCGCGGCTCGGCATCGTCGCCGCCGGCAAGTCGTACCTCGACGTGCGGCAGGCGCTCGAGCACCTCGGCATCGACGAGGCCGCCGCCGCGCGCATCGGCATCCGCGTCTGCAAGCTCGGCATGACGTGGCCGCTGGAGCCGCAGGGGCTGCACGCGTTCGCGCTGGGGCTGGAGGAGATCCTCGTCGTCGAGGAGAAGCGGCCGCTGGTCGAGGACCAGGTTCGCGCGCTGCTCTACCACTGGCCCGACGCGCGGCGCCCGCGCGTGCTCGGCAAGCGCGCCGACGACGCCGGGCCCAACGAGTGGCTGCTGCCGCCGACCGGCGAACTCTCTGCCGAGCAGGTCGCGCTGGTGATCCACGCGCGCCTCGCCCGCTTCCACGCCGAGGCGCGGCTCGACGAGCGCGCGGCGTGGCTGCGCGCGAAGGAGGAGGCGCTCGCCAGGCCGCCGCTGTCGCCGCAGCTCACCGGCTACCTGTCGGACGCCGGCCGCGTGCCCTACTTCTGCTCCGGGTGCCCGCACAACACGTCCACCCGCGTGCCCGAGGGCAGCGCGGCGATCGCCGGGGTCGGCTGCCACTTCATGGCGACGTACATCTTCTCCGGGACGAAGATCTTCTCGCCGATGGGTTCGGAGGGCGCTGCGTGGGTCGGCCACGCGCCGTTCACCGACACGAAGCACATCTTCGCCAACATGGGCGACGGCACCTACTACCACTCGGGGCTGCTCGCCATCCGCGCCGCCGTCGCGGCGAACGTCGGCATCACGTTCAAGATCCTCTACAACGACGCGACCGCGGCGACCGGCGGCCAGCCGCTGCCGCCGCCGCTCAACGTGCCCGCCCTCACCCGCCAGCTGGAGGCCGAAGGCGTCGCGCGCATCGTCGTCGTCACCGACCAGCCGGACAAGTACGGCCGCAACGCGCCGTTCGCGAGGGACGTGACCGTGCGCCACCGCGACCACCTCGATGCGGTCCAGCGCGAGTTGCGCGAGGCCGGCGGCGTGACGGTGCTCGTCTACGACCAGACCTGCGCGGCCGAGAAGCGGCGGCGGCGCAAGCGCGGACGCTTTCCCGACCCCGCGCGGCGGTCGTTCATCAACACCCGCGTCTGCGAGGGCTGCGGCGACTGCGGCACCAAGTCGAACTGCGTGTCGGTGCAGCCGGTGGAGACGGAGTTCGGGCGCAAGCGGGCGATCGACCAGTCGCATTGCAACAAGGACTTCTCGTGCCAGAACGGCTTCTGCCCGAGCTTCGTCAGCGTCGAGGGCGGGCGGCTCACGCGCGGCCGCGCGGCGGCCGCCGACGACGACGCGTTCGCGCGCATCCCGGAGCCCGCGCTGCCGGCGCTCGACCGGCCGTACGCGATCGTCGTGGCGGGCGTGGGCGGCACCGGGATCATCACGGTCGGCGCGCTGCTCGGCATGGCGGCGCACCTCGAGGGCAAGGGCGTGTCGGTGCTCGACATGACGGGCGTGGCGCAGAAGGGCGGCGCCGTCACGACGTTCGTCAAGATCGCCGCGCGGCCGGAGGACCTCACGACGATCCGCATCGCGGCCGGCGAGGCGAACGCCGTCATCGGCGCCGACCTCCTCGTCACCGCCGAGAACGCGATCCTCACGCGGATGCAGCGCGGCGTCACCCGCGCCGTGATCAACACGAGCCGGATGGCCACCGTCGCGTTCATCCGCAACCCCGACCTCGTCACGCCCTGGGAGGCGATGGAGGCAGGCCTCGCCGACGTCATCGGCGCCGACGCCGCGCGCTTTCTCGACGCGACGCGGCTCGCCACGGCTCTCCTCGGCGACTCGCTCGCGGCCAACGTCTTCCTGCTGGGGTACGCGTACCAGCTCGGCATGGTCCCGGTGTCGCGGCAGGCGCTGTTCCGCGCGATCGAGTTGAACGGCGCCGCGGTGGAGGCGAACCGGCGCGCGTTCGACTGGGGGCGGCTCGCCTGCCACGACCCCGCCGCCGTCCAGCGGCTCGTGCGTCCCGTCGAGACCGACGCCGGCAGCGACCGCGCGCTGGCGCCGGACCTCGACGCCGCCGTCGCGCGCCGCGAGGCGGAACTCACCGCGTACCAGGACGCCGCGCTCGCGCAGCGCTACCGCGCGCTGGTCGACCGCGTCCGCGCGGCCGAGGCCCGGGTTGCGCCCGGCAGCGAGCGGCTCGCCGGCGCCGTGGCCCGCGCCTACCACAAGCTGCTCGCGATCAAGGACGAGTACGAGGTGGCGCGGCTGTACACCGACGGCGAGTTCGAGCGCCAGGTCGCCGCCGCGTTCGACGGCGGCTACACGATCCGCTACCACTTCGCGCCTCCGCTGTGGGTGAAGCCCGACAAGGTCACCGGAGCTCCCGTGAAGCGGACCTACGGGCCGTGGATGCGGCCCGCGCTCGCGCTGCTCGCGCGGATGCGCCGCCTGCGCGGCACGTGGCTCGACCCGTTCGGCCGCACCGACGAGCGGCGGATGGAGCGGCAGCTCGTCGCCGATTACGAGCGCGTCGTCGCCGAGCTCGAGCGCGGGCTCACGGCGGGCAACCTCCCCATCGCGGTCGAGATCGCCGCGCTGCCCCTGGCGATGCGCGGCTACGGCCACGTGAAGCACCGCAACGTCGTGGCCGCGAAGGCACGCGAGGCCGCGCTGCTGAGCGAATTCCGCGCGCCCGCGGGAGCGCCGGCGACCCCGGCTGCCGCGCTCGCCGCCTGACAACCACGAGTCCGTCCTCCATGCAGCTCTCCGGCATCCGCGTCGTCGACCTCTCGCGCATCGTCTCCGGCCCGTTCTGCTCGATGTTCCTCGCCGACATGGGCGCCGAGGTGATCAAGGTCGAAGGGGTCGACGACGGCGACCCCGTCCGCAAGCAGGGCATCGTGCGCGACGGCTTCTCGTGGTACTTCGCGTCGTTCAACCGCAACAAGCGCTCGCTGACGCTCGACCTGCGCAGCGCCGACGGCAAGGCGGCGTTGCGCAAGCTCATTGCCACCGCCGACGTCGTGCTCGACAACTTCCGGCCGGGCGTCATGGAGAAGATCGGTCTCGCGCGCGCCGAGCTCGCGCGGATCAGGCCCGACCTCGTTGTCTGCCACATCACCGGCTTCGGCATGGACGGGCCGTACCGCGACCGGCCGTCGTTCGACTTCATCGCGCAGGCGATGAGCGGCTTCATGAGCGTCAACGGCGCCGAGGGCGAGGCACCGGCGCGCGCGGCGCCGCCGCTGTCCGACCTCATCGCCGGCGCGTACGCCGCGATGGGCATCTGCGCGGCGCTGGTGCGGCGCGAGCGCACCGGCCGCGGCGAGGAGGTCGCCACCGCGCTGACCGACGCCATGGTCGCCAACCTCGCGTTCCTCGCCACGCACTACTTCGCCACCGGCCTGCAGCCGCTGCGCACCGGCAACGACCACGCGCTGGTGGCGCCGTACGGCCTGTTCGCCGCCGCCGACGGGCAGGTGGCGATCGCGCCGTCGAACGACGAGTTCTACTACAAGCTGATCGACGCGCTCGGGCTCCCGCACCTGCGCACGCACCCCGAGTTCCTGACCAATCGCGACCGCTTCGAGCGGCGGCAGGAGATCAACGCGCTGATCGAGGCGGAGATCCGCAGGCAGCCGATCGCGCACTGGCTCGACGTGCTGAACGCCGCCGGCGTGCCGTGCGGCCGCGTGATGAGCCTGCCGGAAGTGTTCGCCGACCCGCAGATCCGCCACCAGCAGATGCGGATCACGATCGACGTGCCCGGCCACGGGCGGGCCGACGTGCTGGGCTTCCCGATCAAGTTCACCGACGAGCCGTGCCGCGTGCACCGGCCCCCGCCCGACCTGGGCGCCGACACCGACGCGATCCTCGCGGAACTCGGCTACGACGCCGCCGCGATCGCCGACCTCCACGCGCGGCGGGTGGCGTGACGACTTGCGCAATCCGGGCACGGCGGCGCGCCGCTTCGCTATCATCCGGTTCGAGGCGCGGACGTTCGCCAAATCGAACCGGTGCGCCCACCCTCACCCCAGCCCTCTCCCGCCGGGGCGGGAGAGGGAGCGCGTCCTGCCGCCGTCGGCGACAGCGCGCTCCCTCGCCCCGCGAGCGCGGGGAGGGCCGGGGTGAGGGGCCGCCCTGCTCCCTCGCCTCGCGCGAGCGGGGAGAGGGCCGGGGTGAGGGGCGATTTCCCCACCGCAATGCAATTCGCACCGCAACCGAAGCAGCCATGGACTTCACGCACACCCAGGACCCCCGCCCGCAGGTGACGATCACCGAGGTCGGCACCCGCGACGGCTTCCAGTCGGAGCCGGAGTTCATCCGGACCGAAGTGAAGGCGGAGGTCGTCGACGCGCTCATCGCCGCGGGCCTCACGCACCTCGAGGCGACGTCGTTCGTCAGCCCGCGCGCGGTGCCGCAGCTCGCCGACGCGCAGGCGATGCTGGAGAAGGTGCGCCGCCGCGCCGACGCGCACATCGCGGCGCTGGTTCCCAACGCGCGCGGCGCCGAGCGCGCGCTCGCGGCGGGCGTCGACGAGATGGTGTGCTTCGTCTCGGCGAGCGAGACGCACAACGAAGCGAACCTCAACGCGCCGATCGCCGCGTCGCTGGCCAACGTGACGGAGATCGCCGGGATTGCCCACGGCCGCACGCCGCTGCGCGGCGCGGTCGCCTGCGCGTTCGGCTGCCCGTTCGAGGGCGAGGTGCCGGTGTCCGCCGTGCTGCGGATCGTCGACGCCTACGCGCGCCTCGGCGTCGACCGCCTGACGCTCGGCGACACGACCGGCATGGCCACGCCGCCGACGGTCGCGCGCCTCGTGCAGGCGATCGGGGAGCGCTTCCCCGCCCTGCGGATCGCGCTGCACTTCCACAACACGCGCGGTATCGGCCTCGCCAACGTGATGGTCGGCTTGGACCTCGGCATCCGCGAGTTCGAGTCGTCGATCGCGGGACTCGGCGGCTGCCCGTTCGCGCCGGGGGCCACCGGCAACATCTGCACCGAGGACCTCGTCTACCTGCTCGAGGAGTCGGGCTTCGCGACCGGTGTCGATCTCGAAGCGCTGATCGCGGTCGCCCGCCGCGT
>JBGAMF010000085.1:0-17499 GCA_044223185.1 Casimicrobiaceae bacterium | reverse complement strand
TTCGCACCGGCATCCGGCCCGACCACTTCGACGTCGACGATGGGCATCCGCGGTCCGGCGCGTCGCCGCGCCGCCGTGACGAAGGTTCGCCAAGGATACCTGCGGACCGCTCCCGCGGGGAGGCCGGCGGTGCCGCGGCGCCGCTCTCCGTCCACGCAGTGCTAAAGTATCCGGCTCCGCCGCTGCGCGCGGCGCGGAACGTGACCTCCGAAGGGGCGCGATGAACTTCCTGTGGCCGCAGTACCTGTGGTTGCTGCTCGTCGTGCCGGCGCTCGTCGCCGTCTACGTCGTCCTGCTGCGCCGGAAGAAGGCCGCGGTCCGCTACGCGAACGTCTCGCTGGTGAAGGCCGCGCTCGGCCCCGCCCAGCGCTTCCGCCGCCACGTCCCGCCGCTCCTGTTCCTGCTCGCGATCACCGCGGCGCTCGTGGCGGCCGCGCGGCCGTCCGCGCTGGTGACGCTGCCGTCCGACGCGCGGACGCTGATCCTCGCGATCGACGTCTCGCTGTCGATGCGCGCGACCGACGTCGAGCCCACCCGGATGGCCGCCGCGCAGACCGCCGCCAAGGCTTTCGTGCAGGAGCTGCCGCGGGACATCAAGGCCGGCATCGTCACGTTCGCGGGCACGGCGTCGGTCGTGCAGCCGCCCACGCTCGACCGCGAGGAGCTGGCGGCGGCGATCGACCGCTTCCAGCTGCAGCGGCACACGGCGATCGGCAGCGGCATCATCGTGTCGCTGGCCACGCTGTTCCCCGACGAGGACTTCGACCTGCAGTCGCTGCTGTTCGGGCGCGGGTTCGGGTCGCGCGACACGCTGCGGGGCAAGCAGGGCGAGCGGGCGGAGAAGAAGGAGCCGGACAAGCCGAAGGAGAAGAAGGCCGTCGTCCCGGTGCCGCCGGGCTCGTACACTTCGGCGGCGATCATCCTGCTCACCGACGGGCGGCGCACCACCGGCCCGGACCCCTACGACGCCGCGCGGATGGCTGCGGAGCGCGGCGTGCGCGTGTTCACCGTCGGCTTCGGCTCGGCGGCGGGCAGCACGGTCGACATCGACGGCATGTCGATCTTCATGCGCTTCGACGAGGAGACGCTGAAGGGGATCGCCGGGATCACGCACGGCGAGTACTTCCACGCGACCTCGGCCGCCGAGTTGAAGAAGATCTACGAGGGCCTCGGCACCAGGTTCGCGCTCGAGCGCAAGGAAACCGAGGTCGGCGCGCTGTTCGCGGCCGTCGCGGCGACGCTCGCCGTCGTGTCGGCGGCGCTCTCGCTGCTCTGGTTCAACCGGATCGTCTGACGCCGGGCGTCAGCCCGGCGCGCGGCGCTCCACGAGCGCCGGCATGGCCGCGAACAGCGCGAGCAGCGCCACGTAGACCGCGCCCGCCACCGGGTCGCGGCCGGCGAAGTATTCGGCAGGCGACAGGCCGCGCAGCGCCGAGCACGACGGTGAACTCGACCGCCAGCAGCAGCGCGACGCCCAGCAGGCCGACGGCAAGGCGCGCCGCCGCGGGCGCGCCGGGCACGAACCGGCGCACGACGAAGCGCGCCGCGGCGACGACGACGGCCAGCATCAGCGGCGCTTCGACGAGCTCGGCGGCGCGCTCCCCGATGCGCGGCACGACGGCGAGCACGCGGATCGTCCCCAGCGCGAAGCCCGCGGCGAACGCGAGCGCGAAGTACGCGGCACCGGCCGCGGCGATGCGCGCGGTGCGGACGCCGCCGAGGGTCACCGGCGGTGCGGGCGGGCGCAGGCGGCGCGTCCCGGCGCTAGTAGCGCGACCACTTGTGCAGCTGGTAGCTGAAGGTCGCGGCGCCCACCCACGCGATGCCGACCAGCGGCATCTCCGAGACGAACGCCCAGATGACTGCGTTCACGAGGCACAGGAACACCGCGAAGAGGGTGACGAGGATGTTGGCCATGGACGCAGGCGCCGCGACAGAGGCCGGGGCGGCCAGTCGTCGTGCTGCAGTTTAGCCGAAGACCGCGCGCGGTGCTGCCGTTGCCCGCGCGCGGGGGCGCCGCCGGCACGGTCAGTCCGGGCGCCACTCCGTGCCGAGCAATCCGTAGAGGTCCGAGTCGGAGACTTCGCCGGCGACGATCCAGCGCTCGCGCAGCGTGCCTTCCTTGCGGAAGCCCAGGCGGGCGAGCGAGCGGGCGGATGCGGCGTTGCGCGGATCGATGTCGGCTTCCAGCCGATGGAGGCCGAGTTCGCCGAACGCGTAGCCGACCAGCCGCACCAGCGCCTCGTGCATCAGCCCCTGACCCCAGTGCGGCCGCGCGAGCGCGTAGCCCAGCTCCGCGCGGCGGCTCGTCCGGTGGAAGTGGAACAGCGTGCAGGTGCCGATCGCCTGCCGTACGCCTTCGCGCTCGACGGCGAGCTGCAGCGCCTCGCCGCGGGCGCAGCCGGCGCGGATCTCGCGGACCAGCGTGACGGCCTCCTCCAAATCGGTCATCGGCGGACGGCTCCAGTACCGCATCACGTCGCGGTCGGAGAAGATCGCGAAGAGCGCCGGCGCGTCGTCGTCCGCCACGGGCCGCAGCGTCAGCCGCGGCGTGCGCAGCGTGACGGCGGGAAACGGCGGCCGCGTGGCGCGGGGCTTCACGCGAGCGAGAACGGCTCGCGGCGGCCGGCCGGCCAGAGGCGCGTGAACGCGTCGCTTCCCGGAGAGCGGAACGCCGCCGCGACCGCGTCGAGCAGCCGTGCCTGCGCGAGAAAGGGCTCCAGTCGCCGGAACGTCGCCTCCGGCGCCGCCGTGAGGATGTAGATGTTGCGGGCGCTCGCCAGGACGTCGTGACCGGCGAGTTCCTCGCCTTCGTCCAGCATCTCGAACAGCGCGTCCTCGATCTCCCGGACCTCGTCGACGTCCTCCACGGCCGTGCCGCGGAACTGCAGGACGAGCTGCCCGTCGGCCACCGCGTGCGCCCGCCTGGTGCCGGCTACTCGAGGTCGATGCGGCCGTCGAACGTCGCGCGCACCGAGAGTCCGGCGACGTCGAGCGTGACCGTCGCGGGAAACGACTCCGTGCCGCGGATGCGGCCATCCGCGATGGCGGCGGCGACGGCGCGCTCGATCTCGCGCTGCGAGCTGATGCCCACCATCTTCAGGAACTTGCGGATGCTCAAGTTGAAGGTCTCTTCGTTCATCGTGGTCTCCGCGGCGGCGGCCGGGCGCGTGGCGCGCACGCCGTCGCCGGAAGTCCTACGTTAGCCGCATCGGCCGCGGCGGGCAAGCGCGGCCGGCGGCGCTTCAGCGCTGGCCGAGGAGCCGCGCGGGCAGGAACAGCACGCCCTTGACGAACGCGAGCGCGGCGCCGAGGACGACGCCGACGACGTGAACGGCGAGGGCCAGCACCAGCAGCAGCGGCGCCAGCACGAGCAAGAGCAGCGCGAGCGGCCACGCGACCGCGAGCAGGATGCACCAGGCGATGACGAGCAGCAGGGCCTTCACGGCAGGTCCTCCGAAGTCGATGCGGGCGACGCGCACCGCAGCGCCGGCCCGTCCTGGCCGGCACGGTCGATTCCACCGCGCGGGACCCGGGGGGTCAACCGGGTACGCGATGGACGGGGCCGCCGCGGGTGCCGGGGGCGCCCGGCGGCGACGGACGGGTCAGGCCGGGGCGCGCACGTTGACGAGGACGTTGATGCCGAACAGGAGCAGGCCCGCGAACATCACGAGCGACCCGATGCCGACGACGGGCCCGGCGCCGGGGTTGCCGGACAGCAGCGCCGCGAGCGCCGCCATGAACACCGGCAGCGCGAGGTTGTGCACCCAGAAGTGGATGCGCGCGAGCCGCGTTTCGCCGGCCGCCGGGTGCAGGTGGTAGATGATCCCGGCGAGCGCAAGCGACGCCCAGCCGAGCAGCAGGAGGTGCGCGTGGACGGGCGCCAGCGCGAACTTTTCCGTGGCGCCCATGTAGACGCCGAGCAGGGTTCCGACGACCAGGTACACGGCGGCGATCTTGAGGAAGCGCACTCCCATGGCAGGCTCCTGTGGACGGGAAGGGACGCGGCCGGCGCCGAATGCGGCGGCGGTCGCGCGCCGTCGCGCGCCGCCGGGACTCGCGTCGACTGCGGACGGCAGCGACTGTACGCGTGCGCGGCGCCTGCGGGAAGCGGGCGCCGCGCGATCACCGCGCCTCGCGCGGCAGGTGTGGCCACGGCACGCGCCGGCACCGATCCTCGCGCGTCTCCGGCGCGGCGACGAAACGCGCGGGCCGGCCCGGCCGCACGCTGCACGCCCGCCGGCAGCGGTGTCGCGGCGAGCCCGGCGTCGAAGGCGCGGTGGAAGTCCCCGGCCTTCATCGGTCGCAGCGGCGCACGGCCGCGCGCCTGCCGCTTCAGGGCGCGACGCCGTCCATCACGACGAGCGTCGACCGCGCCGCGCGCTTGCGCAGCGCGAGCAGCGGCGCGTACTCGGGCGAGTCGTACCAGCGCTGCAGCGTGGCGACGTCGGGGAACTCGAGCACGACCGCGCGCTTGGGCGACCAGTCGCCTTCGAGCGTCCGCGTCGCGCCGCCGCGCACGAGGAACCGGCCGCCGTAGGCCGCGACGGTCGCGGGCACGCCCTTGCGGTACTCGTCGTACAGATCGCGGTCGACGACCTCGACGTCGGCGACCAGGTAGGCGGGCATGGCGGGACTCCTCGGGTGTCGGCGAGCGGCACGGACGCCGCGGCCCGCCATCATAGCGGTGCCGCCGGCGCCGCGCACGTCGTCCGCCGCGCGCCGGCGCCCCGCGGCGTCAGGCGAGCGCGCAGACCATGAGGACTTCGTCGTGGAGCACGTCGTCGACCAGCAGGAAGCCGCGCTCGACGCCGTACGGCACGAAACCCGTGCGCCCGTACAGCGCGAGCGCGGCGGCGTTCGCGGCGTTGACGCCCAGGTTCACCTGGCGCACGCCCCGCATGGCGCGCGCGCGCCGCAGCGCCGCAGCGACGAGCGCGCTGCCGACGCGGGCGCGGCGCGCTCGGGCGCCACGTACATTCCCCACAGGAACGCCTTGTGCGCGAGCTTGCGCTTCCGCTCGCGGTCGATGCCGAGGCAGCCCACGAGCGCCGCGCCGCGGAATGCGCCGAGCACGCAGCGGTCCGGCCCGCCGCGGAGCCGGTCGGCGACCTCCGCCTCCGGCCGGCCGCACTCCTCGTCGTGGCTTGCCGCGAACGCCGCCGGGCACTCCGCGAGGCCGCGCAGGCGCAGCGCCTGGAACGCCGCCGCGTCCGCGGCGCCGAGTTCGCGCACGACGGCCGTGCCGGCGGCGCTCACGACGCCGCGCGCGCCTGGGCCGCCCGCACCGCCTCGCGCCGCGCGAGGCTCTCCGCGGGCCACAGCTCGGAGGCGCGATAGAACTCCGCGAACGCCGGCGTCCCCGGCGGCAGCACGACCCACGGCTGCTTCGACGCCGTGAAGATGTGGACGTCCGGCGGCAGGAGGTCGGGCGCGTCGAGCGTACCGACGCGGACGAAGCGGATGGCGTCGCCGCCGCCGCCGTAGTTGCTCCACAGCGCGACGCGGCACTGCGGGCAGCGCGCGATCCGCTGGCCCCGGCCGCTCTCCGACGGCGTGTCGACGATCTCGACGTCGCCGTGCAGCAACCGGACGCGGTCCGCCTCGATCATCGCGTTCAGCACGAACGCGGAGCCGGTCTCGCGCTGGCACCAGCGGCAGTGGCAGCAGTGCACGAACAGCGGCCGCGACGTCATCCGGTACCGGACGTGGCGGCAGGCGCAGCCGCCGTCGAACGTCGACTCCGGCGGCGCGCTCACGGCAGCGTCACCGCGGCGCCGGCGAGCCGCGCCAGCGCGACGTTCTCGTCGGTGATCACGGCGAACTCGCGGCGGAAGTCGTCCGGGATGCGGGCGGCGCGCCCGGTGCGCGCGTCGACGTACACCCAGAGCGTCTCCGCCCGCGCGAGGACCTCGCGGTCGCGCGCGCGCCAGACGAGGTAGCGGCGGGGCGACGCCTCGTCGCGGAACCCGGCGATCCACGTGGCGAGCGCCAGCGTCTCGCCCTCGAACGCCGGCCGCAGGTACTCGATGGCGTGCGAGCGGATCACCCAGCTCGCCTTCGCCTTCAGATACCGCTCGAGCGGCCAGCCGCAAGCGGCCGAGTGCATCGTCGCGACCTCCTGCATCCAGCGCAGGTACTCGAGGTTGCTCACGTGGCCGTTGACGTCGATCGCCGCCGGCGGAACCGTGAACGTGTGGACGAAGACGTCGCGCATCGCGGGTCGGCGCAGCGGGCGGGCGCGGCGGCTAGCCGCGCAGCGCGGCGAGGCCCAGCACGAGGAACGGCAGCCCGAACGCCGAAGCGAGCAGCGGGAACATCCACAGGTTGCGGAACGTCGCCGCCTCGGCCTCGTGCGGCGCCGCCGGATCGTAGAGGACGTCGACGTCGGTGCCGGCGGCTTCCGCCACGCGGCGACCCGTGCGCGACCGGAAGACGATCGCCGCGCCGTTCGCGGTGGCGAACGCGATGCGCGGGAAGTGGAACCGGCGCGGCGCCCCGCGGCCGCCGCAGTCCACGTCCTCCGCGCTGCCGACGACCCGGCCGCGCGCGCGGCCGCCGGCGCGCAACAGGCGCAGTGGCCGGCGGGCGAGCATCACGGCAGCCGCCTGCGCGAACGTGCCGGCGGCGATGAATCCGTAGCTGACGACGGGATCGAAGGCCATCCGCAATGAGACACGTTGCCGCGCGTTTGCGCAACCGTCAGGAGCGCCAGAGCGGCTCACCCGGCTCGCCGCCCCCGGTACGCGTTCCACGCCGCCGCCAGCGACATCGCGAGGAGGACCGGATAGAACAACAGCAGATCGACGCGGATGCTGCAATCGCCGCTGCACAGGACCCGCACGTAGACGAGGCACTCGTAGACACCGTAGGCCGCCCACGCGAGCGCTGCGGCCGCGGCGGAGCGGGCGCCGCGCCACCGCCACAGGAACGCGAAGGCCGCGGCGACCGCGAACGCGATCCACGGAAAGGCGATCAGGAGATCCATGCCGGGAAGCGTCGGTCCGTCACCGGGCCGCCTTCGCGCTGCGCGCTCCGGCTCGTCGGGCACCTCGGGTCTCCGGACGGCTCGTCGTGCTCATGCCCGCGCCGCGTCCCGCCTGAGGAGAAGCTCGTCCGGCTCGACGCCGTGCTCCGCGCGCCACCGGTCGGGCGCCGGCACGAACGCGAGCCGCTCGAGCAGTCGCAGCGACCGGGCGTTGCCGCGCTTCAGCACCGCGGTCAGGCGGCGGACGCCGTACCGCGCGGAGAGTTCGCCGATCATCGCCTGCACAGCCCGCGTGCCGAGGCCGCGGCCCCAGTGCACGCTGTTCAACACGTAGGCGACGCCTGCCGAGCCGTCCTCGCGGACGGTCGCCTGCACGTACCCGGCGAGGCGGCCGTCCGGCAGGCGGATCACCCAGTTGAGCCACAGCTCGCGGCCGTCCGCCGAGCGTCGCGACTCGAGGCGCCGGAAGCGCTCGCGCAGCCAGTCGACCGACGGCGGCGGGGCGTTCTCGTGCGCGTAGATCGCGGGGTCGGCGAGCACCGCGAACATCGGCTCGGCGTGCGCGACGACCTGCGGCTCCAGCACGAAGTCGCCGCCGGCGATCGGGTGCATGGTCACTGCGTCCGGCATCGGGCGGGGGGTCTGGCGGGGCGGGTCGCGCCAAGATACACCTTCGGCCGCCGGCCGTATCGTGCGAAACTCCCCGCCCGGAACCGCGGGACCACGCCACGCAGAAAGGAGGGCGCTCGAATGGCCAAGGGAAATCGCAGGGTCGGGGACTTCTGCTGGATCAACATCCTCACGCCGGAGCCCGCCGCCGCGCGCGCGTTCTTCGCGCGCCTGCTCGGCTGGACGTACGTCGAGATGCCGGGGATCGGCCACCGCGCCCAGGTCGACGGCCTCGATCTCGGCGGGCTGTTCGACCTCGCGAGCCCGCAGACGCCGCCCGGCACGCCGCCGCACATCGGCGTGATGGTCAAGGTGGACAGCGCGGACGCCACGGTCGAGCGTGTGCGGGCGCTGGGCGGCCGCGCACAGCCGGCGTTCGACGTGATGGACCAGGGCCGGATGGCGGTCTGCTTCGATCCCAACGGCGCGGCGTTCGACGTGTGGGAGGGCAGGCGCGGCGGCGGCATGGACGCGGACGGGCAACGGCACGGCGTGCCGGGCTGGTTCGAGTCGATGACGACCGACGTCGACCGCGCGGCGAAGTTCTACGCGGCGCTGTTCGGCTGGACGATCGAGCCGATGCCCATGGACGGCTTCACCTACACGCTGTTCCGGCACGGCGACGCGTACGCCGGCGGCATGATGGCGATCACGCCCGACATGGGCGAGCTCACGCCGCACTGGGCCACGTATTTCACCGTCGACGACGCGGACGCGGCCGCGCGCGACGCACCTGCGCTTGGCGCGACGGTGCACATCCCGCCGATGGACGTGCCGGGGGTCGGCCGCTTCTGCGGCATCGTGTCGCCGCAGGGCGTGCCGTTCATGGTGATGAAGTACCTGGAGGCTCCGGCGCAGGGCGCTTGACCATCACGTACTTGACGATGCCGTGCGGGTAGACGGCGTGCTCGTACGCGGTGACGTAGCCTTGCGATCGGTACAGCGACGGCGCCTGGAAGCTGAACGTCTCGAGGTAGAACGCGTCGCAGCCGCGCGTGCGCGCGTGCGCCTCGAACTCGCGCATCAGCCGCGCGCCGAGGCCGCGGCGGCGGTGCGCGGGGCTCACCCACAGCTGCTGCAGCTCGCAGCACGCGCCCCACGTGCGGCCGACGGCCCCGCCGATCACCTCGCCCGAAGGGAGCCGCGCGAAGCAGGAGAGCGGCCGGACCTCGTGCAGCGGCGCCGCCGCGTCGTTGGCCTCGCCCAGCCCGGTGTCGACGACGCGCGTCTCCTCCGCGGGGAGGTCGTCGTGGCGGGAAATGGCGATGGCGTCGTCCATCGGCGCATTCTCGGGCGGCGGCGTTCGCGGCGCAATCGCTCGCGGCGGGACACTGCCCCGCGGCGTCATGCGCTGGACGTGAACGCCGCGTGGTAGGCGACCGCGCCTTCGGGCCACGTGCCGGAGAACGACAGCGCCATGAAGAACTCGGGCGGAACGTCGGGATACGCCAAGCCGTGCGATGGACCGAAGCCGAAGCGTCCGTAATACGCCGGATCGCCGACGACGACGCAGCCGGCCGCGTTCAGCGCGCGCAGCCGTAGCAGCGTGCCCGCAACCAGCGACGTGCCGATGCCCTGCCGCTGGTGCGCCGGCAGGACGGCGACCGGCCCGAGTCCGTACCAGCCCGGCGTGCCGTCGCCGACGGTCACCGCCGACGCCGCGACGTGCGCCACGACGGTGCCGCCGGCCTCCGCGACCAGCGCCACGGCGAGCGCGCCCGCCGCACGCAGCGCCGCGACGATGCGCGCCTCGCCCTGGTCGCCGTGGGGGTGGTCCGCGAACGCGCGCCCGATCACGGTCGCGATGGCCGCCTCGTCGCCGCCGCGCTCCGCGCGAATGGTCACCGGCACGGCGTTCACGTGCCGTTCCCTTGGTTCGCGGCCGGCGCCAGCGGGAGCTCCAGCACGACCTCGCCCTCGTCGACCGTGCCGGTGTGCCGGAAGCCCGCGCGCAGGTAGAACGCCTCCGGACTCGCCGGGCCCGCGACATAGGACACGGTGAGCGACGCGAACACGCCCTTCGCACGCACGTGCGCGATCACCTGCTGCAGTGCCGTCGCGCCGATGCCGCGCCGCTGGAAGCGCGCGTCGATCATGAAGCGCCAGAGATACGCCTGCGGGTGTCCGGGCGGCGGCGTGCGCAGCGACTCGTCGTGGAGCATCACGAAGCCCACCGGCTCGTCGTCGGCGTAGATGGCGCGGTACCACGCCTCCGGCGTGAACAGCGCCTGCGCCAGCGACTCGGAGTTGCGCGCGACCTGCCCCCGCTGTTCGGGCTTGACGTCCAGCCGGTTGATCGCGCGGACCGTGCCGGCGGTGATTTCGCGCAGCGAGACGATCATGCGGTCGATCCGGACGGGCGGCGCGCGAGCCAGCCGATGCCCGCGCACACGATGGCGATGGTGGCGAGGGACGTCGCGGCCATCGCCTGCGCCGACGGCGGCGGCGGGGCGACCGTCATGCCGGCGACCGTGGACGCCAGCGTGACGAGGACCAGCACGACGAGCCCGGCGGCACGGCCGCGCGCGAGCCCGCTGCCCTGCACGTACAGCAGCAGGCCGGCCACGACCAGCGCCGCCTCGACCGCGAGCGCGACGGCAAGCCGGTCCCACAGCGCCAGGCCGACCGTGGCGGATCCGGCGCCGGCGAGCGGCAGCTCCGGCCGGTGCACGAGCGCGTCGAGCAGCCAGTGCGAGAACACCGCCGCCGCCGCGAGCAGCGCGACCGGCGCGCGCGCCGCGGGCCGGCGTCGGCACGCGATCCCCGCGACGCTCGCGGCGAGCGCCGACCAGGCGAGGGCGGCCGCGAGGCCGTGCGACCACGGAAACACGAACGCGGGCTGGTGCGCTTGCGCGAAGTCGGCGGGTATCGCGACGGACTCGCGGCCCAGCAGGACGAGCGTCCACAGCACGACGTCGAGCAGCAGCGCCGCGGCGACGAACAGCGCGACGTTCACGCGTCGTTCCGCGCGTCCGAGCGCGAGCGCCACGCCGATGTGGCCGGCGAACACGGGCGACCTAGGAGGACCGCCGCCGCGGCGGACGCGCACCGGCCGGGTCATGCCGCACCGCGACGCGTTGCTCGCCCGGCGCGCACCTCAGAGCCTCGAGCCCACCCATGCGGCGATCGTCCTCCGGAAGTATCGCGCGGGCCGGCAGCCGGGGAACCGCACCGCCGTGCCCGCCGGCCGTCATCGGGCGACAGGATGCAGCAGGCGGACGGCGCGATCAATACGCACGCGTGTTCCGGCACGACGCGGCGCGCGCCCGCCCGGCGCGCGTCAGCGGGGGGTCGTCCCCCACGCGAGCCACGCGCAGAGGCCGGCGTACAGCACGGCGTTCCAGACGACGACGGAGACGCCGGCGACGAGCTCCATCCGGCGCGGCATCCCCCGCGGGTAGACGACGGACCCGACGTAGTGCTGGACGAATCCCCCTTCGTAGCCGGCGTCCTGCGCGGCGGCGCGGAAGCGGTTCTCGAGCGGCGTGAGCGGGCACGTCCACCCGGCGAGGTTCACGACCGACGACCAGGCGACGATCGGCACGTGGATCCACGCCCAGCGCGGGTCGAGCAGCACGCCGAACGCGCCGAAGACCGCGAGCGCCACGAACGCGAAGTGGACCAGCAGCACCAGGTTCGCGGCGAGGCGGGCGGGCACGGCGTGGCCTGCGTGGCGGGAACGACGACGTGCGGCGACCGCGACCGGGTCAGGCCGCGCGCCCGCCGGGCACGTTCATGGAGAGGTCCGCGCGTAGACGCACGTGTGGCGCAGCGTCCCGTCCGGCGCGCGCCGCTCGTTGCGCAGGACCCCTTCGAGGACGAACCCGCAGCGCTCGGCCAGGCGGCGCGAGGGCGCGTTCGCCTCGTCGGTGACGATCTCGATCCGCACGACCGACAGGTGGGCGAACGCGTAGCGGGCGAGCGCGGCGACCGCCTCGCTCACGAGGCCGTGGCCGGCGCGCGACGTGCGGCCCCAGTAGCCGATCTCCGTCTTCGGCGTGCTCCAGTCGGTGCGGTGCAGTCCCGTCGCGCCGGCGAGTTCCCCGGTCGCGCGTTCGAGCACGAGGAACGGCAGGTCGCGCCGCGCGAGGAAGTTCGCGTGGCCGTTCCGGCACCAGGTCTCCGCCGACGCGATCGTCTGCTCGCCGGCGACCCAGGGCAGCGACGCCAAGTGCCGGCGCAGGTCGGGAAGCGACTCGACGATCGCGGCGTGCAGCATCGCGCCGTCGCCCGCGCGCGGCGGGCGCAACAGCAGGCGCTCGGTGTCGATCGCCGCCGGCAGGTCGAGGAGGACGGGTTCGGTCATCGCGTCACCGGCGCGAGGTCCGCCGCTGTCAGCGTACAGGCGGCCCGGTAGCAGGCCGCGGACACGCCGGTGGCGCCGCGCCGCTCGAGCGCGGCGGCGGCCAGGTCGGCGCTCGCGAGTTGCGCCAGCGCCTCCTCCCGGTAGCCGGTGGCGACGATCGCGCGGTCCACGGCGGCGTCGGCGCCGCGGATGCGCTGCTCCGTCGTCATCGGTGCCGCGAGGTCGCCGCGCAAAAGGTGCACGCTGGACAGGCCGGGCCGCTTCGGCAACGGCGCGAGGACTTCTTCGGCGAGCCACGCGTCGAGCGCCGCTTCTTCGCCGCGCGGCGGCGCGTAGCGGACAAGCAGCCCGAAGTGGCCCATCCCGGGCCCCAGGCTGCACGCGACCGTGCAGAGGCTGCGGGTCATGCCGCGGTAGTGGGGCATCATGCGCCGCGTCCACGGCGACGGGTCGTTCAGGCGTGCGAGATAGGCCTCCGACGCGAGCGTCTCCAGGCGCTCGACCTCGTAGAGCACCATGTACCGCGGTCCCGCGCCCGACGAAACCCAGCGCGTGCCGCGCAGGAAGCCCGGGATCGACAGGCGCTCCGGCAGGTGCTCGTGCGTGTGCCAGTCGTCGTGCTCGGCGATCGCCTCCGCGACGACGTCGAAGGTCAGGAGCATGGCGGCGTGGCCGAGCAGGGACATGCGGGGTCCTCGTTCAGCGCCGCGCGACGGGCATCGCGTGCGGCCGGCGCGCGCCAGGCGGCCCCTTACGGCGCACGGAACACGCCCCGTACCAGCCGGATTTCGCCATCCTGCAGGCTGCGCCGCGCGTTCGCGGCCTTCTGCGCGAGATTGTCGACGAACACGCCGAGCGTCAGCGCGCTCGGTGCGGCGTCCGCGCCGCCGCCCGAGACGTGCGCGGCGCTGACGTCGTCGAACCGTTCGGCGACGAAGCCGCAGTCGCGAAGGAGCGCGCGCATGTCGTCGACGGAGGCGAGGAAGCTGTCGGCGGGGTCGGTGGCCCACGGCAGCGGGTAGTGCGACACGGGCGCCGCCCCCGCGGCCATCTCCTGGAACGCGAACCGCCCGCCCGGCGCGAGGACGCGGCGCACTTCGGCGTAGAGGCCCCGCTTGTCCGCGATGTTCATGCCGACGTTCTGCATCCACGCGACGCCGAACGCGCCGTCGGCGAACGGCAGCGCGAGCGCGCTGCCCACGTGCACGCGGACGAGGTCTTCGAGGCCGGTCAGGCGGTTCAGCAGCGCGGCGCCGGCACAGTAGTCCGGCGACAGGTCGACGCAGTCGACGCGGCAGCCGAGCGCTGCGGCGAGCATCCGGGCGGGACCGGCGAGGCCGGCGCCCAGGTCGAGGACGCGGTCGTCGGCGCGGATGCGCGCGAGTTCCATCAGCTCGCGCGACGCGCGCATCCCGCCGGTGTGGAAGTGATCGAGCGGCGAGAGCTCCGCGGCGGACAGGCGCTGCGCGGGATCGAGGCCCGCGGCACGAATGGCGGCGAGGAGGCGGGCCTCGATGTCGCGGGCCGAGTAGTGTGCGTGGGGACCTGCCATGGACCGGATCGTCGTGTCGTCCGCGACGTGCGGTCGCCGGCAGCCGGCGCCGCGATGCGGAAGTGCCGCGCAGCGTGTCCGACCGGATGCGCTTCGTCAAGCGTGCCGCGGGCGGCCGGCGACCTTCCGTGCCGCCGTGGCGGTCACGACCGCCGGCCCTGCGGCGAACGCGCGCGCGGCGCGGCCTTCGCCACAGCGCTTCGCAGCCGCTCGCCGAGCGCCCCGGCGGCGGCGCTGCGCACGAGGCGGCGAAAGCTCGGGCACTCCATGTGGCTGGGGGCGGGGCAGACGGCGGCGTGCCGGAGGCCGTCGCGCATCGCGCGCAGCCGCCCGATCGTCAGCGTGAGCTCGTCCGCCTTCGCCGCGAGCGCGCGCCGGTCGATGCGCGGCCGCCCGTCGGGCGCGAACATCCGCGCGATCTCGTCGAGCGAGAAGCCGGCCGAGCGCCCCAGCGCGATCAGCGCGAGGCGCTCCAGCACGTCCGGCCCGAACACGCGGCGCAGTCCCCGCCGGCCGACCGCGGCGAGCAGGCCGCGCGCTTCGTAGTAGCGCAGCGTCGACGCGGGAACGCCGGAGCGCTTCGCCACCTCGGCGATGTCCATGAGTCGCCCCCCTTGACTTGAAGTCGACTTGAAGTGGCACTGTGCCTTCCGTGGCGACCGGACGCAAGCGCGCGAACGGCGGCACCGGGGAAACGGACATGGACCTCCTGGCAGTCACGATGCTCGTCGGGGTCGGCGCGACGGCGGCGACGGACCTCTGGGCAATCGCCCGGAAGCGCCTCTTCGGCCTCGCGCCGCCGGACTACGCACTGGTGGGCCGGTGGCTCGCCCACATGACGCGCGGGCGCTTTCGCCACGACGCCATCGCCGCGGCGCCGGCGGTGCGCGGCGAGCGCGCGCTCGGCTGGGTCGCGCATTACGGCATCGGCATCGCGTTCGCGGCGCTCGTGCCCGCGCTCTTCGGCCCGGGGTGGCTGCGCGAGCCCACGCCCGGCCCGGCGCTGCTCGTCGGCGTCGTCACCGTCGCGGCGCCGTTCCTGCTGATGCAGCCGGGCATGGGCGCGGGCGTCGCGGCACGCCGCACGAAGCGCCCGGGCGCCGCGCGCCTGCAGAGCCTCGTCACGCACACGGTCTTCGGCCTCGGCCTCTACGCTGCCGGCCGGGCCGCCCGCTTCCTGCTCGCGCCGTGATGGCGAGCCTTCGTCGCACCACCCGCTCGATCGAGCGCTTACCCAAAGGAGAACGCAATGCGCATTCCCGCCCGCTTCGCCCCGGTCCTCTTCGGCGCGCTGCTCTCGGCCATCATGGTCGCCCTCGTGTCGGCCTTCGTCCTGGCGGTGAGCCGGGGCATCCACGCGGAGTTTCCCGCGCTGTGGCTGCAAAGCTGCCTGACGACGTGGCCCGTGGCGTTCGCGGCCGTGACCGTCGTCGCGCCGTGGGTGCGCAAGGTGGTCGGGCGCCTCACGGCGTGACGGCAGCGCGCTGGGGCGGCGACCCGGGCAGCGTCAGGCCTTCATCCGCCGCTCGAGATGGCGCATCACCAGCGACGCGAGGTCTTCGGGCTCCAGGCAGAACTGCTCGTCGAGCGTCTTCAGTGCGGTGGAGCCCTTCCCCGCCGCAAGAGCGGAGGACAGCCACCGGGCAGTTCGCCGCGCACCTATCGCGGTGAGGGCCGCAAGCGCCGCTCGCGCTCGCCCGACTCCCTTGTTGTCGAGATACCGTGCGAAGCCGCCGTTGCCGACGTCCGCTTCGAGCTCGCCGACGAGTCCGATCAGGCGATCTTCCTCCGACAACGCCGCGACCGGATCGAGGCTCTCGTAGCGGGCGTAGAACGCGGCCTGCATCTTCGCAGCGCGCCTCTGCGCCGCCGTGCCCCACGGGGTGCCCACCCGGTACGACAATGCCGCGACGACCGGAGCCTCGGCGCCGGTGAACCACAATTCGAGCACGCGGGGAGGCGGGATGAGTACCCGCCACATGCAGGGGAGCGCATCGAGGCGCTCGAGGCCGAGGCCGTGGGGGACCAGCGACTCGACCAGCGCCTCGCCTGCGCGGCGCCCTCCGGCACGCAGCGCGGCCATGAGCAGGTGCTCGATCGCCTGCTGGTGCCGGCTTGCCTCCGGACTTCCGGGAGGAAGCGCGAGCAGCCGATCTACCAGTTGCGGCAGACCCTGTCGCTCCAACTACAGGCTCCCTCCACCGTTCGGCGGCCCAGGCAAGCCGGCGTTCGCACCGGAGCCCGCCGAGGACGAACTGCGCACCGGCCCGTCCGGCCGGGCGCGGGTCCGGGCCGTCGTGGGCAGCGGTGCATGGTTCACCGCGCGACCTGTCGACTCACTTCGACGACCTGTCCCTCCCGGATCGTCAGCGTGGTCAGGGTCTGGGGGTCGCCGGGGGCCGGGAAGTACATCCAGCGCTTCACCGCGACCTTGGCGCCGTATCCGGTGTCGACGGACTCGCTGTCGGGCCTTCCGATCTTCATCACGACTTCCCCTTCACTCATGCCCTCGCGGATGAATCTCCGTTCGGATGCGTCCGCGGCGAACGCGGTTGAAGCAACGAAGAGAAGTCCGACGAACGCGGTTCTGAGCGACGGTGCCATGGCCATGCCTCCGGATGTTCACGAATGGATCGATGCGAGCTGCCTGACGGACGGGCGAAGGCCCGACGGGGAACGACCGCCTTCGCGAGTGACGCAAGACAATTCGTCGCTCGGCGCAATGCACCCGGTCCCGCGCCTCGAGCGGCGGGCGTCGGCCCGATTAGACCCTTCGCGCCCCACCGTGGCAAGCAGCTCCCTGCCGTGCGCAACACGCAATTCCGCGGCTGCGGCGGCCGCGTCATCCCGTGCCGCGGCGCGGCCGGGCGGCGGAGGCGGTTCGCGCTTCCCACAGGTCCTCCAGCGCGTCGGCGAGCGCCGTGGGCACGCGCACGCCGGACGCCCGCACGCCCCAGCGGAACCGCGCGAACGGCGGCTTTGCCAGGTCCTCGTAGGTGACGGGCGGCAGGGGAAACAGCGCCTCGAGCCGCAGGTGGAGGTATTGCGTCGTCGCGCCGGCGGCCGCCTTCTCGGGCCGCCAGTGCGGCGCCGGCTGCGGCGCGCTCAGCGTGTGGCCGGCGCCGAAGATGCCCTTGGGCGGGACGCCGACGCGCACGAGGAACGCGCGGCTGCCGACCTCGATCGCGCGCGTGCGGCCGGCGCTCCAGTCGGTGTCGACGTGGCCGCGGCGCTTGAGGCGCCGGATGTCGGCCGCGAGTTCCGGCCACGTCCACAGCGACGGATTCCACGCGAAGAGATAGGTGGCCATGATGTCGTGGGGTGCGGCGCGATGGTAGATTGTGCCCCCAGCATGCCCTGTCCCGTGCCCACCCGGCAATGCGCGGCGCTCGCCGTGGCGGTGCTGCTCGCCGCCGCGTGCGGCACGGCGCCGCCGCGCAAGCCCGCGCCCGCCGCGCCGGCGGCCGTGCCGGTGGCGCCGTCCGCGAAGTACTACAAGGACGATGGACCCGGCGAATCGCCGCCGGCCAACCTCGACGAGCTGCCCGACGCGACCCCGCGCCCGGAGCCGCTGCACCGGTTCGCCAACCGCCCGTACACGGTGCTGGGCAAGGACTACGTGCCGGCGACTTCGCTGCGGCCGTACCGCGAGCGCGGCGTCGCGTCGTGGTACGGCCGCAAGTTCCACGGCCAGAAGACGTCGATCGGCGAGACGTACGACATGTACGCGATGACCGCCGCGCACCCGACGCTGCCGCTGCCGTCGTACGCGCGCGTGACCAACGTCGCGACGGGCCGGAGCGTGGTCGTGCGCGTCAACGACCGCGGCCCGTTCCTGCACGGGCGCATCATCGACCTCTCCTACGCCGCCGCGCACAGGGTCGGCATCGCGGCGAAGGGCAGCGGCGAGGTCGAGGTCGAGGCGATCATCCCCGGCGACGGGCCGCTTCTCGCCGCCGCGCCGCCGTTGCCGCCGGTGGCGCC
>JBGAMF010000084.1:0-17386 GCA_044223185.1 Casimicrobiaceae bacterium | reverse complement strand
CTTCGCGCCTCTTCATCGGATCCATCCATGCAAGTCATGGGCAGACACATTGGCCAGGATCAATGGCGATCCCTCCGGCCTGTCTCGCGGGTGTTGTCGTGGGCGGCAGGATACGACGCGCCATCCTGACGCCCAACGAGAAGTAGGTCGTGTGTATTGCCGATGAGCGAACAGGCTACGCCGCACAATCGGCGCGCGTCAACCGCAAGTGCCTGACGGCGCAGGGGAAACGAGTGCCGAGTCATGCGGACGCGCGGGTACGCACACCAAGCGGCGCGTCACCGCGCCCGCGCCTGCTATTCTCGCCAGTCGCCCCCCGCGCGAGCCCCGCACGTTCATGACGATCCTCCTCTGGCTCGCCGCCGCCGCCCTGATCCTTATCGGCCTCGCCGGCACGATCCTTCCGGCGCTTCCCGGCGCGGTCTTCGTCTTCGCCGGCATCGCGCTCGGCGCATGGATCGACGACTTCGCGCGCGTGCCGGTGTGGCTGGTCGTCGTGTGCGGGGTGCTGACGGTGATCGCGTGGGCGGTCGACTACTTCGCGGCGGTGGCCGGGGCCAAACGCGCGGGTGCCAGCCGGCTCGCGATCGTCGGCGCGATGATCGGCACGGTGGCCGGCGTGTTCACCGGCTTCGTGGGGCTGCTCTTCCTGCCGCTCGTCGGCGCGGCGATCGGCGAGTACGTCGCGCAGCGCGACGCGCTGGTCGCGGGCAAGGTCGGCGTCGCCACGTGGCTCGGCCTCCTGATCGGCACCGCGGTCAAGGTCGCAATCGCGTTCGCGATGGTCGGCGCGTTCCTCGTGGCGCTCGTGCTGTAGCGCCGGCCGCGCGCAGCGACGCGCGCGAGCGCTCGATCTCGTCGCGCAGCCACTGCCGCAGGGCTGCGAGCAGCGGCGAGTCCCGCAGCCCCGGCGGGTAGACGAGCTGGTAGGTGCGCGCGGGCTCGAGCTCGACGGCGAGCGGCGACAGGCGCACGAGGCGGCCGTCCGCGAGCGCATCCGCGGCGAGCAGCTCGCGCGACAGCGCGAGGCCGATGCCCTGTTCCGCGGCCTGCAGCATGAGCCCCGCGTCGTTGAACACGGCCACTGGCCGCACGTCCGCACGCACGCCGGCGGCGCGCAGCCACGTCGTCCACCACTCGGCGTCACCCAGCAGCGGCTCGCGGGCAAGCGCGGCCGGGCTCGCGCCGGCCAGCCGCCGCGCCGCCTCGGGCGCGCCGACGGCGATCATGTGCACGGGTCCGGTGAACAGCCGCTCGGCGACGAGCCCCGGCCACGGCCCGGCGCCGTAGCGGACGGCCGCGTGGAAACCCTCGCGCGCGAGGTCGACCAGGTGCTGCGACGCATCGATCTCGAGCGCGATGTCCGGGTTCCGTTCGCGCCAGCGGTTGATGCGCGGCAGCAGCCAGCGCTGCGCGAACGACGGCAGCACCGTGACGCGCAGGCGCTGCGCCGCGCCGCTCGCGGCGGCGGCGGCCGTCTCCACGCCTTCGTCGAGCGTCGCGAGCGCCGCCTGCACGCTGCGCAACAGGGCCTCTCCGCCCGCGTTCAGCACGACGCGCCGGCCGCGCCGGTCGAAGAGCGGGAAGCCCAGTTGCTCTTCGAGGCCCCGGATCTGCTGGCTGACCGCGCTGTGCGTGAGGTGCAGCGCGTCGGCGGCCGCGCGCAGGTTGGCGAGCTCGGCGACCGCCCGGAACGCGGGAAGCGTGTTGAGGGGCAGGCGGATCGGGCGGGTCATTCTGGTAAGCATAGCTGACCAAGCTGTCAGGAACAAATCGATTCCTCTGGGCGTGCTGGCCACCTATCCTTACCAGCATCGATCCGAGGAGGCCCTGCCATGAACCCGATCGCCACGTACCACGCACTTTCGCTGACGCCGCCGCCGGTTCCGGCGATGGCGCAGGCGCTCAACGGCGCCGCCCGCGTCTTCGCGCGCATCGCCGTCGCGCTGCGCCGGGCCGCGGCGACGCTGCGGCGCTCCGCGCGCACGCACGAGCCGCACGTCGGCGAGCGCGTCGCCCTGGGCGAGCTGAACGCGCACCTGCTGCGCGACATCGGCGCGTCCCCATCGCTGCTCGCGCGCGCCGCCGAGGCGGCGCACCAACGCGCGCCCGAGCGGGTGCTCGCCGGGATCTACTGAGAGAGGCGCGTCGCGGCCGGCCTCGGCCGGACGGCGGAGCGGACCGCGCGCGGCGCGCAGGCGATAATGGCGGATGCCCGCCGCCGCCTCCGCCAGCGTCCACGCCCGCGCGCTCGACGTGCTGCGCGGAACGTTCGGCTTCCCCGGGTTCCGCGGCGCGCAGGGCGAGATCGTCGAGCACGTGACCGCCGGCGGCGACGCGCTGGTGCTGATGCCCACCGGCGGCGGCAAGTCGCTGTGCTACCAGCTGCCGGCGATCCTGCGCGCAGGCACCGGCGTGGTCGTGTCGCCGCTGATCGCGCTGATGCAGGACCAGGTGGCGGCGCTGACGCAGGCGGGCGTGCGCGCGGCGTTCCTCAACTCGTCGCAGGACGCGGCGACGGCGCGCGCGGTCGAGCGGGCGTTCGCCGCCGGCGAGCTCGACCTCCTGTACGTCGCGCCCGAGCGGCTCGTCACGCCGCGCTGCCTCGAACTGCTCGACGCCGCGCGCATCGCGCTGTTCGCCATCGACGAGGCGCACTGCGTGTCGCAGTGGGGCCACGACTTCCGGCCGGAGTACCTCGAGCTGTCGCTGCTGCACGAGCGCTTTCCCGACGTGCCGCGCGTCGCGCTCACCGCCACCGCCGACCCGCAGACGCGCGCGGAGATCGTCGCGCGGCTGGCGCTCGACCGCGCGCGCATCTTCGTGTCGAGCTTCGACCGCCCGAACATCCGCTACACGATCGTCGAGAAGAGCGAACCGCGCGACCAGCTGCTGCGCTTCATCCGGGCCGAGCACGCCGGCGATGCCGGCATCGTCTACTGCCTGACCCGGCGCAGCGTCGACGAGACCGCGGCGTGGCTCGTCAGGCACGGCGTCAACGCGCTGCCGTATCACGCGGGCATGGACAACGCGGCGCGCAGCGAGCACCAGAGCCGCTTCCAGCGCGAGGAGGGCGTGGTCGTGGTGGCGACGATCGCGTTCGGGATGGGCATCGACAAGCCCGACGTCCGCTTCGTCGCGCACCTCGACCTGCCGAAGAGCGTCGAGGGCTACTACCAGGAGACGGGGCGCGCGGGCCGCGACGGCGCGCCCGCCGACGCGTGGATGACCTACGGCCTCGCCGACGTCGTCCAGCAGCGGCGGCTGATCGAGGCGTCCGAGGCCAGCGACGCGTACAAGCGGGTGTCGAGCGCCAAGCTCGACGCGCTGCTCGGCCTGTGCGAGACGGCCGAGTGCCGGCGCGTGCAGCTCCTCGCCTACTTTGGCGAGGCGAGCGCGCCGTGCGGCAACTGCGACACGTGCCTCAACCCGCCGCAGACGTGGGACGCGACCGACGCCGCGCGCAAGGCGCTGTCGGCCATCTATCGCACCGGCCAGATGTTCGGCGCCGTCCACCTGATCGACGTGCTGCGCGGCAAGGCGACCGAGCGCGTCGGCAAATGGGATCACGACAAGCTCGCCGTGTTCGGCGTCGGGGCGGACCTCGACGAGCAGGCTTGGCGCGGCGTGTTCCGGCAGCTCGTCACGCTCGGCTTCGCGCGCGTCGACCACGAGGGGTTCGGCGCGCTGAAGCTCACCGAGGCCGCGCGGCCGGTGCTGAAGGGCGAGCAGCGCGTGGAGATGCGCCGGGTGGTGGCCGCGGCCGCGCGGCCGCGCCGGTCGCGCGGCGCAGCGGCGCCCGACCTGCCGCCGGCGGACGCCGCGCTGCTCGAGCGCCTCAAGCAGTGGCGGCTCGCGGAGGCGCGCGCGCAGTCGCTGCCGGCGTACGTGGTCCTGCACGACAGCACGCTCGCCGACCTCGCGCGGCGGCGGCCGCGCACGGTGGACGAACTGTCGGAGGTGTCCGGGATCGGCGCGCGCAAGCTCGAGCGCTACGGCGCGGCGCTGCTCGACGTTCTGCGCGGCTGGAAATTGGGGTCAGAGCTGTAATACTCGCGCCGCAAGCCTCGCGCGTTGCCCGGGCATCTCCCGGCGCGAGTATTACAGCTCTGACCCCAATTTCTGCTTCAGGATCGCGTTGACCTGCGCCGGGTTGGCCTTGCCCTTCGACGCGGCCATCACCTTGCCGACCAGCGAGTTGAACGCCTTCTCCTTGCCGGCCTTGTACTCGGCGACGATGGCCGGGTTGGCGGCGATCGCGTCGTCGACGATCTTCTCGATAGCGCCGGCGTCGGAGATCTGGCGCAGGCCCTTCTGCGCGATGATCGCGTCGGCCGCGTCGTCGCCCTGCGCCTCGCCGGCCCACATCGCGTCGAACACGTCCTTGGCGATCTTGCCGGAAATGGTCCCGTCGGCGATGCGCTTGAGCAGCCCCGCGAGCTGCGCCGCCGACACCGGCGAGCGCGCGATGTCGAGCTCGGCGCGGTTGAGCGCCGCGGCGAGCTCGCCCAGCATCCAGTTGGCGACGACCTTCGCCTCGCCGCCCGCGGCCTTCGCGGCCGCCTCGAAGTACGCGGCCGACTCGCGGCTGCCCGTCAGCGCGGCGGCGTCGGCGGCGGGAAGCGCGTAGTCGCGGACGAAGCGCTGCTGCATCGCCTCCGGCAGCTCCGGCATCTCCGCCCGCACGCGCGCGATCCAGTCCTCGCCGACGACGAGCGGCGGCAGGTCCGGATCCGGGAAGTAGCGGTAGTCCTGCGCGTCCTCCTTGCTGCGCATCGACCGCGTCTCGCGGCGGTCGGGGTCGTACAGGCGCGTCTCCTGCACGACGGTGCCGCCGTCCTCGATCAGCGCGATCTGCCGGCGCACCTCGAAGTCGATCGCGTCCTGCATGAAGCGGAAGCTGTTGAGGTTCTTGATCTCGCAGCGTGTGCCCAGCGGCGCGCCGGGCCGGCGCACCGACACGTTGGCGTCGCAGCGGAAGCTGCCTTCCTGCATGTTGCCGTCGCAGATGCCGATCCAGCGCACCAGCGCGTGCAGCGCCTTGGCGTACGCGACCGCCTCGTCGGAGCTCGCGAGGTCCGGCTCGGTGACGATCTCGAGCAGCGGCGTGCCGGCGCGGTTCAGGTCGATGCCGGTCATCCCGTGGAAGTCCTCGTGCAGCGACTTGCCGGCGTCCTCCTCGAGGTGCGCCCGCGTGAGTCGCACCTGGATATCGCCCCTCGTCGGCGACACGATGGCCACGTGGCCGCCCGCGACCACGGGAATCTCGTACTGCGAGATCTGGTAGCCCTTCGGCAGGTCCGGGTAGAAGTAGTTCTTGCGCGCGAACACGCTGCGCCGGTTGATCGTCGCGCCGACGGCGAGGCCGAAGCGGATCGCGCGCTCGACCGCGCCGCGGTTGGCCACCGGCAGCACGCCGGGCAGCGCGATGTCGACGGCCGAGGCCTGCGTGTTCGGCGCGGCGCCGAACGCCGTCGACGCGCCGGAGAAGATCTTCGACGCCGTCGACAGCTGCGCGTGCGTCTCGAGGCCGATGACCACTTCCCACTTCATGGCGTGGCTCTCACAAAGAGACGCAGAGGCGCCGGGAAAACCCGTCGCATCCTCTGCGTCTCGGCGTCTCTTTGTTCAACGGGCCTCCCCCGGCGCCCGCGCGTGCCAGTCTGTTGCCTGCTGGAACATGTGCGCGACGTTGAGCAGCTTCGCCTCGGCGAAGTAGTTCGCCTGGATCTGCACGCCGATCGGCAGGCCGTGGCGGTCGAAGCCGCAGGGAATGGACATGGCCGGCGCGCCGGTCAGGTTGCCCGCGACCGTGAAGATGTCGTTGAGGTACATCTGCACCGGGTCGTCGGACTTGGCGCCCAGGCGGAACGCCGGCGACGGCGCCGTCGGGCCCATGATGACGTCGCACTGCGCGTACGCGCGCGCGAAGTCGTCGGCGATCAGCCGGCGCACCTGCTGCGCCTTCAGGTAGTACGCGTCGTAGTAGCCGTGCGACAGCACGTAGGTGCCGACGAGGATCCGCCGCTTCACCTCGGCGCCGAACCCTTCCGCGCGGCTCTTCCGGTACATGTCCGTGAGGTCCGTGTAGCGCTCCGCGCGGTGGCCGTAGCGCACGCCGTCGAAGCGCGACAGGTTCGACGACGCCTCGGCCGGCGCGATCACGTAGTAGACCGGCACCGCCAGCTTCACGTTGGGCAGCGCGATCGGCACCGTCGTCGCGCCCAGCTTGCGGAACTGCGCGAGCGCGCCCTCGACGGCAGCGGCGACGTCGGCGTCGATGCCCGCGCCGGCGTACTCGGCGGGAACGCCTATGCGCAAGCCCGCGAGCGGCCGCGCGAGGTCGCGCGCGTAGTCCTCGCGGGGCCGCTCGAGCGACGTCGAGTCGCGCGGATCGTGGCCGGCCATCGCGTTCAACAGCAGCGCGCAGTCTTCGGCCGTGCGCGCGAACATCCCCGGCGTGTCGAGGCTCGACGCGAACGCGACGAGGCCGTAGCGCGAGCACGCGCCGTACGTGGGCTTCAGGCCGCAGATGCCCGTCAGCGACGCCGGCTGGCGGATCGAGCCGCCGGTGTCGGTGCCGGTGGCCGCCGGCACGAGGCGTGCGGCGACGGCGGCGGCCGACCCGCCCGAGCTGCCGCCCGGGACGTACTCCGGGTTCCACGGGTTGCGCACGGGTCCGAAGTGCGACGTCTCGTTGGACGAGCCCATCGCGAACTCGTCCATGTTGGTCTTGCCGACGAGCACGGTGCCGGCGTCGCGCAGGCCGGTCACGACGTGCGCGTCGTAGGGCGCGACGAAGTTCGCCAGCATCCGCGAGCCGCAGGTCGTGCGCAGCCCGGCGGTCATGATGACGTCCTTGTGGGCGATGGGCACGCCCGTGAGCGGCGGCGCGTCGCCCGCCGCGAGCGCCGCGTCGGCGGCGCGCGCCTGCGCGAGCGCGCCGTCGGCGTCGACGGTCACGAACGCGTTGAGCCGCGGCTGCGCGGCCTCGATGCGGGCGAGCAGCGCGCGCGTGAGCTCGACGCTGGACAGCTTCCGCGCCCGCAGCGCGGCGGCCAGCTCGGCGACGGTTCCGTCGATCACGGGGCTACTCGATGACCTTGGGGACGAGGTAGAGGCCATCCTCGACCGCCGGCGCGACGCTCTGGAACAGCGCGTGCCGGTCGTCCTCGGTGACGACGTCGTCGCGCAGCGGCAGCATCACGTCCTGCGCGTGCGCCATCGGGACGATTCCCGTGGTGTCGACCGCCTTGAGCTCGTTGATGAGCGCGAAGATCGCCTCGAGCTTGCGGTGGACGTCGGTGGCCTCGGCCGCGTCGATCTCGATGCGCGCCAGGTGGGCGATCCGGTGTACGTCTTCCAGCGTCAGGGCCATGGGGCGGAAGGGGGTGCGGGGCGGCGCGGGGGGCCGCGGCGGCCGGCGGGCGCCGGGAAGGGCGCCCGGCACGCGGCCGGCCGCTCGCGAAAACCGTCGAAAACGGCGGCAAACCGGTGCTGTGGACAAAGGGGGAATGTTATCATATTCGACGGTCTTTCGGCTGCGCGCGGCCCTTTCCCGGCCCCGGGCGCACGCAACCGACGCCGCCGCCGGCCCGGTCCACCACTAAAAGTCAGGCTCACGCATTCATGTTCGAGTTTTTCAAAGGCTACTTCGGCAGCGACCTCGCGATCGACCTCGGCACCGCCAACACCCTCATCTACGTGCGCGGCAAGGGCATCGTGCTGAACGAGCCCTCGGTCGTCGCGATCCGCCAGGAAGGCGGGCCCAACGGCAAGAAGGTCATCCAGGAAGTCGGCCTCGCGGCGAAGCAGATGCTCGGCCGCACGCCGGGCAACATCACGGCCATCCGTCCGATGAAGGACGGCGTCATCGCGGACTTCACGGTGACGGAGCAGATGCTGAAGCAGTTCATCAAGAAGGTGCTCGACTCGCGCCTCTTCTCGCCGTCCCCGCGCATCATCATCTGCGTGCCCTGCGGCTCGACGCAGGTCGAGCGCCGCGCGATCCGCGAGTCGGCGCTGGGCGCCGGCGCGTCGAAGGTGTACCTGATCGAGGAGCCGATGGCCGCCGCCATCGGCGCCGACCTGCCGATCTCCGACGCCACCGGCTCGATGGTCGTCGACATCGGCGGCGGCACCACCGAGGTCGGCGTGATCTCGCTGGGCGGCATGGTGTACTCGGGCAGCGTGCGCGTCGGCGGCGACAAGTTCGACGAGGCGATCGTCAACTACATCCGCCGCAACTACGGCATGCTGATCGGCGAGACGACCGCCGAGCTCATCAAGAAGACGATCGGCTCCGCGTTCCCCGGCTCCGAGGTGAAGGAGATGGAGGTGAAGGGGCGCAACCTCGCCGAGGGCATCCCGCGCAGCTTCACCGTGTCCTCCAACGAGATCCTCGAGGCGCTGACCGACCCGCTCAACAGCATCGTGTCCGCGGTGAAGAGCGCGCTCGAGCGCACGCCGCCGGAGCTCGGCGCCGACATCGCCGAGCGCGGCATGGTGCTGACCGGCGGCGGCGCGCTGCTGCGCGACCTCGACCGGCTGTTGATGGAGGAGACGGGGCTGCCGGTGATCGTCGCCGATGATCCGCTGACGTGCGTCGTGCGCGGCTGCGGCAAGGCGCTCGAGAACATGGAAAAGCTGTCGACGATCTTCACGACGGACTGACGGTGGCCAAGGGGGTCGGACTCGAATTCCGCTGGCGGTATCGCTCCGAAGTGGGGTCAGACTCGAATTTCGCGCGACGCGTCGCGGGCGCCTCGTGGCGGCGCGATCGCGAAATTCGAATCTGACCCCGTAATGCGTCACATCCCCGCCGAGCCGCCACCGTTCTTCCACCGCGGCCCGTCGCCGCTCGCGCGGCTCGCGTTCTTCGGGCTGCTGTCGATCGCGCTCATGTTCGCCGACACGCGCTTCCGCTACCTCGAGGGCGTGCGGCAGGTCGCGGCCGTCGCGCTGTACCCGCTGCAGCGCGCCGTGCAGCTCCCGGGCGAGGCGGTCGCGTGGGTCGCCGACTACTTCGCGTCGAAGCGCGCGCTGGCGGAGGAGAACGCCGCGCTGCGCGCCGACCTGGTCGCGCACGCGCTGTCGGTGCAGGAGTTCGCGCGGCTCCGCGACGAGAACACCAACCTGCGCGCTCTCTCCGAGCTCCGCCAGCGCTACTCCGGCTCGGCGACGGCCGTCGAGGTCCTCTACACCGGCCGTGATCCGTTCACGCAGAAGGTCTTCGTCAACCGCGGCACCGACGCGGGCCTGCGCGCCGGCGAGGCGGTGATCGACGCGCAGGGCGTGGTCGGGCAGGTCACGCGCGTGTTCCCGAACATGGCGGAGGTGACGCTCGTCACCGACAAGGACCACGCGGTGCCGGTGCGCGTCGAGCGCAGCGGCGTGCGCAGCGTCTACTTCGGCGCCGGAGCCGGCCGCGCGCCCGAGCTGCGCTTCATGGCGCCGACCGCCGACATCCGGCCGGGCGACCGCCTCGTCACGTCCGGCATCGACGGCACGTACCCGCCGGGGCTCGCCGTCGGCGTCGTCGCGGACGTCGAGCGCGACACCGGGCAGGTGTTCGCGCGCATCGCCGTGCGGCCGCTCGCGGGCGCGGACCGCAGCACGCAGCTGCTCGTTCTCGGGCAGGCCGCCGCGCTGCCGCCGCGACCCGAGGAGCCCGGCGAGGCCGACGTCGCCAAGAAGGCCGGCCGCGGCAAGGCCCGCCGGAACTGACGCTCGTGTTCACGCGCGCCGCCCCGTTCACGCCCGCACGGCCGGAGGAGATCCTGCGGCAGGTGAACCCGTGGTTCATCCTGCTCACGTTCTTCCTGGCGCTCCTCGCCAACGCGGCGCCGGTCTCCGGCCTCGCGCTGGCGCTGCGGCCGGACTTCCTCGCGCTCGCGATCCTCTACTGGTGCATCCAGGAGCCGCGCTACGTCGGCGTCGGCGTCGCGTGGCTGCTGGGGCTCGTGATGGACGTCGCCGACGCGACGGTGTTCGGCCAGCACGCGCTCTCCTACGCCGTGCTCGCGTACGCGGCCGAGTACTTCCGCCGCCGGGTGCTGCGCTTCCCGCTGTGGCAGCAGGCGCCGCAGGTGGCGGTGCTGCTGCTCGCGTGCGCGGCGCTGATCCTGCTCGTGCGCTTCGTCGGCGGCGCGCCGCTGCCGCGCTGGACCTACTTCGTGTCGCCGGTGGTCGGCGCGCTGCTGTGGCCGCTGGTGTCGGTGCTGCTGCAGTGGCCGCAGCGGCCGGCGCGCTCCCCGGGGGAGCTGTAGCGATGGGGCCGCGATGATCCGCCGCCGCCTGTTCTCGTCGCGCAAGAGCGGCTACGACGCCAGCCGCAGCCTCGGCGCGCCGGAGATGCGCAACGCCGAGCGCGAGCTGTTCCTGTTCCGCCGCCGCCTGGTGTTCGCCGGCGTGCTGGCGCTGCTCGCGTTCATGGGCCTGTTCGGCCGCTTCGTCTACCTGCAGGTCTTCCAGCACGAGCACTACAAGACGCTGGCCGAGTCGAACCGCGTGGCGATCGTGCCGATCGTCCCCAACCGCGGCGTGATCACCGACCGCAACGGGGTCGTGCTCGCGCAGAGCTACTCGGCGTACACGCTGGAGCTGACGCCGTCGCGCATCCGCAACCTCGACGCGACGATCGACGAGCTCGCGACGATCGTCGACGTGCAACCGCGCGACCGCAAGCGTTTCCGCAAGCTGCTCGACGAGTCGAAGAACTTCGAGAGCCTGCCGCTGCGCACGCGGCTGACCGACGAGGAGGTCGCGCGCTTCGCCGTCAACCGCTACCGCTTCCCCGGCGTCGACATCAAGGCGCGGCTGTTCCGGCAGTACCCGTTCGGCGAGGTCGCGTCGCACGTGATCGGCTACATCGGCCGCATCACCGACCGCGACCTCGAGCGCATCGCCGGCTGGGACGAGAGCGCGAACTACAAGGGCTCCGACTACATCGGCAAGGTCGGCGTCGAGCTCTCCTACGAGCGCGAGCTGCACGGCACGACGGGCGTGGAGGAGGTCGAGGTCGACGCCGGCGGGCGCGCGGTGCGCACGCTCGCCCGCACGCCGCCGGTGGCCGGCAACAACCTGCGGCTGTCGCTCGACATCCGGCTGCAGGAGGTCGCCGAGCGCGCCTTCGGCGACCGCCGCGGCGCGCTGGTCGCGATCGAGCCCGCGACCGGCGACATCCTCGCCTTCGTGTCGCGGCCGGGCTACGACCCCAACCTGTTCGTCGAGGGCATCGACCCCGCCAACTGGGAGGCGCTGAACGAGTCGCCGGACAAGCCGCTGCTCAACCGCCCGCTGCGCGGCGCCTATCCGCCGGGCTCGACGATCAAGCCGTTCCTGGCGCTGGGCGCGCTGACGTCCGGCAAGCGCACGCCGCAGCAGTCGATCAGCGACCCCGGCTTCTTCCAGCTGCCCGGCTCGTCGTACCGCTTCCGCGACGACAAGCCGGGCGGCCACGGCTCGGTCGACCTGTACAAGTCGATCGTCGTGTCGTGCGACACCTACTACTACGTGCTGGCGAGCGAGACCGACATCGACGACACCGCGCGCTTCCTGTCGCAGCTGTCGTTCGGGCGGAAGACCGGCGTCGACATCGAGGGCGAGCTGACCGGCGTTTTGCCGTCGCGCGACTGGAAGCGCACGCGCTTCGCCGGCGAGAGGTACCGCGAGGAGCACCGCAAGTGGTACCTCGGCGACTCGATCTCCGCCGGGATCGGACAGGGCTACAACGCGTTCACGCCGATGCAGCTCGCGCACGCGATGGCGATCGTGGCCAACGACGGCGTCGCGTTCCGGCCGCACCTCGTCAAGAACATCGTCAACCTGAAGACCGGCGAGGAGCGCGCGGTGGCGCCGCAGCCGACGCACCGGATCACGGCGAAACCCGAGCACATCGCGCTCGTCCGCAACGCGTTCGTCGGCGTGAACAAGGAGGGCACCAGCGCGCGCGCGTTCGCCGGCGCCGGGTACACGTCGGGCGGCAAGACGGGCACGGCGCAGGTGTTCTCGCTGAAGGGCGAGAAGTACGTCGCGCACAAGATCGACGAGCGGCTGCGCGACCACGCGTGGTTCATCGCGTACGCGCCCGCGGACCAGCCGCGGATCGCGCTCGCGGTGCTGGTCGAGAACGGCGGCTTCGGCGCGCAGGCGGCGGCGCCCATCGCCCGCACGGTGCTCGACTGGTACCTGCTGGGCAAGAAGGAAGCCGGTCCGTCGCCGGTCGCGCCACCGCGCGAGGGCGAGGACGAGAGCGACTAGGATGAACCGGCGCCGACGTTCGCTGCGCACGCTGTCCCCCGCGGCGGGAGGCCGGGCCGCCGGCGCGGGCCGCGGCGGCACCAGGATGAGACGACCCGCACGTTCGCCGCGCTCGCTGCCCCCCGGGGGGGCGCGGCAGTGCCTTCGGACGGCCGGGCGGCGCTGACATGCGCTGGGTCGAGTTCGTCGGGCGGGTCTGGGAGGTGCTGACGCGGCGCGTCGACAGCTTCCTGTTCGGCTGCGCGCTGGCGCTGGTCGGCGTGGGGATCGTGACGCTGTTCTCGGCCGCCGACCAGAGCGCGGCGCGCGTCACCAACCAGCTCATGTCGTTCGGCTTCGCGCTGGCGCTGATGTGGGTCGTCGCCAACATCCCGCCGCAGACGCTCGCGCGCGCGGCGGTGCCGCTGTACGTGCTGGGCGTGCTGCTGCTGATCGGCGTCGCGCTGTTCGGCGTCGTCGTCAACGGCTCGCGCCGGTGGCTCAACCTGGGTGTCGCGCGCATCCAGCCGTCCGAGCTCATGAAGATCGCGCTGCCGCTGATGCTCGCGTGGTACTTCCAGAAGTTCGAGGGCCGGATCGGCTGGAAGGACTTCGCCATCGCCGCCGTGCTGATCGTCGTGCCGGTGTACCTGATCAAGCGCCAGCCGGACCTCGGCACGTCGCTGCTGATCGCCGCGTCCGGGTTCTACGTGCTGTTCCTGGCCGGCCTGTCGTGGAAGGTCATCGTCGGGCTCGCCGCCGGCGGCGCGGCCGCCGGCCCGTTCCTCTGGAGCCACCTGCACGACTACCAGCGCGAGCGGATCCTCACGTTCCTCGACCCGGGGCGCGACCCGCTGGGCGCCGGCTACCACTCGACGCAGGCGTCGATCGCGATCGGCTCCGGCGGCGTCATCGGCAAGGGCTGGCTGAACGGCACGCAGACGCACCTCGACTTCCTGCCGGAGCGGCACACCGACTTCATCTTCGCCGTGTTCGGCGAGGAGTTCGGCCTGATCGGCAACGGGCTGCTGCTCGTCCTCTACATCCTGCTGATCGGCCGCGCGATGGTGATCACCGCAAACGCGTCCACGCTGTTCGCGCGGCTCCTGGCCGGCGCGGTCACGCTGATGTTCTTCACGTACGCGTTCGTCAACATGGGGATGGTCAGCGGCATCCTGCCGGTCGTCGGCGTGCCGCTGCCGCTGTTGTCGTACGGCGGCACGGCGCTGGTGTCGCTGTTCATCGGGCTCGGCATCCTGATGAGCGTGCAGGCGCACCGCAAGCTCGTCAATACCTGAAGCGGTTCGCGACGGGAACGCGCGCCGCGCGCGCCCGGCGGCGCGCGCGCCCTTCATCCCGATCCTTTCCCCGCAGGCGGGGAGAGCGAGGGACGCTGCTGCGCCGGCGTCGGGACACCTTGCCGGCGGAAGCGCAAAACCGAGCCAGGCTCGAATGTCGGGCTCGAATATCGGAGCCAGGCTCGAATATCGCCGGGAAATCGAGCCTGGCTCGGTTGTTTGGAAGCGGTTCGCGACGGGTGCGCGCGCTCGGCGGCGCGCGTGCCCCTCACCCTGACCCTCTCCCCGCAGGCAGGGAGAGGGAGGGACGCGGATGCGCCGGCGTCAGGACTCCTTCTCCCCGGCACGGGGGGAGGGCCGGGGTGAGGGGATCGCCTCCGGAAACACCGGCGCGCTGAGCCCCGCGAGCGAGCGTCCGCGCGGATCGCGTCGCGCCATGACGTCCCGGACGATGGCGAGCGCGGAGCGGTCGCACGGCGGCAGCTCCACGTCGCTCGCGCCGAGCGGCGTCACGCGCTCGCCCCAGCGGATGACGTGCGAGCAGTACGTGAGGCCGCCGCCGAACGCCGGCGTGAGCAGCAGCCCGCCCGGCTTCACGCGGCCCTCCTCGAGCGCCTCGACCAGCGCGACGGGCACGGTGGCCGCCGACATGTTGCCGTACTTGTGCACGGTCAGGAACACGCGGTCCATGCCGATGCCCGCGCGCTTGGCGACGAACTCGATGATGCGCAGGTTCGCCTGGTGCGGCACGATGAGGTCGATCTCGTCCGGCGACTTCCGCGCGCGCGCCAGCGCCTCGGCGGCCGACTCGCCCATCCCGTGCACGGCGCGCTTGAAGATCTCCTGGCCGTCGAAGTCCCACAGCGTGTCGCCGTAGGTGACGTCGCCGCCGTAGCCGTACGCGAGGCCGCTGCCGCGCACGCGCAGGATGGCCCGCGCGTCCGAGTAGCAGCCGAGCTTCTCGGCGAGCACGCCGGACTCGGTGTCGGCCGCCTGCAGCACCACCGCCGCGCAGCCGTCGCCGAACAGTACGGCGACGTTGCGGTTGTGCCAGTCCATGAACGGCGACACCCACTCGACGCCCACGACCAGCGCGGTCTTCACGACACCCGTGCGGATCATCGCGGTGGCGGTGGACAGCCCGTACAGGAAGCTCGTGCACGCGGTGTTGACGTCCATCGCGGCGGCGTTGCCGGCGCCAAGCCGGACCGAGAGGCCGGACGCCGAGTTGGGGATGTGCTCGTCGTTGCTGCAGCTGCCGTAGACGATGAGGTCGAGGTCGGTCGCGGCGAGGCCGGCGCACGCGAGCGCGCGCGCCGACGCGACGTACGCGAGCTCGGTGCCGCAGACGTGCGACACGCGCCGCTCGCGGATGCCCGTCCGCTGCGCGATCCACTCGTCGTCCGTGTCGAGAAACGTGGCCAGGTCGGCATTGGAGAGCACCGCCGGGGGCATGCACTTGCCCCAGCCGGTGATCGCGGCAAACGTCATCGTGGTTTCCCCCTTGTGGTCGCGCCGCGCCGTGCCGGCCCTCGCGTGCCTGCCGGCGGCCCGGTCGCCGGCGCACAGTCTACGGGATGCGGCAAGGCCCCGGCCTGCGTCAGGTCAACCGCCGCCGGCGGGCGGGGGCCGGCGGCGCCACGCGCGCCAGTAGAGCCAGGCGTTGCCGACGACGAGCGCCGCGCCGAGCGCGACCTGGATTCCCGGGGTCAGCCCGGCGGGGTAGATCACCGGCACGAGGTAGTGGTCGATGAAGCCCCCGGCGTAGCCTTCGTCGCCGGCGCGCGCGCGCAGCGCGTTCTCGAGCGGCGTCAGCGGGCAGATCGCGCCGGTGAACTCGAGCCACGCGACCCAAGCGACGGCAGGCAGGTGCAGCAGCGCCCAGCGGGCGTCGCGCCAGACGAGGAAGCCGCCTCCCACAACGAAGACGATGAACGCGGCGTGCAGCGCGACCGTCGCGTCGGCCAGCAAGCGGTACGCCATCGCTCCGGGTGCCGGGTTGGCGCGCGCGTGCGGCGGGGGCTCGCGCGCGGCGTGGCGAGAGTTCGTGGCGGCGCGCAGCCGCTAGCGCTTCTTCCGCTTCGCGGTGTGCTTGCCGGCCTTCGGCAGCGGCTGCGTCGCGTCGTCTTCGGGCTTCTTCTGGTCGCCGATGATGCCCTTGGCCGGGCAGACGGAGAAGATGGGGCACTTCTTGCAGCCGACAGCGATCGCTACGGGACACAGGACCATGGACAGCGGCTCCGCGTATGGGGCGAGACGACGATGATGAGCGCGTTCGCGCCGAAACGCCAGCGGCAGCCGCGCCGACGGAGCCCCGCCGGCTAGTCGGGAGGAGCGGGCTCCGGCCCGTCGTTGCGGCTGCGCCACTGCCGGCGCAACACCAGCGCGCCCCAGCCGTTGGCCAGCGCCAGCAGCGCGAAGCCGGCCCAGTGCAGCAGGTGGCCGACGCCGTGCGCACGGGAGAGCAGGCCGAGATCGCCCAGCATCTCGACCCAGTCGTGCGCGCCGGTGTCGCCGGTGCCGCCGTGCAGCAGCACGAGCTGCGGGTGCCGCGCGTCGTACGCGTACGGTGCCGCGTCGATCACGCTGATCGCCAGCCACCACAGCGCGAGCGAGGCGCCGAAGTTGTCGTGCGCGGTACGGCGCAGCGCGACCAGCGCCGCGACCGGCATCAGCCACTGCAGCAGCGTGCCGCCGGCGATGCGCAGGAACTCGCCGAACGGCCAGAACAGCACGTGCCCGGCCTCGTGGAACACGAGGTTCACCGCGTGCGTCAGCGAGGCGCCGATCTCGCCGGTGCGGATGTCGAGCGCCCACAGCCGCCAGCCCCAGACGACGAAGAACGCGTACAGCGCGGCGCGGGCGGCGACCTGCCACGTCTCGACGCGCTCCGGCACCGCGAGGTAGTCCTCCCACCACGGCGCGGCGTCGGCGGGCGCGGTGACGCCGGCGCGCGCCCGGCGTGGCGGTTCGCCGCGCTGCGCGGCTTCGTACTTGGCGAACACGAGGCCGCAGGCCGGGCAGATGGCGGCAGTGCCCGGGGGCTGCCGGTGCCCGCACTTCGGGCACTGCGCGACCACGCGTCAGCGCGGCGGCACGGCGCCCGCCGCCGGCCACGCGGAGTCGCCGACGCGCGTCAACCGCATCTCGAAGAAGCGCACCGGGTCCTGCCCCGGCACCACGCGCTCGCCGGTCTCGTGCCACGTGCCGTCCTTCACCGCCACGTGGTAGCGGATCGTCGCCGGCCCCGCGGCAATCTCCCAGCGCAGCCCGTCGGCGGTGCGCTGCACGGGGAAGTCGCCCGCGTGCCCCATCGCGTACGAGCGCAGCGAGTACGCCTTCGTGCGCACGTCGTACGACAGGATGCCGAGCGCGTTGAACGTGACCCTGCCATCGGCGTCGTGACCGCGGCCCTCGATCAACCGGACCGCGCCGTCGAGCAGCGGGCCGATGCGCTCGGTCTGCGCGACCGTCCGCTGCTCGCCCCCGGGCAGCACGGTCGTCGCGGTGCCGCGCCACGCACCGTCCATGAACGCGAACGCCGCCATGGCCTCGCGCTGTGCGGCGACCAGCGCGGCGGGGTCGGGGCGCTCCTGCGCGTGCGTGCAGGGCGCGAGGCCGCAGGCCAGGACAAAGATCGCGAGCAGGCGGACATGGCGCATGCGGGTCTCCCTGGTAAAGGCGCGGCGTCGCGCCTAATCGACGAGCGTGCCGCCGAACGCCATCCGCCCGGCGAGCGCCGGCGCGTACTCGACGTGCACGCGCGCGGCAGGCCGGCGCACGATCGCCGCGACGGCGTCCGTCAGCGCGCGGACTTCGCCGGCGAGCGCGTCGCGCGCGGGAACGTC
>JBGAMF010000083.1:0-17620 GCA_044223185.1 Casimicrobiaceae bacterium | reverse complement strand
CCGGGCGGCATCGCCGGCGGCGACGCGATCGAGCTCGACGTGACGGTCGGCGCGGGCGCGCACGCGCAGCTCACCACGCCGGGCGCAACGAAGTGGTACCGCGCCGCCGGCCGGCGGGCTTCGCAGTCTGTCACGATCCGCGTTGCCGACGGCGCGGTGCTCGAATGGCTGCCGCAGGGCACGATCGTGTTCGACGGCGCGGATGCGGCGAGCACGCTGCGCGTCGAACTCGCGCCGGCCGCAACGTACGTCGGCTGGGACGTCGTCTGCCTCGGCCGGACGGCGTCGGCCGAGCGCTTCACGCACGGGCAGTGGCGGCAGCGCATCGAAATCGTGCGCGGCGATGCACTTCTTTGGAGCGAGCGCGCGGTGCTGCGCGGCGGTTCGCCGCTGCTTTCGTCGATCGCAGGCTTGAACGACGCGCCGGTCTTTGGCACATTCGCAGCCATGGCGCCGACGTTTCCCGAGGGACTCCTGACCGCGTGCCGCGCACCCGCGCCCGGAGAGGGCGAAGGCGCAGTGACTCGCCTGCCGCACACGCTCGTTGCGCGCTGGCGCGGGCATTCGATGGAAGCGGCGCACGCGTACTTCGCTGCGCTGTGGACGGCCGTGCGGCCGGCGCTCACCGGACGCGCCGCCGTTCCGCCGCGGATCTGGGCGACCTGATGGAACTCACCCCCCGCGAGAAGGACAAGCTGCTGGTGTTCACGGCGGCGCTGCTCGCCGAGCGGCGGCTCGCGCGAGGGCTCAAGCTCAACTACCCGGAGGCGGTGGCGCTCATCACCGCCGCGATCATGGAAGGCGCGCGCGACGGCCGCACGGTCGCCGACCTCATGAGCCACGGCGCGACGATCCTGACGCGCGCGCAGGTGATGGACGGCGTGCCCGAGCTGATCCCCGAGATCCAGGTCGAGGCGACGTTTCCCGACGGCACCAAGCTCGTCACCGTGCACAACCCGATCCCATGAGCACCACGGCACGCGTGGGGGCTTACATGAGCACGAAGGGCCGCTCCCGAGTGCGAATTGCGCCCCCTCGGGGGACAGCGAGCGAAGCGAGCGTGGGGGTTCACCGATGATTCCCGGCGAGATCCTCGTCGCCGACGGCGACATCGAACTCAACGTTGGCCGGCGCACGGTCACGCTCACCGTCGCCAACACCGGCGACCGGCCGGTGCAGGTCGGCTCGCACTACCACTTCGCCGAGACCAACCCGGCGCTCGCGTTCGACCGGGCGGCCGCGCGCGGCTGCCGGTTGAACATCGCCGCCGGCACCGCCGTGCGCTTCGAGCCGGGCCAGACGCGCACCGTCGAACTGGTCGCGTACGCGGGCGACCGTGTCGTCGTCGGCTTCCGCGGCGAGGTGATGGCGCCGCTCGACGCGCGCACGAAGACGGCGAAGCGTCCCGCGAACAGGCCGGTGAAGAGCCCTGCGAGGAAGCCCGTGGCGAAGCGGAGCGCCAGGCGATGAAGATCGGCCGCCGCGCCTACGCCGAGATGTTCGGGCCCACGACGGGCGACCGCGTGCGGCTCGCTGACACCGACCTCGTCATCGAGGTCGAGCGCGACCTGACCGTCTACGGCGAGGAGGTGAAGTTCGGCGGCGGCAAGGTCATCCGCGACGGCATGGGGCAGGGGCAGCGCCTGGCAAAGGACGTCGCCGACACTGTCATCACCAACGCGCTGGTCGTCGACTGGTGGGGCATCGTCAAGTGCGACGTCGCGATCAAGGGCGGGAAGATCGCGCGGCTCGGCAAGGCCGGCAACCCGGACGTGCAGCCGGGCGTGGACATCGTCATCGGTGCGGGGACCGAGATCATCGCCGGCGAGGGGATGATCGTCACCGCCGGCGGCATCGACACGCACATCCACTGGATCTGCCCGCAGCAGATCGACGACGCGCTGATGTCGGGCGTCACGACGATGCTGGGCGGCGGCACCGGCCCCGCCACCGGCACGTTCGCGACGACGTGCACGCCGGGGCCGTGGCACATCCACCGGATGCTGGAGGCCGCCGAGGCGTTCCCGATGAATCTCGGGTTCATGGGCAAGGGCAACTGCTCGACACCGGGCGCGCTCGCCGAGCAGATCGAGGCGGGCGCCTACGGTTTGAAGTTGCACGAGGACTGGGGCACCACGCCGGCGGCGATCGACAATTGCCTGAAGGTGGCCGACCGTTACGACGTGCAGGTGACGATCCACACCGACACGATCAACGAGTCGGGCTTCGTCGAGTCCACGCTGGCGGCCATCGGCGGCCGCACGATCGGCACGTTCCACACCGAGGGCGCGGGCGGCGGCCACGCGCCCGACATCATCCGCGCGTGCGGCGAGGGCAACGTGCTGCCGTCGTCGACCAATCCGACGATGCCGTACACGGTGAACACCGTCGACGAGCACCTCGACATGCTGATGGTGTGCCACCACCTCGACCCTGCGATCGCCGAGGACGTCGCGTTCGCCGAGTCGCGGATCCGCCGCGAGACGATCGCCGCCGAGGACATCCTGCACGACCTGGGCGCCTTCTCGATGATGTCGTCGGACAGCCAGGCGATGGGGCGCGTCGGCGAGGTGATCATCCGCACGTGGCAGACCGCGCACAAGATGAAGCGCCAGCGCGGCCCGCTCGGCGCCGACACCGCCCGCAACGACAACTTCCGCGTCAAGCGCTACCTCGCCAAGTACACGATCAACCCGGCGATCACGCAGGGCATCTCGCACGTCGTCGGCTCGGTCGAGCCGGGCAAGCTCGCCGACCTCGTGCTGTGGAAGCCGGCGTTCTTCGGCGTCAAGCCGTCGCTGATCCTTAAGGGCGGCGCGATCGCCGCGGCGGCGATGGGCGACCCGAACGCGTCGATCCCCACGCCGCAGCCGGTCCACTACCGGCCGATGTTCGGCGCGTTCGGGCGCGCGCTTTCGACGTCGGTGACCTTCGTGTCCAAGGCGGCGCTGAAGAACCCCGCCGTGCGCAAGCTGGGGCTCGCGAAGCCGCTCGTCGCCGTGAAGGACACGCGCAAGATCGGCAAGCGCGACATGAAGTGGAACGACGCCACGCCGGAGATCGACGTCGATCCCGAGACGTACGCGGTGCGCGCGGACGGCGAGCTCCTCGTCTGCGAACCCGCGACCGAGCTGCCGCTCGCGCAGCGCTACTTCCTGTTCTGACCCGTGCTGACGATACGTGAGCGCGCCGAGGCCGGTGCGCCGGCCGCCGCCGACCTCGTGCTGCCCTTCGAGTTGCGGCAGAAGAGCCGCCTGCTCACGCGCCTGTCGACGGGAGAGGAGGTCGGGCTGATGCTCGACCGCGGCACCGTGCTGCGCGGCGGCGACCGCCTGCGCGCGGACGACGGCCGCGTCGTGCGCGTCGTCGCGGCCGACGAGGCGCTGATGGAGGCGGCCTGCGAAGACCCGACGGCGCTCGCGCGCTGCGCGTTCCACCTCGGCAACCGGCACACGCCGGTCGAGGTGCGTCCCGGCGCGCTGCGGTTCGCGGCCGACGACGTACTGGCGGCGATGCTGGCCGGGCTCGGCGCGCGCGTGACGCGGATCACGGGACCGTTCGAACCGGAAGCAGGCGCCTACGCGGCCGGCCACCAGCACCACTCGGGCGACGCGAAGCACGCCGGCATCATCCACGACATGATCGGGCGCAGTGCGCGGAAGCCATGACCGGCGACCCGAAAGCCGTGACCGTCGCCTCCCAAGCCGTGGGCGGCGACCCGCACGCACTCGTCCGCCTGCTGCAGCTCGCGAGCCCGGCGCTGCCGATCGGCGCGTACAGCTACTCGCAGGGACTGGAGTGGGCGGTCGAGGCGGGCACCGTGCGCGACGCCGCCACGGCGCAGGCGTGGATCGGCGACCTCCTGGTCCACGTGCAGGCCGAAGGCGAGGCGGCGGCACTCGCACGGCTGTGCGTCGCCGCGCAGTCCGGCGACTGGCCGACGTTCGCGCGCTGGAACCAGTGGTTCCGCGCGTCGCGCGAGGGCGCGGAACTCGTGGCCGAGACGGTGCAGATGGGCGGGTCGCTGGTGAAGCTGCTCGCGGACCTCGGCGTCCTCGACGACGCGGCGCGGGCGGCCGTCGCCTGCGATCCTCCCGTCACGCTGCCGGCCGCGTTCGCGCTCGCCGCGCGGGCATTGCGCGTGCCGGTTGCCGGAGTGGTGACCGGCTACCTGTGGTCGTGGCTGGAGAACCAGGTGCTGGCGGCGATCAAGCTGGTGCCTCTGGGGCAGGTCGCGGGCCAGAAGCTGCTGCTGGCGCTGGGAGGCGAGGTGCCGGCAGCGGCGGCGCGCGCGCAGTCGATCGCCGACGACGAAGTGACGAGCTTCGCGCCGGGCTTGGCACTCGCGTCGATCCGGCACGAAACGCAGTATTCGCGGCTGTTCCGCTCCTAGGATGAGACGACTCGCCCGCTTCGCCCGGTCCTCGCCCTGGTGGCACGTCCGTGCCTTCGGACGGCCGTAAGGACTCAAGATGACCCCATCGCAACCCTTGCGTGTCGGCATCGGCGGTCCGGTAGGCTCGGGCAAGACCGCGCTGACCCTCGCGCTGTGCCGCGCGCTGCGCGACCGGTACCAGATCGCCGTCGTCACCAACGACATCTACACTGAGGAGGACGCCGCGTTCCTCGTCCGCAACGAAGCGCTGCCGCCCGAGCGCATCATCGGCGTGGAGACCGGCGGCTGCCCGCACACGGCGATCCGCGAAGACGCGTCGATCAACCTGGAAGCGGTCGACCGGCTGGCGCAGCGCTTCGGCAACCTCGACGTCGTGTTCGTCGAGAGCGGCGGCGACAACCTCGCGGCGACCTTCAGCCCGGAGCTCTCCGACCTGACGCTCTACGTGATCGACGTCGCCGCCGGCGACAAGATCCCGCGCAAGGGCGGGCCGGGCATCACGCGCTCGGATCTCCTCGTCATCAACAAGATCGACCTGGCGCCGATGGTCGGCGCGTCGCTCGAAGTGATGGACCGCGACGCGCGCAGGATGCGCGGCGAGCGCCCGTTCGTGTTCACGAACATGAAGACGGGGCAGGGGCTCGACACCGTTATCCGGTTCATCGAGGAGCGCGGGATGCTCGGGAAATTGGGGTCAGGGAAATTGGGGTCAGACTCGAATTTCCGGAGTTGATGCGGCGAATCGGTGCTCCTGCGTCCGGAAATTCGAGTCTGACCCCAATTACCTCGCAAGCGCCCTCACCCCGGCCCTCTCCCGCAAGCGGGAGAGGGAGAACACCGGTTCGCAAGCGGGAGCGGGAGTACACCAGCCGGCGTCGCGCCGACCTGCTCCCTCTCCCCGCGTAGCGGGGAGAGGGTTGGGGTGAGGGGCCGCACGCAGATCGCGGACAATGCGCCCATGCCCGTCGACTACGCCCACCTGATCGAGCACTACGGCTACGTCGCGACGTTTGCCGGCACGCTGGCCGAAGGCGAGTCGCTGCTGATCCTGTCGGGCCTCGCCGCGCACCGCGGCTACCTGTCGCTGCCGGCCGTGATCCTCGTCGGCGCAGCCGGCGGCGCGCTGGGCGACGTCGGCTTCTTCCTGCTCGGCCGCCACTACGGCGACGGCCTGCTCGCCCGCTTCCCGCGCTTCGCGCCCGCGGCCGATCGCATCCGCGGCATGATCGAGCGGTACCCATCCGCCACGATCCTCGCCGTGCGGTTCATGTACGGCCTGCGCACCGCGGGACCGGCGATCATCGGGTCCACGCGCATCGGCTTCGTGCAGTTCGCGCTGCTGAACACGCTCGGCGCTCTGCTCTGGAGCGCCTGCTGGGCCGCCGCCGGCTATCTCCTGGGCCGCGCGGCGGAGCGGCTGCTGGGCGACCTGGCCCACGTCGAGCGCGAGCTGTTCGCCGTGACGCTCGTCCTCGTCGTTGCCGCCGCCGTCGCGTTGCGGGTCTGGCGCGGCCGCACGGGCCGGAACGGCTAGACGCACTGCTGCCCGCGGCACTACGCGAGGGACGCACGCGGCGCGCACAGCGTGCGCTCGGCGCGATTCACTCCAAAGTGGTGCGTGCCGGCGCGCCGCGCACCAACATGAATCGGACGCCGTGCACGGCGATGGCGCACGGACTGCCGATCCGAGGGGCGCAACGCTCCGATTCACGCACGAAATCATGGTGTTGCGCAATCGCTGCCGACGTTGGCATGGCGTGTGCAATGCAACACCGCGAAGACGGGTCGTGCGGGGAAGCGGCGATGCCCGCACCGGCTTCAACACCACCGGAACGCGTCGTCCAACACACTTTCAGCGGGGAAACGCACATGCAACGCAGAACATTCATCCGCACCACGCTCGCCTCCGCGCTCGCGGCGGCCGGCCTCTCGCTGGGCCTGCCGGCCCAGGCGGCCGACACGATCAAGGTCGGCATCCTGCACTCGCTGTCGGGGACGATGGCGATCAGCGAGACGTCGTTGAAGGACGTCGCGCTGATGACGATCGACGAGATCAACGCCAAGGGCGGCGTGATGGGCAAGAAGCTCGAGGCCGTCGTCGTCGACCCGGCGTCGAACTGGCCGCTGTTCGCCGAGAAGGCGCGCCAGCTCATCGCGCAGGACAAGGTCGCCGCCGTGTTCGGCTGCTGGACGTCGGTGTCGCGCAAGTCGGTGCTGCCGGTGTTCGAGGAGCTGAACAGCCTCTTGTTCTACCCGGTTCAGTACGAAGGCGAGGAGCTGTCGAAGAACGTCTTCTACACGGGCGCCGCGCCCAACCAGCAGGCGATCCCCGCGGTCGAGTACCTGATGAGCAAGGAAGGCGGCGGCGCCAAGCGCTGGGTGCTTCTCGGCACCGACTACGTCTACCCGCGCACGACCAACAAAATCCTCCGCGCATTCCTCAAGTCGAAAGGTGTCGATGACAAGGATATCGACGAGAAGTACACGCCGTTCGGTCACTCGGATTACCAGACGATCGTCGCCGACATCAAGAAGTTTGCGGCAGGCGGCAAGACGGCCGTGGTCTCCACGATCAACGGGGATTCGAACGTTCCCTTCTACAAGGAACTCGGCAACCAGGGCCTGAAGGCGACCGACGTCCCGGTGGTCGCGTTCTCGGTCGGCGAGGAGGAACTGCGCGGTGTGGACACCAAGCCGCTGGTCGGCCACCTCGCCGCGTGGAACTACTTCATGTCGGTGAAGAACCCGGCCAACGACGCGTTCAAGAAGAAGTGGGCGGACTACGCGAAGACGAAGAAGCTGCCGGGCGCCGACAAGCCGCTGACCAACGACCCGATGGAAGCGACGTACGTCGGGATGTGGATGTGGAAGCAGGCCGTCGAGAAGGCCAAGACGACGGACACCGACAAGGTCGTCGCCGCGATGGCCGGGCAGAAGTTCAACGCGCCCGACGGCTTCGAGATCAAGATGGACGAGAAGAACCACCATCTGTGGAAGCCGGTGCTGATCGGCGAGATCCAGCCGAACGGCCAGTTCAACGTGGTCTGGAAGACCAAGGGGCCGGTGCGCGCGCAGCCGTGGAGCCAGTTCATCGCCGGCAACGAGAAGAAGAAGGACGAGCCGGAAAAGAAGTGACGTAGGCACGGGGTGGACAGCCCGCCGGCGCGGGTGCGGCGGCAGCGGCCGGATGGGCTGCGCCGCCGTCTCGACGCCGGTTTTTCTTGGGCGCCCCTCACCCCGGCCCTCTCCCCGCAGGCGGGGAGAGGGAGCGTGGAGGGCGGGCCGCGGCGCATTGCGGCCCCTCACCCCAGCCCTCTCCCCGCAAGCGGGGAGAGGGACCGGCTTCGGTGGTAGATCGCACCGACGAGGCGGAAAACCGAGCCTGGCTCGGTTTGCAGAGCCTGGCTCGGTTTGCACAAGCGGGGAGAGGGAGCGGATCGGGCGAGCGATCGCGCCGACGCGCTCCCTCGCCCGCCCGGGCGGGCGAGGGGTGGGGGGAGGGTGGGCAGCAGGATATGAACGAAGCGGAGCGACGACGAGTGAAGCGGGAGCGAGGCAACGGATTGGCGGCATCGTGCATCCGCCTGGCGAGCGCGCTGCTGCTCGCGCTGTTCGCCGGCACCGCCGCCGCCGCGCTGCCCGCCGACGTCGTGAAGAGGCTCGCCTTCGGCGACGGCGACGAGCGCGCGCAGGCGATCGGTGCGCTGGTCGCCGGCGGCGACGCCGCCGCGCTGCCGCTCCTGCAGGCGCTGCTCGACGGCGAGGTGCAGACGGCCGGCGAGGACCGCGTGCTGATCGTCAAGGGCGACGCCGCCACCGACGCCGTCACCGGCGCCGCGGTCTCGCCGCTGCCGGAGGGCCGCGACGACGTCGTCGTGAACAACCGGCTGCGGCGCACGCTGGGCACGGCGATCGCCGCCTTCAGGCTCGCTTCGCCCGACCGTACCGTGCGGCTCGCGGCGGCGAAGGAACTGCAGAACAGCGCCGACGAGGACGCGCTGCCGGCGATCGTCGCCGCGGCTGCGAAGGAGCCGGACCCCGAGATCCGCGGGCTGCTGGCGCTGACGCAGGCGTCGATCGAACTCGCGAGCCCCGACCGCGCGAAGCGGCTCGCCGCCGTCCGTGCGCTGGCGGGCAGCGACGCCGGCGCGACGAAGACGCTGCTCGCGGGCATCGTCGAGAAGAAGGACGGCAGGTTCGTCGAGACCGACGACGAGATCCGCGCCGAGGCGCAGCGGTCGCTCGCGGCCGTCGAGGGCCGGCTCGCCAAGGGCGACGTCGCCGCGCGCGTCTTCTCGGGCATCTCGCTCGGCACCATCCTGCTGCTCGCCGCGCTCGGCCTCGCGATCACCTACGGCCTGATGGGCGTCATCAACATGGCGCACGGCGAGCTCATCATGATCGGCGCGTACGCGACGTACGTCGTGCAGAACCTCTTCCGCCAGCACCTGCCCGGCGCATTCGACTGGTACCTGCTGTTCGCGGTGCCGGTCGCGTTCGCCGTGAGCGGGGCGACCGGCGTCCTGCTCGAGCGGACGGTGATCCGCCACCTCTATGGCCGGCCGCTGGAGACGCTGCTCGCGACGTGGGGCCTCTCCCTCATCCTGATCCAGGCGATGCGCACGATCTTCGGCGCGCAGAACGTGCAGGTGGAGAACCCCGCGTGGATGTCCGGCGGCGTCGAGATCATGACCAACGTCGTGCTGCCGTGGAGCCGCATCGTCATCGTCGCGTTCGCGGGCGGCGTGCTGCTGGCCGTCTGGCTGCTGCTGACGCGCACGCGGCTCGGCCTCTTCGTCCGCGCGGTCACGCAGAACCGCGGCATGGCGAGCGCGCTCGGCGTGCGCACGCCGAAGGTCGACATGATGGCGTTCGGGCTGGGCTCGGGCATCGCGGGGCTCGCCGGCTGCGCGCTGTCGCAGATCGGCAACGTCGGCCCGGACCTCGGCCAGAGCTACATCGTCGACTCCTTCATGGTCGTCGTGCTGGGCGGTGTGGGCCAGCTCGCGGGAACCGTCTACGCGGCGCTGGGCCTCGGCATCGCCAACAAGTTCCTCGAGGCGTGGCAGGGCGCGGTGCTCGCGAAGATCGCCGTGCTCGTGTTCATCATCGTCTTCATCCAGAAGCGCCCGCAGGGATTGTTCGCCCTCAAGGGCCGCACGGTCGAGGCATGAGACACCTGTCCGCGGTTGCCCCGACCTTCGTGCCGCAGTCCGGCGGCACCGGCACCGGCGCGCTGCCGCGGCTGTGGTCGCCGCGGGCGTGGGGCCTCCTCGGCGTCGCCGCGGTCGTGCTGCTCGTCGTCGTGCCCTTCTGCAACCTGGCGGTGCCCGCCGGCAGCGTGTTCCACCTGTCCGACTACACGGTCACGCTGGTCGGCAAGATCATGTGCTACGCGATCGTCGCGCTCGCGATGGACCTGATCTGGGGCTACGCCGGCATCCTGTCGCTGGGGCACGGGCTCTTCTTCGCGCTGGGCGGCTACGCGATGGGCATGTACCTGATGCGCTCGATCGGCCGCGACGGCGTCTACAAGAGCGACCTGCCGGACTTCATGGTGTTCCTCGACTGGAAGGCGTACCCGTGGTTCTGGAGCTTCACCGACCACTTCTGGTACGCGGCGCTGCTGGTCGTGCTGGTCCCCGGCGTCCTCGCGTTCGTGTTCGGCTACTTCGCGTTCCGCTCGCGGATCAAGGGCGTCTACTTCTCGATCATCACGCAGGCGCTGACCTACGCGTTCATGCTGCTGTTCTTCCGCAACGACACGGGCTTCGGCGGCAACAACGGCTTCACCGACTTCAAGCGGATCCTCGGGTTCCCGATCACCGCGCCCGAGACGCGGGTGGCGCTGTTCATGCTCACGGCCGCCGCGCTGATCGGATTCCTCTGCCTCGGCCGGGCGATCGTCACGTCGAAGCTGGGCCGCGTGCTGACGGCGATCCGCGACGCCGAGACGCGCGTGATGTTCTCCGGCTACGACCCGCTGTGGTTCAAGCTCTTCGTCTGGACGCTGTCGGCGGTGATCTGCGGGATCGCCGGCGCGCTGTACGTGCCGCAGGTCGGCATCATCAATCCCTCCGAGATGTCGCCGGCCAACTCGATCGAGATCGCGATCTGGACGGCGGTCGGCGGCCGCGGCACGCTGGTCGGGCCGGTCGTCGGCGCGGCGGTCGTCAACCTCGGCAAGAGCTGGTTCACGCAGGCGCTGCCCGAGTACTGGCTGTACGTGCTCGGCCTGCTGTTCATCCTCGTCACGCTGTACCTGCCCCGCGGCATCGCGGGCCTGTGGACGAGGAGGCCGTCATGATGAACCTCGCCGTCTACGCGGAGCTCAAGGCCCGCGAGGGCCCGACGCCGAGCAAGGCCACCGGCATCAGCGACGGCCACGTGGTGTCGCCCGGGGTGGATCTGTCGCACGGCGGCATCCTGTACCTCGACTCGGTGTCGGTCAGCTTCGACGGCTTCAAGGCGCTGAACGACCTGTCGCTGGTCGTCGACGCCGGCGAGCTGCGCTGCGTGATCGGCCCCAACGGCGCCGGCAAGACGACGATGATGGACGTGATCACCGGCAAGACGCGACCGGATTCCGGCACCGCGTTCTTCGGGCAGACGATCGACCTGACGAAGCTCACGGAGCCGGAGATCGCCGGCGTCGGCATCGGCCGCAAGTTCCAGAAGCCGACGGTGTTCACCGACCACACGGTGTTCGAGAACCTGGAGCTCGCGCGCAAGGCGGACAAGCGCGTCTGGCCGACGCTCACGGCGAAGCTCGACTCGGCCGCGCACGACCGCATCCTCGCGATCCTCGAGACGATTCACCTCGCCCCGGAGGCGGGGCGCCAGGCCGGGCTGCTGTCTCACGGGCAGAAGCAGTGGCTGGAGATCGGCATGCTGCTGATGCAGGAGCCGCAGCTGCTGCTGCTCGACGAGCCGGTCGCCGGCATGACCGACGACGAGACGATGCGCAGCGCCGAGCTCTTCCTGTCGCTCGCCGGCAGCTACACGCTGGTCGTCGTCGAGCACGACATGGATTTCGTCGCGAAGATCGCCGACCGCGTGACGGTGCTGCACGAGGGCCACGTGCTGGCCGAGGGCTCGATGCAGCAGGTCCAGCGCAACGAGCAGGTGATCGAAGTCTTCCTCGGGCGGTGACGCGATGCTCTCGGTCTCGAAGCTCAACCAGTACTACGGCGGCAGCCACATCCTGCGCGACGTCTCGTTCGACGTTCCGGCCGGCAAGTGCACGACGCTGCTCGGCCGCAACGGCGTCGGCAAGACGACGCTGCTGCGCTGCCTGATGGGCCTCATCCCCGCGCGCTCGGGCGCGCTCGACTTCGGCGGCGCGAGCATCGCGGCGCTGCCGCCGTATGCCCGCGCGGCGCTGGGGCTGGGCTACGTGCCGCAGGGCCGCGACATCTTCCCGCGGCTGACCGTGCAGGAGAACCTGCAGATGGGCCTCGCCACGCAGAAGCGCGGCGCGGGCATCCCCGGCTACGTCTTCGAGATGTTCCCGGTGCTCAGGGACATGCTCGGCCGCCGCGGCGGCGACCTCTCCGGCGGCCAGCAGCAGCAGCTCGCGATCGGGCGCGCGCTGACGCTGCGGCCGAAGCTCCTCATCCTCGACGAGCCGACCGAGGGCATCCAGCCGTCGATCATCAAGGACATCGAGCGCGCGATCCGCAAGCTGACGGCCGGCGGCGAGATGGCGATCCTGCTGGTCGAGCAGTACTACGACTTCGCGAAGTCGCTGGCCGACCACTACGTCGTGATGTCGCGCGGCGAGGTCGTCGCGCAGGGCGCGGGGGCGGACATGGACGCGAACAACGTCCGCGCGCTGCTGGCCGTCTGACGGGCGTGGTGGGCGGGGACTCGGCCCCGCGGCCGAGGTTGTGCAAACGCGCCGGCGCCCGTAGAGTGCGCGCATGTCCGCCCCATCCCTGCTGCGGCGCCTGCACGCGCTGCGCGGCGTCTACGGCGGCGACGCCGCCAGCCGCAAGCTCGACCTCCTCGCCGAACTCTCCCGCCAGGCCCTTGCGACGCCGACCGCGCTGACCGCGTACCACGAGGCGCTGTGCTGGCTCGCCGCCTACCCGGACGACGCGCGCGTGCTCGCACGCGTCGAGCGCGCGCTGCGGCGGTTCGACGCCCGGCCCGACCTGCGCCGCCATGCGCGCGCGCTCGTCAACTCCGGGATCGCGGGGACGCCGATCCGCGACCGCTTCTTCTCGCCGGTCGCGCGCTGGCTCGCCGGCGCGTGGCCGGACCGGCTGGCGATGGACTGGGACGCGTTCGAGCACGCGGAGGAACTCGAAAACCTGCTGCCGCTCGTCGCGACGTACAGCGAGTCGACGGCGCTCGACGACCTCGACATGACGCCTCGCGAGTGGATCGACGCAATGCGCGGGCGGGAGTCCGACGGCGCGTTCCTCGTGCGGAGCCTGCACGCGCTGCCGATGGACGCGTTCGCGCGCGAGAAGGTCTACGACCGCCTCGACCCGACGCTGACGTTGGCGTGGGGTCGCGGCGGTCCCTCGCGCACGCGCGCGAAGGCGGCGGGGTTCGCGCCGGCGTTCCAGGCGGGGCCCCTGCGCACGCAGCGGCCGCGCCTGCCCGACGCGATCCTCGACCCGCCGCTATCGATACGGCAGGTCGACCGCCGCCGCGGCCGCGCGCTGATCGACCTCGCGCGCGAGGCGATGGTCACGCGCAGCCGCGACCTCGACGCGTTCTCGTACGGGGACCCGGCCGACGTGCGCCTGATCGACTGCGGCGACGGCCTCGCGTTCGCGTGCATCGGCGTCGTGCCCGAGCGGCGGCTGATGCTGGAGACCGTCTACGCGTTCCTGACGCTGAAGAACGGCGTGCCGATCGGCTACGTGCTGGTGAGCGGCCTCTTCGGCTCGTCCGAGGTCGCGTACAACGTGTTCGAGACGTTCCGCGGGGGCGAGGCCGGCTACGTCTACGGGCGCGTGCTCGCCGCGACCCGCGCGCTGCTCGCCACCGACGCGTTCACGGTGTTCCCGTACCAGCTGGGCGACGGCAACGACGAGGCGATCGAGTCCGGCGCGTGGTGGTTCTACCAGAAGCTCGGCTTCCGGCCGCGCGACCGCGGGCTGCTCGCGCTGATGCGCGCCGAGCTCGCGCGCATGCGCACGCGGCCCGGCCACCGGTCGAGCGAGTCCACGCTCCGCAAGCTCGCGACCGACAACGTCTACTATTTCATGCGCGGCGAGCGCGACGACGTGATCGGCATCGTGCCCACCGGCGAGATCGGCCTCGCGGTGACGCGCTACCTCGCGCGGCGCTTCGGCTCGGACCGCGCGGGGGCGCCGGCCGCGTGCGCCGCCGACGCCGCGGCGCTCTGCGGCGTGCGCTCGTTCGCGGGCTGGACCCGGAGCGAGCGCCTGTGGTTCGAGCGCTGGAGCCCGCTCGTGCTGGCGCTCCCGGGCGTGGAGCGCTGGAGTCGCGGCGAGCGTGCCGCGCTCGCGGCGATCGCACGCGCGAAGGGCGGCCGGCGGGAGTCCGACTACGCGGCGCGGCTCGACGCGCACCCGCGGCTGCGGGCGGCGCTCGTGCGTCTCGCTACGCGCTGACGACGGCGTCCGGGAAGCGCGCGGCGACCGCGCGCACGAACGCGGCGGGGTCGGCCGGCGACACGACGACCGCGCGTCCGGGGACGTACAGCACGACCGCGCGCGTCCAGTCGGTGACGAACGCGCGGTAGGGGCCGACTTCGCGGTTGCGGAAGCGGCCGGAAAACGAGAACAACCCGCCGTTGCCGAACACGCGCAACGAGCCCGCGAGCAGCCGCGGATCGGCGGCGACGCGCACGAGGCCCGTCAGCGGAACCGCGGTCGTCCACAGCAGCCGGCGCACGCGCAGTTCGCCGCGGACGACTTCGAAGCCACGCACGACGCAGAGCGCCCCGCCGACGACGAGTGCCGGCGGGACGAACGCCACGACGACGCCGAACGCCTCCGCGAACGGCACGCGCGTGCCGCGCGGGATCGCCATCGCCGCGCCGACGCCGGCGGCGATCAGCACCACGACACCCAGGAGAGTCGCCACGCGCAGCGTCATCGACCAGCGGGCGGCGGGGAACCAGGGCATCGCCGATGCGCTGCGTGTCGTCGGGCCGGCGGTCAGGGGACCAGGGCGGCGGGTGCGACGTTGCGGCGGGCGGCCATCTCGACGCCGATCGCGGCAATGTCGTCCGCTCCGAGCGCCGCCGCGGCGCGCGGCAGGAGCTCGCCTTCCTCGCGCGCGATGTGCGCCGCGTACGCGGCGGCGAGCTCGGTGACGCCCCTGGCCGGCAGGTAGGCGCCGCTGTGCGCGACGATCGCGGACAGCAGCGGGCGCATGCGCATCCAGCGCGCGGCGAGTTCGCCGTGCTCGCGCTCGAGCGCAGCGGCGACAGGCGCCATGTCCGGCGCGACGCGGAGGAGGCGCGGGAACAGGCTCTGCTCCTCGTCGGCATGGTGGTGGACGGCCGCCGTGTCGAAGTAACGCAGGATCGCCGTTGCCGCCACCCGCGCGTCGTGGTCGGCGTGGTGCTCGGGCAGGTGCCGGCGCAGGCGTTCCAGCGTGGCGAGCTGCCGCTCGATGCGGCGGTGGCACGCGCGCAGCACGCCGAGCGGGTCGTCGAAGCCGGGCGCCGCGTTCACGGCAAACGGGTCATGCGGCATCGTGGCAGTCCTCGGGCTTCGGCGTCGCGTGTGCAGGAGGCCTATCGTAGCGCGGCTGCGCCCGCCGCGCGAGCCGGTGCCGCCGCGGCCTACAATGTGCGCATGGTTGCGATGCGCCGATGGACGCCGCGGTCGTAGCGCTGCCGGCCGGCTGGGCGGCGGGCACGCTGCTGGCTGCGGCCGCGATCCTCGCGTACGCGGCCCGGCGCGCGCCGTGGCGGCGCTTTGCGGACAGCGAGGCGGTCCACGTGTGGTACGGCTCGATCTTCGCGCTCGTGCTGCTCTGGAGCGTGCGTGCGGTCGTGGCAAACGTCGTCGTCATCCACCTGCTCGGCACGGCGGGCTTTGCGCTTGCATCCGGCGGGCCGCTCGCGCTGGTCGGCGGCGCGTGCGTCGTCGCGATCGTCGCGCTCGTGCAGGGGACACCGCTCGCCAACGTGCCACTCGTGTTCCTGCTCTCGGTGGCGCTGCCGGTCGCCGTCGCGCTCGGTCTCCTGCGCGCCACGCAGCGCCACCTGCCGCCGAATTTCTTCGTCTACGTGTTCGGGGGCGCATTCTTGGGTTCGGCGCTGGCGTACGGCGCGTCGGGGCTGGCCGGGGCCGCAGTCCTCGTGCTCGCCGGCAGCGCCGCCTCCGACGTCGTGCTCGGCGACTACGTGCCGTACCTGCTCAACCTGTCGTTCGCCGAAGCGACGCTGACGGGAATGGTGCTGACGCTGCTCGTCGTGTACCGGCCGGCCTGGGTGGCGACGTTCGACGACCGTCGCTATCTCGACCGCCGCTGAGCCGCGGCGGCGGGGGCGCTAGGAATCGTCCGCCGCGTCCGCGCGCCGCTCGATCTGCAGCGCGCGCAGTTCGCCGCGCACCTCCGCGAGTTCCTCGCGGAGCGCGCGCATCTCCCGGTGCAGTTCCAGCGTGATCCGCAGCTCCTCGGCGTCGAGCAGCTTCTCGATCTGTGCCCGCAGCGTGACGATGTCCTTCTGCAGGCTCTCGCGGTTGCGCGTCTCCTCGCCGCCGATGAAGAACGTGACGACGTTGGCGGTGAACAGCGTCATCAGCGCGACGCCGACCAGCACCGTCAGCACCGCGAGGATCCGCGTCCCGCCGTTCGTCGGCTCGACGTCGCCGTAGCCGACCTTCGCGACGGTGATGAACGCGAGCCAGAGGCCGTCCCAGAACGTCTTGATCGCGGGGTCCAGCCAGAAGAACAGCGCGCCCAGCCCCAGCATCGTCAGGAACGCGAGGCCGAGCAGCATCGGCGCGCCCTTGCGCGTGAACAGGAAGCGGAACTCGGCCGCCGCCCGCAGCACGACGAGCAGCGCCACCGCGGCGCGCATCGAGCGTACGACCGCGATCCACTCGGTGGCCGCGCCGAACGCGGCGGCCGCGGCGCCCGCGATGATCACGACGTTGAGCCAGTTCTCGAAGAAGTACCGCCACGGGTGGCTCGACACGTGCATCATCCACAGCATTTCCGCGGCGAACGCGACGACGATCACGAAGTCGAGCACCGACGAGACCTCGTGCCAGATCGGGCCGAGCTCGGCCGTCGCGAGCAGGTATGCCGGGACGGACATCATCGCGACGCCCACCATCAGCCAGTGCAGGCGACCCTGCCAATGAAGGGCGGTGGCGTTGTCCTCGGGCGGCACCCCGCCCAGGCCAAGCCAGACGAGCGGACTGTGCGTCATCGTGGCGGTGTGTGCGGACGGAGTGGGGCGGACATTCGGCGGCGACGCCCGATCATGCGGCGCGAACGGGCGGCGCGTCAATCACCGGGCCGGCGGGTGCGGCGGTCGCGGACGCCTGCGCCGGGCGCGCGCGCAACGGACGCCCGCATCGCAGCCTCCGGCTACGAAACCGCCGCACGCACGGCGATCGTGAAGAACTGCGGCGCCGCCACGTCGGCGCTTCCGGAGTAGTCCCACCATTCGCGGACGGGCGCGAATCCGGCGGCGGCCAGCGCCGCGCGCAACGCGTCGGGCGCGAACGGACGGATCGTCTCCGCGACGTCGACCTGCTCCAGCACTTGGTCGTCCGCGCCGAGCACGCGGTAACGCCGCTCGATGCGATTGCGCCCCGGCCCCGCTGGCCGGATGCGCTTCGACCGCGCGAGCGTGAACTCGCCGAACGGGCGGCGATAGTCCGGCTGGAACTCCTGCTGCGCGACGACCGGCTTCGGCACGAACGCGTCGACGACGAACACGCCGCCGGGGGCGAGCAGCCGGCGCACGGCCGCGAGGAGCCGCGCGAGGTCGGCATCCTCGGTCACGTACGTGACGAGCGAGTACGGGCAGAGGACCACGCCGAAGCCGCCGCGCAGCGCGAGCCGCGTGACGTCCATCCGTGCGACCGGCGCCCGCAGCCCCAGCGCGGCTGCCTTGCGGCGCAGCTCGGCGAGCATGCCCGCGGATGCGTCGACGCCGACCGCGTCGATGCCACGCTGCAGCAGCGGGAGCAGGATCCGGCCGCTGCCGCACCCCAGCTCGAGCACGCGCCCGTCGTGGCGGGCGCACAGGTCCGCATAGAACGCGACGTC
>JBGAMF010000082.1:0-17950 GCA_044223185.1 Casimicrobiaceae bacterium | reverse complement strand
CGGCGACGCCATCGCGGCGGCGCGCGCGGCGCTCGCCGACCCGGCGTGCACGCCGTCGGCGCGCGTGCAGCGGGCGATGGCCGGCGCGCACGGGAATTCGTACTCGCAGTTCGTGCTCGCCGAGTCGCGGCGGCACCGCGAGGCGATCCTCGCGCTGCCCTTTCCCCCGGAAGTCGCCGATCGCTACGCGCGGCTGGCCGAGGAGTCCCGCGCGCGGCAGCGCGAGATCGAGGCGGCGGACACGATGCCGTTCGAGGAGTTCCGGAGGCAGTACCTCGACCCCCGGCGGCTGGAAGCCTCGCGGGTGGCCGGCGCGTAGGACGGCCGTCCGCGTGCCGGCCGCCGGACCGCGGCGGCGCACGAGCCACGATGCCCCTCGTCACGCTCCAGGACGCCGAGCTCGCGTTCGGGCTCCAGCCGCTGCTCGACCGCGCGGCGCTGACGGTCGACGACGGCGAGCGCATCGGGCTCATCGGCCGCAACGGCACCGGCAAGTCGTCGCTGCTCGCGGTGCTCGCCGGCACCGCCCGCCTCGACGACGGCGAGGTCAAGCGCCAGGACGGCCTCGCCGTCGTGCTGGTCGAGCAGGAGCCGCAGCTGCCGCGCGCGTCGACGCTGCGCGAGAGCCTCGCGCTGAAGGCCGGCCTCGCGGCCGCCGATCCGGCGCACCACGACGACCGCGAGCGCTGGCGCGCCGAGGCGCGGCTCGTCGAGTACCTGCACCGGTTCGGCCTCGACGAGGCGGCCGATCCCGCCGGGCTGTCGGGCGGGCAGACGAAGCGCGCGGCGCTCGCCCTCGCGTTCGCGCAGGCGCCCGGCCTGTTGCTGCTCGACGAGCCCACCAACCACCTCGACCTCGGCGGCATCGAGCTGCTCGAGGACCTGCTGGCGAAGCAGCCGGCGGCGATCGTCATCACGCACGACCGCGCCTTCCTCGACCGCGTCACCACGCGGATCGTCGAGCTCGACCGCGGGCTGCTGCGCTCCTACCCCGGCAACTTCGCGCGATACGAGGCGCGCAAGGCGGACGAAGTCGCCGCCGAGCGCGTGGCGAACCGCAAGTTCGACGCCTTCTGGCGCCAGGAGGAGGCGTGGATCCGCAAGGGGATCGAGGCGCGGCGCACGCGCGACATGGGGCGCGTGCGCAGGCTGGAAGCGTTGCGCCGCGAGCGCGGAGAGCGGCGCGAGCGCGTCGGCAACGTGCAACTCGCCCTCGACGCCGGCGAGCGCTCGGGCAAGCTGGTCGCCGAGCTCACGCACGTGACGAAGCGCTTCGGCGACCTCGTCGTCGTCCGCGACCTCGACCTCGCGGTGATGCGGGGGGACCGGCTCGGCATCCTCGGCCCCAACGGCGCAGGCAAGTCGACGCTGCTGCGCCTGCTGCTGGGCGAGATCGCGCCCGACGCGGGGACGGTCCGGCGCGGCACGAAGCTCGCGGTCGCCTACTTCGACCAGCTGCGCGCGACGCTCGACCCCGAGCGCACGCTGGCGGACACGATCAGCCCCGGCTCCGAGTGGGTCGAGCTGGCCGGGGGCCGCAAGCACGTGCTGACGTACCTCGCCGACTTCCTGTTCCCGCCGCAGCGGGCGAACGCTCCGGTGAAGACGCTCTCCGGAGGCGAGCGCAACCGCCTGCTGCTGGCGCGCCTGTTCGCGCAGCCCGCGAACCTGCTGGTGCTCGACGAGCCGACCAACGACCTCGACATCGAGTCGCTCGAGATCCTGGAGGACACGCTGCAGTCGTACGGCGGCACGCTGCTGCTGGTGAGCCACGACCGGCGCTTCCTCGACAACGTGGTCACGCAGACGCTGGTCGCCGAAGGCCGACGGCCGGTGGAAGGAGTACGTCGGCGGCTACAGCGACTGGTCGCGCAGCGGCCGGCGCCCGCGCCCGCAGCTGCGGCGCCCGCGCGCCCGGCGCCTGCGGCCGAGCCACGGCGCGCCGCCAGCCACCAGGCGCGCCTCACGTTCAAGGAGAAGCGAGCTGGAAGCGCTGCCGGCCGAGCTCGAGGCGCTCGAGCGCGAGCAACTGGCGCTCACCGACCTCATGAGCACCGCCGATTACCACCGGCGCGGCGCCGACGCGATCAGGGCCGACCGCCAGCGCGCGACCGAGATCGAGCGCCTGCTCGCCGAGAAGTTCGAGCGGTGGGGGGAGCTCGACGCCAAGGCGGCGCAGAAATGAGGGTCACGGAAATGAGGGTCAGACTCGCATTCGCGGATCGCGCGGCAGCTGCGGTGGATCTCGCACTGTCGCGCGTTCGCGATCCGAAAATGCGAGTCTGACCCTCATTTCCGGTCGCGCGAAGCCTCCCGCACGTCCGCCTCGAACAGTTCCTGCAGCTGGGCCGCCGCCTGCGCGGTGGTCTGGATGAACTGCTGCTCGTCCTGCCGGACCGCATACTGCAGGTCGAGCAGGCCTACGTCGTGCGTGCGGAAGATCGCCACGGCGCGCGCCGCCTGCTCCACGTCCATGCCGGTCGCGACCAGCGCCTGCCGCGCCGTGTCGAGGCTCGACTGGAACGTCTCGCGCTCGATCGCGTCGATCCCGAGGTCGCGCAGCCGGTACAGGTGCACGCGGTTGCGCGCCCGCGCGAGGATCGGCAGCTGGGGAAAGTGGCGGCGCACGACCGCGGCGGTCTTGAGCGAGGCGTCGACGTCGTCGATCGCCAGCACGAAGAGCTTCGCGTCGCGGGCCTTCGCCGACTCGAGCAGTTCCAGCCGCGACGCGTCGCCGTAGTACACCTTGTTGCCGAAGCGGCGCACGAAGTCGACCTGCTGGTAGCTGACGTCGATGGCCGTGAACGGCACGCCGGCCATCCGCAGCACGCGCGAGACGATCTGCCCGTAGCGGCCGTAGCCGGCGATGATCACCGGGTTGCCGGGGCCGTCGATCAGGTCGAACTCCGGCGGGCGGCGGCGCTCGAGCCAGCGCGCGAGGACCCGCTCGTGCGCGACGAACGACAGCGGCGCGAGCAGCATCGACACGGTGACGGCCAGCACGAGGAACTGCGCCGTCGGGGCGTCGACGATCCTCTCGGCGAGCGCGGCGGTGAACAGCACGAACGCGAACTCGCCGCCCTGCGCCAGCCACACGGCCACGCGCTGCGCGTCCTCGTTCGCCGTGCCGGCGGCGCGCGCGACGCCGTACAGCAGGCCCGCCTTCAGCGCGAGCAGGCCGGCGGCCGCGCCGACCACCGCGAGCGGCTGCGCGGCGAGCAGCGCCAAGTTGGCGCTCATCCCGACCGCCATGAAGAAAAGTCCCATCAGCAGGCCCTTGAACGGCTCGACGTCGGCCTCGAGCTCGTGGCGGAACTCGGAGTCGGCGAGCAGCACGCCGGCGAGGAACGCGCCGAGCGACATGGACAGCCCGATCGCGCTCATCACCAGCGCGGCGCCGATCACGACCAGCAGCGCGGCGGCGGTGAAGACCTCGCGGCCGCCGAACTTCGCGACCAACTTGAGCACGGGCCGCATGACGAGCCGGCTGCCGACGACGACGACCGCGATGGCGGCGAGCCCCTTGGCGGCGGCCGCCCACCCGTTGCCCATGCCGTCGCCGTCGGGCGAGAAGAGCGGCAGCAGGGCGATCAGCGGAATCACCGCCAGGTCCTGGAACAGCAGGATCGCGAACGCGCGGCGGCCCGCGGGCGTGGACAGCTCGCCGCGCTCGCCGAGCCACGCGAGGACGATGGCGGTCGACGACATCGCGAGTCCGAAGCCCGCGACCGCGGCCGCCGGCCACGGCAGGCCGAGCCCGTGCGCGACCAGCGTCACGACCGTCCCGGTGAGCACGACCTGCGCGCCGCCCAGCCCGAACACCGGCTGCCGCAGTGCCCACAGCCGCGACGGCTCGAGCTCGAGCCCGACGAGGAACAGCAGCAGCACCACGCCCAACTCGGCGAAGTGCAGCGTCGTCTCCGCGTTCGCGATCAGCGCGAGCCCCCACGGCCCGATCAGCGCGCCGGCGGCGAGGTAGCCCAGCACGCCGCCCAGCTTCAGGCGGCGGAACAGCGGGACGACGAGGACCGCGGTGCCGAGGAACACGGCCGCCTGCTCGAGGAACGACATGTCGCGTGCTCCGCCGGAAGATCGGGCGATGAGAGGCCGTCAGGCGGGCTCGACCGGCGCGGCGGCGGCGGCCCGCGCCGCGACGCTCGCGCGGACCTGCACGTCGAGCGCCTGGCACTCGGGCCCGGAGAACCTCGCCGCCAGCGTGTCGATGAACGCGCGCGTGCGTGCCGGCATCAGCCGGCGGCCGGGAAAGACCGCCCACGCGTCCGTCGGCGGGGTTTGCCAGTCGGGCAGCACGGCCGCCAGCTCGCCGGCCTTCACGTAGGGATCGGCGAAGTGGTGCTGGGCAACGACGATGCCGGCGCCGGCACGCGCCATTCGGGCGAGGACGTCCGGCGAGTTGGCGGTTGCGCGGCCGGGCGGGATGCCCTCCCAGCGCTCGCCGCCGCGTGTCAGCACCCACGGCGCGGGCTCCCCGCTGCGCCCGAGCAGCCGCAGCGCGTCGTGCTCCATCAGCGCCTCCGGCTCGGCCGGCACTCCGCGCCGCGCGAGGTACGCGGGAGCCGCGTACAGTCCGCCGGTCCACGTGGCGAGGCGGCGCGCGGCCAGCGACGCGTCGTCGGCGAGCGCACCCATGCGGATCGCCACGTCGAAGTTCTCGCCGACGAGGTCGACGCGGCGTGCGGTGAGGTCGACCTCCAGCGCAACGTCGGGGTACCGGTCGAGGAACTCGGCCAGCACCGACGACAGCACGAGGCTCGCCAGGTCCCCGGGCATCGACACGCGCAGGCGGCCGCTCGGGCGCGCGGAGCGGGAGTCGGCGAGCTCTTCGGTGGCCGCGACCTCCTGCGCAACCTGCTGTGCGTGCTCGAGGACGCTGCGTCCGAAGTCGGTGACCGTGTTCTTTCTCGTGGTTCTTAGAAGTAAGCGCTCACCAAGCGTCGCTTCGAGCGCGGCGATCCGGCGCGACACCGTGGACTTGGGGATGCCGAGGCGCGCCGCCGCCCGCGTCAGGCTTCCCTCGTCGGCGACGCGGGCGAAGAGCAGCAGGTCGTTGGGTTCGATGTTCATCGGGGGGGGCTTGCGCGCGGTGCTCTCCGGTCTTCGCCTTCGGGGCCGTCCGCCAGGACCACTGGGGCGTGGCCGGTCCTATTGTTCCCTTGTTGGGACAATGATATTCGTTTTATGGCCTTCCGACCACTGCAGACAACAAATATATTGGAATCGTCGGCCCCACCACTTCCCGGAGACCACGATGAACATCCTGCAAGTCAACTCGAGCGCCCGCCGCGAGAACTCCCACTCCACGCGGCTCGCCACCCGGCTGGTCGAGCGGCTGCGCGAGGTCGATCCGGAGGCGACCCTGAACGTGCGCGACCTGGCCGTCACGCCACACCCGGTGCTGGACGAGGCGGCCCTCTCCGCGCTGTTCACGCCGGCGGCCGAGCGGTCGCCGGAGCAGGCGGCCCGGGTCGCGCTGGACGACGCGTTGATCGCCGAGATCGCGGCCGCAGATGTGGTGGTGCTGGGCGTGCCGATGTACAACTTCGGCGTGCCGGCGCAACTCAAGAACTGGATCGACGCGATCTCGCGGGCGCAGGTGACGTTCCGCTACACCGCGAGCGGTCCGGAAGGGCTGCTGAAGGGCAAGCAGGTCTACGTCGCGCTCACGCGCGGCGGCCGGTACCGCAACACGCCGGCCGACACGCAGGTCCCGTACCTGCGCACCGTGCTCGCCTTCCTCGGCATGACCGACGTGCACTTCGTCTATGCGGAAGGGCTGGCGATGGGGCCGGACGCCGAGCGCAGCGGGCTCGCCGCCGCGAACGAGCAGATCGAGGCGGTGGTCTAGGGTCGGACCCTCACCATGAACCGGAGCGCGTGCCGGCGGTCAGACCCTCTCGCATCGGCGGTCCGGGCAACCGCACCGCGCAGGCGCCAGTCCAGCACAGGAGCAGCGAACATGACGACCACTTCCACGATCACGCCCGTGACGAGCCCGCGCTCCGTCGAGCGGGTGCTCGCGGGCATGCCCACTTCCGACGGCGCCGGCGTCAAGCTGACGCGCGTGCTCACGCAGCCGTTGCAGCGGCGCCTCGACCCCTTCCTGATGCTCGACGCGTTCGCGACGGACGATCCGCAGGACTACCTCGCGGGCTTTCCCGATCATCCGCACCGCGGCTTCGAGACCGTCACGTACATGATCGCCGGCCGCATGCGCCACCGCGACAGCGCGGGCCACGAGGGGCTCGTCACCAACGGCGGCGTGCAGTGGATGACGGCCGGGCGCGGCGTCGTCCACTCGGAACTGCCCGAGCAGGAGGACGGCCGCATGGAGGGCTTCCAGCTGTGGCTGAACCTCGCGGCGAAGGACAAGATGCGCGCGCCGTGGTACCGCGACATCCAGAGCCCGGAGATTCCCGAGTTCACGACGCCCGGCGGCGTGAAGGTCCGCGTCATCGCGGGGACGAGCCACGGCGTGGCGGGCGCGGTGCAGCGCGAAGTGACCGAGCCGCTGTACCTCGACCTGCTGATTCCCGCCGGTGCCGCGTTCGCACAGCCGCTGCCCGCGGGGCACAACGCGTTCGTCTACGTCTACCGCGGCGGCGTCGAGATCGGCGGCACGCAGGTGCCGGTGCAGCGGATGGCGATCCTCGCCAACCGCGCAGGCGCCGACGGGGTCGTGCTGAAGGCGCACGCGGCGTCGCGTGCGCTGCTGATCGCCGGGCGGCCACTCGACGAGCCGATCGCGCAGTACGGCCCGTTCGTGATGAACTCGAACGAGGAGATCTTCCGCGCGGTCGAGGACTACCAGGCCGGGAGGTTCGGGCCGATCGCGTGACGCGCGCCGTAGAATGCGCGGCATCGACTTCGCGTTCCGACAAGGACCTTCGCATGCGCATCCATGGCCTGATTCCGCTGTCGCTCGTCCTGGGTTGCTCGGTTGCCTTCGCCCAGTCCGACCCCGCCGCCGACCTCAAGCGCCTCGAGGGCACGTGGGTGATGGTCTCCGGCAAGCGTGACGGCGAGCCGCTCGGCGCCGACCACGTCGGCAAGAGCCGCATCGTCTGGAAGGGCGCCGACACCGTCGTCGAGACGCCGCATCAGGCCAAGGAGCCGATCAAGGCGAAGGTGACCCTGGCCGCGCCGGCTTCGGGCCCGAAGACGATGGACTGGACGCGCGCCAACGGGCCGGACGCCGGCCGCGTCATGCTCGCGCTCTTCGAGTTTCGCGGGCCGGACGAGTACGTCGTCGTCTTTGCGCCGGCCGGCAAGGGCCGGCCCGGGGAGCTCGATGCGAAGAAGGGCAGCGGCCACACGATGCACGTGTGGAAGCGCGTCAAGCCGTAGCCGCGGCCGGCCCGGCGCCCTCGCGCCGGGCGCCTCGTTTCACTTCCAGCAGAACCGCTGGTCCGCCGCGTTGTCCACGCGTTGCTGCCTGAACCGCGCGACGTTCTCCGGCTTCGCGAGGTAGTCGCGCTCCTTCGCGACGTTCGCGCGCATGGCCGCGATGGCGCGGTCGAGGTTCTGCGCGCGGTCGCCCGGCCGCGCCGGCACCTGCGGCAGGAACAGCGCCTTGTACGGGTTGTCGATCGTCCACTGCAGCGCGCGCGCCGCGATCTTCTGCTGGCGGGCGATGTCGCAGAACGCGTAGCCGTTGATGACCGGGCCCGCGAGCGCGGCGAAGTTCCGCACGGCGTCCTCGACCTGCGCGAGCTGCGGCGCGCGGACGTCGGCCACGCCTTCCAGCGTGAAGTAGCGGTTCTTCGCGGCGTAGAACCAGAACACGGAGTCGTCGCGCAGGCCGACGTCGTACAGGCGGATCGCGAGGACCATCAGCGTCATCGGCGTCAGCAGCGCGTTGTCCTTCGCGATGCCGTCGCGCGCGCGGGCGACGTCCTCACGGCGGCTCGACGCCAGCAGCGCGTCCCACGCCCTGGCGACGGCCACCTTCGGCGTGCCGCCCGCATCGCGCGCGGCCTCGTAATACGGCGTCACGTAGATGCCGACGTGGCGGACCGGCTCGCTCGCCCGCGCCACGGGGGCGGCGAGCAGCGCGGCGGCGAGCGCGAAGTACGCGCGGAGGGCGAGCGGGGACGCCATCGTCGTCAGTCTCCGGTAAACGCCCACATGGCCGCGATCCGGTCGCCGGCGACCTCGTAGACGACGGCGATCTCGAACGGCGCGTCGCGCACGCCGCTGATGCGCTCGTGGTCGATGACACGGCGGCCGAGCACGATGCGGTTCACGATCTGCGCGTGCAGCGCCGGCCGGTTGAAGCGCTCCGTCCGGTAGAACTCGGCGAACGCCTCCTTGCCGGCGAGGGCCGGCTCGGGCGCGGGCGGCCGCCAGACGCGCACGTCGTCGTGGTAGCACTCGACGAACGCCGCGAGGTCGCGCGCGTTGTACGCATCGACCTGGCGCTGGACGACTTCGGCAGGACTCACGCGGGTCACCTTCTGTGCGCCTCGGCGGCGTGGGCCGGCAGCGCCGGGATGCGCCGCTGGTGCGAAGCATACCGGCATCGTCCGTGCGCGTGGCATGGGCAGCGCGATCGCGTCGAGCCTTGGCGTAAGATGGCGCGCTCCGAACGTTGCGCGCACCGCGCGGTCGAATCGACGATGGCCGACTCCACGAACTGGGCGTTTCCCACGGCACTGCAGCCGGACGCGGCCGCGCTCGACTTCGACCTCCCGCGCGCGCTGAACGCCGTCGTGCGGCTCGCGGCGCGCGTTCCGGACGACGCGTTCACCGCGCCGCTGCTCGGCACCGAGCGCGAAGGCAACGGTGTGGTCATCCGCGACGACGGGCTGATCGCCACGATCGGCTACCTGATCACCGAGGCGGACGCGGTCTGGATCACGACCCACGACGGCCGCGTGCTGCCCGGCCACCCGCTCGCCTACGACTTCGCCACCGGCATGGGCCTCGTGCTGCCGCTCGCGCCGCTCCGACTCGCGCCGATTCCGCTGGGGACGGCCGCGGACGTGGACGTCGACGACGACGTCTACGTGATCGGCCACGGCGGCCGGCACCACGCGCTGAAGGCGTCGGTGTTCGCGCGCCGCGAGTTCGCCGGCTACTGGGAGTACCTGCTCGACGTCGCGCTGTTCACCGCGCCGCCGCATCCGGAGTGGAGCGGCGCGGCGCTGGTCGACGAGCACGGGCGGCTGGTCGGCATCGGCTCGCTGTTCGTGCAGGAGGCGCAGGGTGAGGACGTGCAGAAGGGCAACATGTTCGTGCCGATCGACGTGCTCGTGCCGATCCTCGACGATCTCGTCGCGCGCGGTCGCGCCGCCCGGCCCGCGCGGCCCTGGCTCGGCATGTACGCCGGCGACGACAACAACCGGCTGGTCGTCGGCGGCCTCGCCCCGGGCGGCCCGGCCGACCGCGCCGGCGTGCGCCAGGGCGACCTCGTTGTCGCGGTCGCCGACCAGCGCGTCGCCACGCTGGCCGAGATGCTGCGCAGCGTGTGGAAGCTGGGTCCCTCGGGCACCGTAATTCCCCTCACGCTCGCGCGCAACGGCGCGACGGTCAACGTCAAGGTGAAGTCCGCCGACCGCGGCGACTTCATGAAGAAGCCGTCGCTGCAGTAGGCTGGGAAATTGGGGTGATTGGTGTTATAATAGGGGCAGGCCGCCGCTGGCAGCGCGATGCGACTCCTCGGCCCGAGTATTACAGCTCTGACCCCAATTTCCCCGACTTACCGCGGGCGCCGCAGGTGCCAGTCGGTCTCGTCCTGGAACGCGCGGCCGATGCGCACCAGCATCGGCTCGGTGAACGGCGCGCCGACGAGCTGCACGCCGATCGGCAGCCCGGCGGCCGAGAACCCGGCCGGCAGCGACAGGCCGCAGCCGCCCAGGTAGTTGACCGCGCGCGTGAACGCGGCCAGCGGCGCGGTCGCCTCGTCGACGTCGGCCACCGGCAGCGCGGTGATCGGCAGCGTCGGCGTCAGCAGCGCGTCGTAGCCGCGCATCCACGCGGCGAACGCAGCCTGCGCGCGGCGCATCGCCGCGAGCTCCCCGATGTAGTCGGCGGCCGTCACGCCCTTGCCGCCGAGCGTGCGCCGGCGCACCCACGGGTCGATCGGCAGCGTCGTGTCCTCGATGTACGCGCGGTGGTACGCGTAGGCCTCGCAGGCGAGCAGCCGCCCCACGCGTGCGGCGATGTCGTCGAAGTCGATCGGCGCGCGCACGTCCGCGACCTGCGCGCCGCGTTGGCGCAGCACGTCGACCGCCTCGTGCCGCGCGCGCACGACCTCGTCGTCGATGGCGGCCGGAAACTGCTCGGGCGCGAGGCACGCGATCGCGAGCCCCCGCACGTCCGGCGCTCGCGCGAGCGCGTCGCCGAAGTCGACGCGCGGCGCCGCCAGCGTCGGCGGGTCGGCGCGGTCGGGGCCGGCCATCGCGGCGGTGAGCAGCGCGACGTCCTCGGCCGTGTGCGCCAGCGGGCCGATCGTGTCGAGGCTCGTCGACAGCGGAACGGCGCCGCGCAGGCTGACGAGGCCGTACGTCGTCTTGAGGCCGGTCAGCCCGCACAGCGACGCCGGGATGCGCACCGAGCCGCCCGTGTCGGAGCCGATCGCCGCCGGGTCCATGCCCCCGGCGACGGCGACCGCCGAGCCGGAGGACGAGCCGCCGGCGACGCGGTGCGTGGCCAGATCCCACGGATTCCACGGCGCGCCCATCGGCTCGTTGCGGCCCCAGCCGCCGAACGCGAACTCGACCATGTGCGTCTTGCCCAGCGGGATCATGCCGGCGGCGAGGAGCTTCTCCACCACGGTCGCGGTGTAGTCCGACGTGCGCCCGAGCCAGCTCTTCGACCCGGCCGTCGTCTGCCGCCCGGCGATCTCGAACAGGTCCTTGAGCGCGACCGGCAGCCCGTGCAGCGGGCCGCGCGCCGCGCCCGCGCGGCGCTCGAGGTCCGCGGCGTCGGCGAGCGCCCGCGCGTCGTCGCGGTAGACGTCGACGAACGCGTGCAGCCTGCCGTCGACGGCGTCGATGCGCGCGAGGCACGCCTCGACCAGCGCGCGCGACGTCGTCTCGCCGCGCGCGAGGCGGCCGGAGAGATCGGTGAGCGAGTGGAACGGAAGGTCGGCGGACATGCGCGCTCGCGGAGGAAGTGGCGGTCGCCGCTACTTTACAATGAAGGGCATGTCCGCCTATCCGAACCTGCTCGCCCCGCTCGACCTGGGCTTCACGCAGTTGCGCAACCGCGTGCTGATGGGCTCGATGCACACCGGCCTCGAGGAGGCGCCCGACGGCTACGCGCGCATGGCGGCGTTCTACGCGGCGCGCGCGAAGGGCGGCGTCGGGCTCATCGTCACCGGCGGCATCGCACCTAACCTGTCGGGGCGGCTCGAGCCGAAGGCCTCGCAGCTGTCGTTCCCGTGGCAGGTGGCGCGGCACCGGGCGATCACCGACGCCGTGCACGCCGAGGGCGGGAAGATCGCCATGCAGATCCTGCACGCCGGCCGCTACGCGTACCACCCGCTCGCGGTCGCGCCGTCGGCGTCGCGCTCGCCGATCAGCCCGTTCCGCGCGCGCGGGCTCACCGCGTGGGGCGTGCGCAAGACGATCGCCGACTACGCGCGCTGCGCGCGGCTCGCGCAGCGCGCCGGCTACGACGGCGTCGAGATCATGGGCTCCGAGGGCTACCTCATCAACCAGTTCGTCGCGCCGAAGACCAACCACCGCGACGACGAGTGGGGCGGCGCGTTCGAGAACCGCATCCGCTTCCCGGTCGAGGTGGTCCGGCAGACGCGCGCCGCCACGGGTCCGGCGTTCATCATCGTCTACCGGCTGTCGATGCTCGACCTGGTCGAGGGCGGCAGCACCTGGGACGAGGTGGTGGCTCTCGCGCAGGCGGTCGAGGCCGCGGGTGCCACGATCATCAACACCGGCATCGGCTGGCACGAGGCGCGCATCCCGACGATCGCGACGATGGTGCCGCGCGCCGCGTTCGCGTGGGTGACGCGGCGGATGAAGGGCGCGGTGAAGATCCCGCTGGTCACGACCAACCGCATCAACGACCCCGCGACGGCCGAGGCGGTGCTCGCGCGCGGCGACGCCGACATGGTGTCGATGGCGCGGCCGTTCCTCGCCGACGCCGACTTCGTCGGCAAGGCGGCGCGGGGCCGCGCCGACGAGATCAACACGTGCATCGGCTGCAACCAGGCCTGCCTCGACGAGATCTTCTCGCGGCGGATCGCCTCGTGCCTCGTCAACCCGTACGCGTGCCACGAGACCGTGCTGACGCCGCCGCCGCTCGTCGCCAAGAAGGCGGTCGCCGTCGTCGGCGCCGGCCCCGCCGGGCTTGCGGCGGCCACGACGGCGGCGGAGCGTGGCCACCTCGTCACGCTCTACGACGCGGCCGACGACATCGGCGGCCAGTTCAACCTCGCGCGGCGCATCCCCGGCAAGGAGGAGTTCGGCGAGACGCTGCGCTACTTCCGCACGCGGATGGCGAAGCTCGGCGTCGAGGTGAAACTGGGACGCGCCGTCGCCGCGCAGGACCTCGAAGGCTACGACGACGTGCTGGTCGCCACCGGCATCGTGCCGCGCACGCCGCCGATCCCCGGCATCGACCACCCGACGGTCGCGAGCTACGTCGACGTCGTCACGGGGCGCGTCAGCCCCGGGCCGAAGGTCGCCATCGTCGGCGCCGGCGGCATCGGCTTCGACGTCGCGGAACTGCTGACCGCCGGCGACGCGCCGGACGGCCACGCGAGCGACGGCGCGAGCGCGGACCCGGCGATCGTCGCGTTCCGCGACGAGTGGGGCATCGACGCCGACTTCGCGGAGCGCGGCGGCCTGAAGCCCGCGCACGACGCCGCGCCGCCGCGGCAGGTCTGGCTGCTGCAGCGCAAGGAGGCGAAGGTCGGCGCCGGGCTCGCGAAGACCACCGGCTGGATCCGGCGCACGCTGCTCAAGCGCCGCGGCGTGGCGATGCTGTCCGGCGTGGAGTACGACCGGATCGACGACGCCGGCCTGCACGTCCGCGTCGACGGCGTGCCGCAAGTGCTGGCGGTTGACACGATCGTCATCTGCGCGGGGCAGGAGCCGCGGCGCGACATCGTCGCCGGGCTCGCGGCCGCCGGCATCCGGCATCACCTCATTGGCGGCGCGGACATTGCGGCCGAGCTCGACGCGAAGCGCGCGATCGCGCAGGGAACGCGGGTGGCGCTGGCGCTGTGAACCGGCACGCTCGTTGCTTCAGGAAAGCCTTTCAACCGACGAGGAGCCACCCGATGTGCTCGATCTGTGGAGATGACAAGCACGTGCCCCCGCTTTCCCGCCGCGCGTTCCTGACCGCGGGCGCCGCGGTGGCCCTCGCATCGTCCGGCGTCGGCACGGCGCTTGCCGCCGACCCGCCGAAGCCCGGGGCGGCGCCGCCGCCGAACGCGATCCCGCCGGCGGCAGCGCTGAAGCGCCTGCTGGACGGCAACGCGCGCTACGTGGCCAACGCGCCGCGCGAGCGCGACTACTCGGCCGGGCGCGCGGCGCGCACGCAGTCGCAGTATCCGTTCGCCGCGATCCTGAGCTGCGCGGACTCGCGCGTCGCGCCCGAGCTCGCGTTCGACGAGGGCCCGGGCGAGCTCTTCGTCGTCCGCGTCGCCGGCAACTTCATGACGCAGGACCTGCTGGCGTCGCTCGAGTACGGCGTGCAGTTCCTGGGCACCCCGCTGATCATGGTGCTCGGCCACACGAACTGCGGCGCCGTCGACGCGGCGATCAAGGTGCTGAAGACCAACGCGGCGCTGCCGGGCCACCTGCCCGAACTCGTCACCGCGATCAAGCCGGCCGTCATCGTCGCCGAGAAGACGCAGAAGGGCGACCTGCTCGAGAACGCGATCGCCGAGAACGTGCGGCGGCAGGTCGCGCGGCTGAAGACGGCGCCGCCGGTCGTGCAGAAGTACTACAACGCGAAGAAGATCGACATCGTCGGCGGCGTCTACGATCTCGCCACCGGCAAGGTCGCGCTGGTCTGACGCCGGGCGGGCTCTAAAGCCCGGGCGCGCGCCCGGGCAGGCGTTCCGCGACGACGCGCCGCGCGTTCGCCGTCGCACGCTCCGTGACTTCCGGCGACGCCGGCGCCGCGGCTTCCGCGGCCCTGAACGATCGCGACGCGGCCAGCGGCACGGCAACGACCGGGCGCACCAGCCCGGCGATCGCGTCGGCGCGGTTGGTCGGATCGCCCGTCGTGCGCCCGAACAGCGCGACGAACGACGTTCCGGAGGGCGCCAGCGCCATGTAGTCGCCGAGGAACAGCCGCCCGCCCGCGAGCGGCGCGGTCGCGTAGTCGAACGGTCCCGCGATCGCCCGCTCGGCCCACACGACGCCGTCGGCCGACGTCGCGAGCCAGTAGAGCGTGGGCAGCGTGCCGGGGCCGGCCGTCTCGGCGCGGAAGTCGTAGTAGCTGACGCCGATCGTGCCGTCGTCGCGGATCGCCACGGCGGGCAGGAACGCGGGCACCGACGGGTCGCCGTTGACGCGCGCCGGGGTGGACCACGTGAGCCCGCCGTCGGTCGAGCGCGCGAACGCGATGCCGTCGTGGCTGCCGGAGAAACGCGCGTCCTGCCACGCGAGCGCCAGCGTGCCGTTGCGGCCGACCGCGATGGCGCCGAGAATCGAGCCGTCGCGGATGCCGACGCCGCTGCCCGGGTCGACGGTGCCGACGGTCTGGAACCCGGCGATCGTGACCGGCGCCGACCACGTTGCGCCCTTGTCCGTCGAACGCACGATCCGCAGCCGCAGGTCCGGCGCGCCGACCGTGGCGAGCTCGGTGAAGTGCAGCACGAGCGTGCCGTCGGGCAGCACGACGACCTGGTTGTTGATCGTCTGGCTGGTGGCGCCCGGGTTGTAGATCTCGCGCGCGGGCTCCCACGCGAGCCCGCCGTCGCTGCTGCGGGCGAACCAGGTCGGGCCGCTGTTGCCGGTCAGCCGGTCCCACACGGCGTAGACGAAGCGCGCGTCGGTCGGATCGGCCGTGATCGTGTTCTTGTCGTTGAAGTTCGCGGCGCCGTCGCGGCGCAGCGTGGCCGGCGCGCTCCACGTGCGTCCGCGGTCGGTGGACCGCGCCGCCAGCATCGCGTTGTCGCCGTTGCGCACGTTGTTGAGCGCGAGCGCCATCCAGTGCGCGGTGCCGTCCGGCGCGAACGTCACCCACGGGTCGGTCGCGCGTTCCCAGTCGCCGCCGTTGCCCGCGTTGCCGCCGGTGCAGCGCGAGAAGGGGGCGGTGACCGGCGTCCACGTGCCGCCGCCGTCCTCCGTGTACGCGCCGGCGAGGCCGCGCGCGGCGCCGTTGGACCAGCGGTCCTGCTGCCAGACGGCGATCATGTTGTTCGGATCGACCGGGTTCACCGCGAGGTACGGCTCGACCTCCGCGCCGACGTACGCGGTGCCGCCGGACACGACACCTTCGCAGCCGGCCGCGAACGGCGAGCGGCCCGACGCGACCGTCAGCGCGTCGACCGGCACCGCCGCGGTCGAACAGAGGCTCGCCGCCTGCGCTCCGTAGCCCTCGGCGAGGTACCCCTTCGCCTGCATCGCCGCCTTGATGCCGGCGTCGGCCGTGTAGCGGTGATTGGAGTCGGCGCGCTGGTTCCAGAGGCGGAAGACCGGCACCATGCCCGCCGGGCACGCGCCGGTCGCGACGTCGGGAAGCGCGGCGTAGAAGGCGTTGGGCGACTCGTGGATGTAGCCGCTGTAGTTGGGGTCGGTCCCGATCCTGCCCAGGATATCCGCGCACTCGGCGAGCGACGCGGAGAAGAAGTGCGAGTCGCCGTGCTCCGGCGGAATGTAGAAGCGGCAGACCGGATTGGCGCCGGCCGTCGCGGCCGTGAACACCGCGAAGCCGCGGCCCGTGCGCGTCCAGCCGGTGAAGCGGCCGGTGTCGAGCGCGGCGATCTCGGCCGGGTCCTGCGTGACGAAGTAGTGGTCGAACGTCGCGTGGTAGTACTCGACGGCGGTGCCGGCGGGCAGCGGCGCAAACGCGGCGCGGGCGGCGCCGCCGCCGAGGGCCATGGCGGCGGCGACGGCCCCGGAGGCTACGAGCGTGCGAAGCGCGTGGGTGGGCATGCGGATTTCCGGCGCAGGCGATGCGCGGCAGTTTAGCAGCGCACCCGCGGCACGACCGCGAGGCGGCGGCGCGCGTGCCGGTCAGTCGGCGCGGCGCATCACGTCGATCGTCAGCCGGACGAGCTTCGCCAGCGAATCCGTGTCGGGAAGCGTGTCCTCGGTGACGCCGATCGCGCGGAGGTAGGTGGCGCCCGCGCGCAGCGCACGGGCGCGGGTGTCCAGCGGCACCGCCGCGTAGCGCGCGCCGTAGGCCGCGCGCAGCGCGTCGGTGAGCGCGAGCGACAGCTTCTCCGCGAGCAGCGAGCCGTCCGGGTCCTCGAGGCGCATCGTGCCGCGGCCGGTCAGCAGCCAGTGCAGGTTGACGTTGCGCTCGTCGGCGATGCGCAGCAGGTACTCCTGCGTGGCGGAATTGCGCCGCTCGGCGTTGCTCACCGTGTTCTCGTGGACGCCGAGCGCCGCGGCGAACACCTTCTGGCTCTCGGTGCCGCGGACGAGGCGCAGCCGCTCGCCGAGCGTCACGGGGGTCCGGGCCGCGGCCGGCGGCCGGGCGATCTGGTGTCAGAAGTTGTGTGTTGCATTTTCGTCACGCCGGCGTCCCCGGCGGGAATTTTCCGCTTGCGCGGGGACGCGCCGCGCCCGTATTATCGCGTCATTCGTTCTCACGTGGACTGACACCGTCTCCCTGCACCCATGACGACCCGCCAACGCAAATTCGAAGGCACGCCGCCGGCGCTACACGCGCACGGCGCTGCCATGGAATTCGCCATTGCGGGCCTGCAGCGGTGCGTCATTTCGCCGGTCGATGCCGGCGTAGCGAAGACGCTGTAGCCCTACCCGACCGGAAGACATTCCGCCGGGTGTGAAGGCGGAACAGTCGGAAGGTCGCAGTTCCCCTCCCTGATCGTTCCGCCAGCCGTCGAGGACTGGCTATTCGCGCTGGCGCGCGCCCGTCGCGCGCTGCACGCGGAGGAAAGGAGAGCGGGAACCATGGCAATGCACATCGGCACCACCCCCGACGCGAGCCTGCTGCGGCTGGTCCAGCGCGTGTCCCCGGTCACCGGGGCCGCGTGGCGCTGCGGCACCGGCGGGCGGGACTGCGCTTCGGGCGAAGGCCTGCCGGCGGACGGCGTCGCCGGCACGCGCGGGGAAAACGCAGGCGGCCGGGTTCCCACCCTGGCGGGCGCGACGTAGCGACGTCGCGTCCCGCGGGAGAGGCCCGGCAGCCATTCGGCGCCGGGCTCCTTGTAGCCTGGTGCCACAACAAATGACGACAATGAGGCACACAAAATGGCAAGGCTACTCGAAGAGCTCGAGCGGCCGTACGGGCGGGAGCACATGGAGCTCATCCGCGCGGGTCGCGAGGGGATCTACCGGCGGGCGGCGGACGGCCTGATCGTCCGCATCGCCGCCGCGGAGGCGGCGCACGAGGCCGAAGGCATCGCGCGCCACCTGTTCGAACTCGCCTGCCGCTATGCGGCGGGGCAGTGAGCCCGGTGGCGACACCGGGCGGCAGGACCGGCGCGCCGTGTGGACGCCGGAACGCAACCGTGAAACGGACCGCGGGCGCGGCAGCACCGCGCACCCGCATCCGCCGCCAGGCATGGCGGGGAGGTGACGCTCATGTTCACAGGAAACTCCCGGGGATGACCCGGATCGCAGTACCGGCGATTTCGAAGGCTGTGCGCGGCCTTCCCAACCGACGATCGGGATCGCCGCCGGGCCGGAGCAGCCAGCCGGTCCGGTCAGCAGTCGCGGCACCCCGGCGGGGCAACCCGCCGGGACCCGACGAAAAATGAGGGTCAGACTCGAATTTCCTTGCGGCAACGCGGCGCCTCGGCAAGGAAGCGTCGGAAATT
>JBGAMF010000081.1:0-17630 GCA_044223185.1 Casimicrobiaceae bacterium | reverse complement strand
AGCCCTTCACCGCGAGGATGAACGGGAACCCGAACCTCTCGTGGTAGCGGCGGTTGAGCGCGGTGATCCGGGCGAACTCCTCGGGCGAGCACTGCGCGAGCCCGGCGCCGGCCTGCTCCGTCGTCGAGTCGGCGGTCAGCTCGCCGCGCACGGCGGCGCGGCCGGCGAGTACCGGGTGCGCGCGCAGCAGCGCGAGCCGCTCGTCCGCCGTCGCCGCGTCGACGGCGGCGACCATCGCCGCGTGCAGCGCCGCCACGCCGGCGAACGGCCGCGCGGCGAACGCGCGCTGCGCCACCCACGGCGAGTGCTCGAACACGCCGCCGAACGTCGCGACGAACGCGGCCTCGTCCATGACGTTGACGTCGGCGACGTTCATGCCGCGGGCGCCCGGTACGGATGCACGGCGAGCCAGTGCCGCGCGATGTCGATCCGCCGCGCGATCCACACGCCGTCGTGGCGCTGCACGTAGTCGAGGAAGCGCGCGAGCGCCGCCGCCCGTCCCGGCCGGCCGGCAAGCCGGCAGTGCAGCCCGACCGACATCATCTTCGGCGCGTTCGCGCCCGCGGGGTCGCCCTCGGCGTGCAGCATGTCGAACGTGTCCTTCAGGTAGGTGTAGAACTGGCGGCCGGTGTTGAAGCCCTGCGCCGTGGCGAAGCGCATGTCGTTGGCGTCGAGCGTGTACGGGACGACGAGGAGCGGCACCTCGCCGGCAGCCGTGCGCACCGGCGCGTAGTACGGGAGGTCGTCGGCGTAGCTGTCGGCGCTGTAGACGAAGCCGCCGTGCTCGGCGACGAGCCGGCGCGTGTTCGCGCTGTCGCGCCCCGTGTACCAGCCCTCCGGCGGCCGGCCCGCGAGCCGCGCGATCGTCTCCACCGCGCGCGCCATCTGCTCGCGCTCGACCGCCTCCGGGACGTCCTGGTAGCTCACCCACCGCCAGCCGTGGCTCGCGATCTCGTGGCCGTCGGCGACGAACGCGTCGACGACCGCCGGCTGGCGCGCCAGCGCCATCGCCACGCCGAACACGGTCAGCGGGAGCCGCCGCTCGCGGAACAGGCGCAGGATCCGCCAGACGCCGGCGCGCGACCCGTACTCGTACAGCGACTCCATCGACATGTGCCGCGCGGGAAACGCCTGGGCGCCGACGATCTCCGACAGGAACGTCTCGGACGCGGCGTCGCCGTGCAGCACGCTCATCTCGCCGCCTTCCTCGTAGTTGAGCACGAACTGCACGGCCACGCGCGCGCCGCCGGGCCAGCGCGGGTGCGGCGGGGTCGCGCCGTAGCCCGCGAGGTCGCGCGGGTACGCGGGCTCGAAGGGCGGGGGCTTCGTCACGACGCGGCGGCCGCGCGGTGGCGGCGGATGCGCAGCGCGTCGGCCAGGTCGGCCGACTGGGGCTGCACGCGGTCGAGCGCCAGGCGGGCCTCGCACGCGTCGAGGTGCCGCTGCAGCAGCGCGATCGCCCGCGGCGCGTCGCGGTCGGCCACGGCGTCGATCAGCGCGAGGTGCTCGTCGGCCGCGCACGTCGTCTGGCCGGGCGGCATGTACAGCGCCGTCATCAGCAGCGACTGCGTGACGAGCTCCGTCGTGTAGTGCAGCATCACGGGGTTGCGGGCGAGCGCCGCGAGCCGCCGGTGGAACTCGCCGGACAGCCGGATCCAGCCGCGCACGTCGCCGGCGTGGAACGCCGCGTCCTCCTGCCGCACCAGCGCGCGCAGGTGGTCGAGCTCTTTGGGCCGCGCCCGCGCGATGGCGACCGGCAGCGCCGCGCACTCGACCATCCGGCGCGCCTCGAACACCGCGCGGGTCTCGTCCGGCGTGGGGCTCGCGACGCTCGCGCCGTGGTTGGGCTTCAACTGGACGATGTGGTCGTGCGCGAGACGCACCAGCGCCATGCGCACGATCGTCCGCGACACGCCGAAGAGCTCGGTCAGCCGCGTCTCGGTGAGGCGCGTCCCCGGCGCCAGCCGCTGGTCGAGCACCGCCGCGAGGATCGCGTCGTAGATCGGCTGCTCGGTGCCGCCGCGGATCGTCGCCGGATACGATTGCATCGCTGCCCGGATCGCATACAATGAGGACGTCGAATGTATACAATGCGGCGCCTACGCGCAACGGGTCCGCCGCCGGCACGAAAGAGCCACCATGGGACGCCTGACCACGCACGTGCTGGACACCGCGCACGGGAAGCCCGGCGCCGGCATCCGCATCACCGTCTACCGCAACCTGGGCGAGCGCTACGTGCTGGTCGGCGACGCGGTGACCAACGCCGACGGCCGCTGCGCCGTGCCGCTGCTCGAGGGCGAGGCGTTCACGCGCGGGCGCTACCGGCTGGTGTTCGCCGCCGGCGAGTACTTCGCCGCCACCGGCGTCGCGCTGCCCGATCCGCCCTTCGTCGACGAGGTCGTGCTCGACTTCGGCGTCGCCGACGCCACCGCGCACTGGCACGTGCCGCTGCTCGTGTCGCCGTGGAGCTGGTCGACCTACCGCGGAAGCTGACGCGATGGAAGCGTACGCCGGCGAGTGGCTGCAGCTCGTCGTCCGCTGGGTGCACCTCGTCACCGGCATCGCGTGGATCGGGGCGTCGTTCTACTTCGTCTTCCTCGACCTGAGCCTGCTGCCGCCGAAGCGGCGCGAGGACGCCGACGCGGGCGTCGGCGGCGAGCTGTGGGCGATCCACGGCGGCGGCTTCTACCACGCGCAGAAGTACAAGGTGGCGCCGGCCACGCTTCCCGCACCGCTGCACTGGTTCCGCTGGGAGGCGTACTGGACGTGGCTGTCGGGCGTCGCCCTGTTCGCGCTCGTCTACTACGCGCACGCCGGCACGTACATGGTCGACCGCGCCGTCGCGGACATCGCGCCGTGGCAGGCGGTGGCGCTGTCGGTCGCGCTGCTGCCCGCGGGCTGGGTGTTCTACGACCAGCTGTGCAAGCGCCTGGGTCTTGCGCACGAGCGCGTGCTGGCCGTCGCGATGATCCTCTTCTTCGCGGCCGTCGCGTGGGGCCTCTCGCACGTCTACAGCGGCCGCGCGATGTACATGCAGGTCGGCGCGATGATCGGCACGATCATGGCGTGGAACGTCTACTTCGTGATCATGCCGGGCCAGCGCAGGCTGGTGGAGGCGAAGGTCGCCGGCGTGCCGCCGGACCCGATCCACGGCCTCAACGGCAAGCAGCGGTCGGTGCACAACAACTACTTCACGCTGCCGGTGCTGTTCGTCATGATCAGCAACCACTACCCGCTGACGTTCGGGCACCGGCACGCGTGGCTGGTGCTGGTGGCGATCCTGCTGATCGCGGCGTTCGTCCGCCACTTCTTCAACCTGCGGCACGACGGGCGCACCGTGTGGGCGATTCCCGCCGCGGCCGCCGTGGCGACGCTCGCCCTCGCGGTGGCAATCGCGCCGGCGAAGCCGCAGGCGGCCGCGTGGACGTTCGCCGACGTCGAGCGGATCGTCGCGGTGCGCTGCGCGACGTGCCACGCGGGCAAGCCCACGCAGCAGGGCTTCAACGACCCGCCGAAGGGCTTCGTGCTCGACTCGCCGGCCGCCATCGTCGCCGGTGCGCAGAAGATCCACGAGCAGGCGGTGGCGAGCCGCGTCATGCCGATCGGCAACCTCACCGGCATGACCGACGCCGAGCGGGCGACGCTCGGCGCGTGGATCGCCGCCGGCGCGCCGGCGAAGTAGCCCCGCGGTGGGCGCCTGCCGCACGTCGCGGCGGCGCCGCCTTGTTCCAGATCAGACGGCTGCGCGCCGGTTTCGCCGACAATGCGGGTGCGCGCGGCGAGCCCCGGGACGGTCCGGCGGCAGCCCGCCGCGTGCATCGTTCGGAGCGGGCAGTGGCGGCACGATCGCACGGCAGGGCAGGCGGAATGCGCGAGATTCGCGCCGGGACGACGGCGCCCGCGCGCGCCGTGCCGGCGCCGCCACCGCCGGCTGCCGGCACGGACGCCGCGTGGGTGCTGGTCTTCGCCTGCTGGCTGCTCGCCGCGGCGGCGACGCTCGGCGCGCTGTTCTTCAGCGAGGTCATGGAGCTGCCGCCGTGCACGCTGTGCTGGTACCAGCGGATCTTCATGTTCCCGCTCGTGCTCCTGCTGCCGCTCGGCCTGTTCCCGTTCGACGGCCGGGTAGTCCGCTACACGCTGCCGCTCGCGGGCGGCGGCTGGCTCATCTCGGTGTTCCAGCTGCTGCTCGTCTGGGGCGTCGTGCCGGAGGCGCTGCGCCCGTGCACCCAGGGCGTGCCGTGCTCCGAGGTGCAGATCGAGTGGCTCGGCTTCGTGTCGATCCCGTTGCTGTCGTTCGTCGCGTTCACGCTGATGGTCGCGCTGCTCGTCGCCGCGCGCGGAAGGATTGCCCGATGAATCGGAAGGTACTGTTCGCCGGCGCCGTCGCGGCGCTCGTCGCGGTCTTCGTCGCCGCCACGCTCGTCTACCGGAGCGACAAGGCCGATGCGACCGCGGCGTCGGCGCAGCGCAACCGGGAGAGCCTCGAGCGCTTCCACGCCCCCACGCTCGGAAATCCGGGCGCCAAGGTGCACATCGTCGAGTTCATCGACCCCGCGTGCGAGACGTGCGCGGCGATGTACCCGCACGTGAAGCGCATCCTCGTCACCAACCCGGACCGCGTCCGGCTGTCGATGCGCCACGTCCCGTTCCACCGCAACTCCGAGTACGTGGTCAAGGTGCTGGAGGCGGCGCGCAAGCAGGGCCGGTACTGGGAGACGCTCGACGTGCTGATGGCACGGCAGCCGCAATGGGTCGCCAACCACACGGTGCAGACCGACCGCGTGCTGCCGCTGCTTTCCGGCGTGGGCCTCGACCTCGCGCGCCTGCAGGCCGACATGGAGGCGCCGGACGTCGCGCAGCGCATCGCGCTCGACACGGCGGACGCGAAGGCGCTCAACGTGACCAAGACGCCGGAGTACTTCGTCAACGGCCGGCCGCTGCCGACGTTCGGACTCGAGCAGCTGCAGGGGCTGGTCGGCGCCGAGCTCGCGAGCGCGTACCGCTAGCAATCGCTCGATCGCTTCAGAACAGCTCCGATTGGCCCGGCGCGGCGTCGCCGGGTGCAGGCGCGGGGCGTTCGCCCGCGGCCGCTTCCGCCGGCGCGGGCTCCGGCGCCTCGGCGACGCGCTCGAGCAGCGTCGCGTCGTCGTGGCGCACGCTGTTCACGCGCGTGGACACCGGGTAGTACGCCATCGCCTCCGCCGGGTACGGCTCGAAGAACGCGGCGACGTCCGTGTTGGCGACGTCGAGCCACGCGCCGTAGCGCGCCGGCGCGACGATCGCCGGCATCCGGTCGTGCAGCGGCGCGAGCAGCGCGTTCGCGCGCGTCGTCACGATCGTGCAGGTGTCGAGGACCTCGCCTTCCTGCGACAGCCAGCGCTCGGTCAGGCCGGCGAACGCGAACGTCGACCCGTCCTTCATGCCGATGTGGATCGGCTGCTTGCCGCCGGCCGCGGCGACCTTCCACTCGTAGAAGCCATCGGCCGGAACGAGGCAGCGATGGCGGCGCAGCGCGGTGCGGAACGACGGCTTCTCCGCGAGCGTCTCCGCGCGCGCGTTGATCATCCGCGAGCCGATCGCCGGGTCCTTCGCCCAGCGCGGCACCAGCCCCCAGCGGACGAACGCGAGCTCGCGCTCGCCGGCGTGCGACAGGCGCACGACCGGCACGTCCTGCATCGGCGCGATGTTGTAGCGAGGCGCGACGGCCGGCGGCGCCGGCAGGCCGAACGCGAGCGCCAGCGCCGCCGGGTGCGTGTGCAGCTCGTAGCGGCCGCACATGGCGGGCTCACGCGCGCGGGCGCGGCTCCTCGGCGTCGAGCGCCGGATCGGCGAGCAGCCGGCGCGCGGTCTTCGCGACCTGCAGCGTGTCCCAGTCTTGGCGATCACGGACTTGAGCGCGCCGCCGGAGAGCTGCTGCACGACGATCCGCTGGCCGGTGCGCACGGCGAAGTCGCGCAGCACCTGGCTTGCCGCGTGGCGGAACAGGCAGTAGAGCATGTGGCTGCGCGACAGCTCCGCGGTGCGGCCGTAGAGCGCGAAGATGTCGGCGACCATCTGCCGCTGCGTCTTCCAGATGAGGTAGAGGTCGGGCAGCACGGTGAAGAGCCCGAACGGCCCGGGCGGCAGCGCCAGCGATCCCGACAGCACCGCGGCCTGCCGCGCCGCCCTCTTCGCGATCTCCTCGGACGCGCGGTCGGGGTCGCTGACCGCGTGCGTCCGCGGGGCCGGCACCTCGGAGATCGTGCGCTCGATCGTGCCCTCGAGGTCGCGCGGCGGGACGTCCCGGGTGACGGGCAGCAGGTCGTGGCTCGGGGCCATGGCGTCTCCAACGTGGGGGCGCAGGCTCTGCGCGCAAGCGGCGTCGCGCGGGCGGCACCCCGGACCGCTCGAATGCTACACCACCGCGCCGCGCGCGCCGGCGGGCGGGTCCGCCGCGGGAAGTACAATCGTTCGTTCGTCCGCGCGGCGTGCGCGGCAGGGAGGGCAGGGGATGCAGGTCGCTCGCTGGTTGCACGTGCTGGGCGTGGTCGTGTGGGTCGGCGGCATGTTCTTCGCGCACATGGCGCTGCGACCGGCCGCGCAGGCGCTGCCGCCGCCGCAGCGGCTGCCGCTGCTGGCGGGCACGCTCGCGCGCTTCGTCGCCTGGGCGGGCCTCGCCGTCGCGATGGTCGTCGGCAGCGGCGTTGCGCTGATCGGGCAGGCCGGCGGCATGGGCGCGGTCGGCGCTGCCGTGCACGCGATGACCGCCCTGGGGCTCGCGATGACGGCGATCTACGCGTACCTGGCGGCGCGCCCGCTGCCGCAGCTGCGGGCGGCGGTCGCCGCGGCGCAGTGGGCCGAGGCGGGTGCGGCGATGGCCCGCGTGCGGCGGCTCGTCGGCGTCAACCTGGTGCTCGGGCTCGTCACCGTCACCGTCGCCACGCTCGGCCGCGGATGAGGATCGGCGTCCCCCGCGAGGTCAAGGACGGCGAGCGCCGCGTCGGCGTCACGCCGGAAGGCGCGCGGCAGCTCGTCGCCGACGGCCACACCGTGCTGGTCGAGGCAGGCGCCGGCGCGGCGGTGGGCTTTGCCGACGGCGATTACGCACAGGCGGGGGGAGTGGTCGTCGCCACCGCCGACGTGTGGTCGTGCGACCTCGTCGTGAAGGTGAAGGAACTGCAGCCGTCCGAGTACGCGCGGCTCGTGCGCGGCACGACGGTGTTCGGCTTCGCGCAGATCAACCGCGACCCCGCGCTGCTCGCCGCGGTGCTGGCGGCCGGCGTCGAGGCGATCGCCTACGAGACGGTACGCGACGCGGCCGGCCGCCTGCCGCTGCTGGCGCCGATGTCGCGCATCGCCGGCCGGCTCGCGCCCCTCGTCGGCGCGCAGGCGCTCGCCACCGCCTGCGGCGGTGCCGGCGTCCTGCTGCCGGGCGTGGAGGCGCTCGCCCCCGCCTGCGGCGGTGCCGGCGTCCTGCTGCCGGGCGTGGACGCGGTGCCCGGTGCGCGCGTCGTCGTCCTCGGCGCCGGCAACGTCGGCGGCGAGGCGGCGCGGATCGCCGCGCGCGTGGGCGCGCGCGTCACCGTGTTCTCGCGAGGTGCGCATCGGCGCGACGCGCTCGCGCGGTCGCTGGCGGCCGAAGGCCACGCGATCGCGGCGTTCCCGCTCGCCGATGCGCGCGCGGCGCGCTTCGTCGACGCCGTGACCGCCGCCGACCTCGTGATCGGCGGCGTGCTGGAGCCGGGCACGCTGTCGCCGAAGCTCGTCACGCGCGCGATGGTGGCGGCGATGCGGCCGGGGTCGGCGCTGGTGGACGTCGGCATCGACCAGGGGGGCATCGCCGAGACGTCGCGGATGACGAAGCTGTCGGAGCCCACGTACGTCGAGTGCGGCGTCGTTCACTACGCGGTGCCCAACATGCCTTCGCTGGTCGCGCGCACGGCCACGCTGGCGCTGGGGGAGGCGACGCTGCCGTACGTGCGTGCGCTGGCGGGCCGGGGCATCGCGCGCGCGCAGGCGGAGGACGCGGGGCTCGCCGCCGGCACGATGGTGCGCGCGGGCGCGATCGTGCACGCGGGCCTGGCCGCCGACGCGGCGGCGCAGGCCGCGTGATCGGCGCGCGCGCCTTGTGCCGCACGCGGATCTCGCGTAGAAAGCGCGCTTTCGCGCCCGGCACGCGGCGCGCGTGCGCACCTCTCCCATGAAGATCTTCGGCTTCGCCGGCTGGTCCGGCAGCGGCAAGACCACGCTGATCGAGCAGCTCATCCCGCGGCTCGCCGCCCGCGTCGGCCGGGTGTCGCTCGTCAAGCACGCGCACCACGCGTTCGACGTCGACCAGCCCGGCAAGGACTCGTGGCGGCACCGGGAGGCCGGCTGCACCGAGGTCCTCGTGACGTCCGGACGCCGGTGGGCGCTGATCCACGAGCTGCGCGGCGCGCCCGAGCTTTCGCTGGCCGAGGGGCTCGCGCGGCTGTCGCCGTGCGCGCTGGTGCTCGTCGAGGGCTACAAGACGCACCCGCTGCCCAAGCTCGAGATCTGGCGCCCGTCGGTGGGCAAGCCGCTGCTCCACCCGCGCGACCCGCGCATCCTCGCCGTGGCGACCGACGCGCCCGCCGCGCTGGCGGCCGCGGGGTTGCCCGTCTTCGGGCTCGACCGCCTCGACGAAATCGCAACGTTCGTCGAACAAAACGCGTCGCCGTGGCCCGACACAATTGACGGGGCCCGGGCACCGGAGTAGGTTGAACTTGCAGGAGCCGGCGCTTGACCAAGGGGATGGCAGCCGTGGTCGCGCCGACCGGCGAGTGGGGCACGGCGGCCGGGAAAAATGCTCGAGAAACATACACTTGCACTGTCGATCGCGCTGGCGCTTGCCACCGCGCCGGGCGTGCACGCGCAGACGGCCCCGGAAGCGGACGCCGACCGCGCCGGCTTCTACGGCGGCGTGGCGCTGCGCTCCGACGGCGGAGACCGGCAAGGGTTGAGCTTCGGCCACCTGACGTCCGTGTGGAGCCGGTTCGCGCTGCCGGTGGCCGAGGACGGCGGTGCCCGCTCGCTTGCCTACGGCGGTTACCGCTGGGCCAACGACCTGGCCGTCGAGGCGGCCATCGGCACCACCGAGTCCTACGCGCTGCGGCCGGCCACGCCGGGCGCGCGTTCCGGCGTCGGGCTAGCACTCGCCGCCGAACCCGACGCGACGAGCCGCGCGTGGAACGTCGACGTGTTCGGCACGTGGGAATTCCGCAAGAGATTCTCGCTCTACGGCCGGCTGGGCTATGCGCAGAGCGAGGCGCAGGCGAGCTACGCGCCGGGCTTCGTCGGCGGCGACGTGCGGCGCGCGCGCGACGGCGTCAACTACGGCCTCGGCCTGCGCTACGACATGTCGTCGGCGCTCGGGCTGCGCCTCGAGTACGCGCGCTTCGGCCGCCTCCCCGGCGACCTGACCGGCGTGCTTCCCGAGAACGACCAGCTGCAGTTCGGCCTGCAGTTCCGCTTCTGACGGGTCGCGCCCGCGGCGGGCGCCTATAATTTGCGAAGTCGCGAACGGCAGCCACGCCGGACGCGCCATTGCCGATGCCCGATTCCAGCGACCCTTCGTCCGTCATCAACGTCCGCCTCGTCTACCTGGCGCGGCTGCGCGACGCGTTCGCCGCGGCCGGGGAGACGCTCGCCGTCCGCCCCGACGCGGCGACCGTCGGCGCCGTCGTGGCCGGGCTGCGCGCACGCGGCGGCGCGTGGGCGGCCGAACTCGCCGCGGGCCGGGCCGTGCGTTACGCCGTGAACCACGAGCTGGCCCCTGCGGATACCACGCTGGCCGACGGCGACGAGCTGGCGCTGCTGCCGCCGGTCACCGGCGGCTGAGCGGACCGACGACGATGCCGGTGCGGGTGCAGACCGCGGACTTCGACGCCGGGCGCGAGATCGCCGCGCTGCGCGCCGGCGACCCGCGCGTGGGCGCCGTCGCGTCGTTCATCGGCACCGTGCGCGACGTCAACGACGCGGCGCCGGTGGCCGCGATGACGCTCGAGCACTACCCGGGCATGACGGAGAAGGCGCTCTCCGCCATCGTGGCCGAGGCGCGGTCGCGGTTCGACATCCTGGATGCGCTCGTCGTCCACCGGGTGGGCGAGCTCGCGCCGGCCGACCAGATCGTGCTGGTCGTCGTCACCAGCGCGCACCGCGGCGACGCGTTCGACGCGTGCCGCTTCGTGATGGACTACCTCAAGACGCGCGCGCCGTTCTGGAAGAAGGAGCGCACCGCGGACGGCACGCGCTGGGTCGACGCGCGCGCGAGCGACGACGCGGCGGCGGCGCGGTGGGAGCGTGGCACCGGCGCGGGCTGAAGGCCGCCTCGTCGAAGTCGCGCCCCTTGACCGGCCCCGACGCGCTGCCTACCATCGACGCTCGTTTCGCGTGCGACCTTCCGGGCTGCGCCGTATGCACCGCGGCGCCTCATCCGACGATTCACTCCGACGAGCACCTTCCGCGATGAGCGGCTGCCGCACTCTCCTTCGTGCCGTGTCGTGGCGCCCATGAGCCCACGGGCCGCCCCGAGGGCGAATGCCGGAGCGCGCAGCGCGAAGGCAACCTGGAGCGCCCGACGGGCCGTCCCGGGGGGCCGGGCCGCGGGGCGAGCCGGGGGGCGCGGCGTGAAGGCCCTGCCGTGACGTCGACCGCACTCATCGCCATCGACTGGGGCACGACGTCCGCGCGCGCGTACCGCGTCGACGCGGCCGGCGGCGTGCTCGCGACGCGCGAGGCGCCGCTCGGCGTCCAGCGCGTGCGCGACGGCGCGTTCGCCGGCGCACTCGGCGAGCTGCTCGGCGACTGGCAGGACGACCCCGCGCCCCGCATCGCGTGCGGGATGATCGGCAGCCGGCAGGGCTGGGTCGAGGCGCCGTACGTCGCGTGCCCGGCGCATTTGCCCGACCTTGCGGCAGGGATCGTGCACGTGCCCGAGGCGCGGCTCGCCGTCGTTCCCGGCGTGCGCACGCGCGACGCCTACGACGTGCCCGACGTCATGCGCGGCGAGGAGACGCAGCTGGCCGGCGTAGTGCGTGCGCGCGACGAGCGCGTGCTGTGCGCGCTGCCCGGCACCCACGCCAAGTGGGCGTGCGTGGACGCCGGCCGCCTCGTCGACTTCGTCACGTTCATGACCGGCGAGATCTGGGACGTGCTGCTGAAGCACAGCATCCTGGGCCGGCTCGTCGTGCCGGGGCCGGAGGAGGGCGGACCCGGCCCCGCGTTCGCGCGCGGCGTCGCGCGCGGCCTCGGGCCGGGCAACCTCGCGCACGACTCGTTCGGCGCGCGCACGCTCGCGCTGATGGGCGAGCTCGCCGGCCACGAGGTCCCCGACTGGCTGTCCGGCGTGATGATCGGCCGCGAGGTCCGCAATGCGCGCACGTGGGCGCAGCGGCACGGCTACGACGGCTCGCGCGTGCGGCTGGTCGGCGCCGACGCGCTGGTCGCGCGCTACGCGGCGGCGCTCGCCCAGGCCGACGTCGCCGTCGACCGCGCGGATCCGCACGCGGCCGCGTTCGGCCTGTGGCGGATCGCCGTGGTCGCCGGCCTCGTGCGGGCGCAGCCGTTGACCGGAAGGGAACACGTCAGATGAATCCGCTCGCCGCTTACCTCGACCCGCTGCCGCTCGTTGCCGTGCTGCGCGGCATCACGCCGGAGGAGATTCCGGACGTGGCCGGCGCGCTCGCCGACGCCGGCTTCCGCGTGCTCGAGGTGCCGCTCAATTCGCCGCGCGCGTTCCTGTCGATCCGGCGGCTCGCCGACGGCTGGGGCGCGCGCTGCCTCGTCGGCGCGGGCACCGTCGTCGCCGTCGACGACGTCGCGCGCGTGCAGGACGCCGGCGGCCGCGTGATCGTGATGCCACACGCCGACGCCGCGGTCGTCCGCGCCGCGAAGGCGCGGCAGATGCTGTGCGTGCCGGGCGTGGCCACGCCCACCGAGGCGTTCGCCGCGCTGGCCGCCGGCGCCGACGGCCTCAAGATGTTCCCGGCCGAGGCGCTGCCGCCCGCGGCGCTGCGCGCGTGGCGCGCGGTGCTGCCGCCCGGCACGCTGGTGTTCGCGGTCGGCGGCATGAAGCCCGACAACCTGCAGCCGTACTGGGAGGCAGGCGCGTCGGGCTTCGGCACCGGCTCGAACCTCTACAAGCCGGGGGCGGCGCCGGCATCGGTTCGCGCGGTGGCCGCCGCGTACGCGGCGGCGGTGCGCGCGCTGCCTCCGCGCTGAAGGACCTAGAGAGGGAGACGACGATGAGGCGATGGATCGTGGCGGCGTTGGTGGGGCTGGCGGGCGTCGCGGCGCCGCCGGACGCCGCGGCCGGCACCGGCTTCCTGACCTGCGAGAGCATCTCGTACCGGCACAACTACTGCAGCGCGAACACGCAGGGCCGCGTGATCATGGTGCGCGAGATCTCCACCGGCAACCTGTGCCAGCAGGGCCGCGGCTGGGGCTACGACAACAACGGCATCTGGGTCGACCGCGGCTGCCGCGCGCAGTTTTCGTTCGGCCGCGACGACGGCGGCAGCTGGGGGCGTTCCGGCACGCTGGTGTGCGAGAGCATCTCGTACCGCTACCGGTACTGCAACGCCGACACGCAGGGGCGCGTGAGCCTCGCGCGCGAGCTGTCGACGGGCAGCCTGTGCCGGCAGGGCTCGGGCTGGGGCTACGACAACGGCGGCATCTGGGTCGATCGCGGGTGCCGCGGCGAGTTCCGCTACGGACGCGACAGCGGCGGCCGCAACGACGCGGCGATCGCCGCCGGCGTGCTGGGGGCGCTCGCCGTCGCCGCCATCGCGTCGTCGCAAAGCAGCGCGCCGCCGCCACCACCGGTGTCCGCGCCGCCGCCGCCGGCCGCGGGCACGCTCCCGCCGGCGTGGGCCGTCGGGTCGTACCACGCGTACGACCCGGACTCGGGCGACATCGTGCAGCTCGTCGTCGACGGCGGCGGCCGCGTCTACCTGCGCAACGAGGTCGGCGACGTGGTGAGCCAGGGCGACCTGCGCGACGGCATGATCTGGTGGGCCAACGGCAGGCGCTCGTGGCTCGCGCGCGAGGGGCCGGGCGTGCTCGTCGGCGACGTCGAGTCCGGCAAGCACTATTACTTCCGGCGCAACACGTGACCGCCATCGTCGCGCTCGGCGAGCCGCTGATCGAGTTCAACCAGGCGCGGTCGGCGGACCCGCACGCGTACCTGCAGGGCTTCGGCGGCGACACGTCGAACATGGCGATCGCCGCGGCGCGGCTGGGTGCCTCCGTCGGCTACGCGACGCGCGTCGGCGCCGACCGCTTCGGCCGCATGTTCGTCGACCTGTGGAAGGCCGAGGGCGTGGCCACCGACGGCGTCGCGGTCGACCCGGAGGCGCCGACGGGCGTCTACTTCGTCGCGCACGGCGAGCGCGGCCACGAGTTCTCGTACCTGCGCGCCGGGTCCGCGGCGTCGCGCCTGCGCCCCGACACGCTGCCGCTGCCGGTGCTGCGCGCGGCGCGCCTGCTGCACGCGTCGGGCATCAGCCAGGCGATCTCGGCGTCCGCGTGCGACGCGGTGTTCGCGGCGTTCGACGTCGCGCACGAAGCCGGCGCGCTCGTCACCTACGATCCCAACGTGCGCGTCAAGCTGTGGCCGCTGCCGCGGGCGCGCGCGATCGTGCTGGCGTCGGTCGCGCGCTGCCACTGGTGCCTGCCGAGCCAGGACGACGCCGACGTGCTGTTTCCGGGGGCTGCGCCCGACGCGGTCGTCGACGCGCTGCACCGCGCCGGGGCGCGCGGCGTCGTGCTGAAGCAGGGACGCGACGGCTGCGTCGTGTCCGACGGCGCACGTCGCGAGCGGGTCGCCGCGCACCGCGTGGCGAGCGTGGACGCGACCGGCGCCGGCGACTGCTTCGACGGCGCGTTCGCGGCGCGGCTCGTCGCCGGCGACGATCCGATCGCCGCGGCACGCTACGCGAACGCCGCGGCGGCGCTCGCCACGACCGGCTACGGCGCGGTCGCGCCGCTGCCGCGTGCGGCGGACGTCGCAACGATGCTGCAGGGCGCCACGAGCCCGTGAACGATCACGCCGCCGATCGCACGTTTCACCCGGACCTCTTCGCCGGCAAGGTCGCGCTGGTCGTCGGCGGCACCACCGGCATCGGCGCGGCGATCGCGGATGCGTTCGCCGGGCTCGGCGCCGTCGTGACGGTGACCGGCGCGACGGCCGGCGAGTGCGCCGCCGCGCGCGCGGCGCCGGACTTCCGCTGCCGCGACGCCGTGGCGCTGGACGTGCGCGACGCGAAGGCGGCGGCGCAGCTCGTCGGCGACCTGCCGCGCCTCGACGTCCTGGTCAACTGCGCCGGCGTCATCCGGCGCGGCCACGAGCACGTCACGACCGTGTTCGAGGACGTGCTCGCGATCAACCTGACCGGGACGATGCGCTGCTGCACGCTCGCGCGCGAGAAGCTCAAGGCCGCGGGCGGCGCGATCGTCAACACCGCGTCGGTCCTCTCCTTCTTCGGCGGCGCGCTCGTGCCCGGCTACGCGGCGAGCAAGGGTGGCGTGGCGCAGCTCACGAAGTCGCTCGCCATCGCCTACGCCGCCGACGGCATCCGGGTCAACGCGATCGCGCCCGGCTGGGTCGCCACACCGCTCACGAAGGAGCTGCGCGCGGACGCGCAGCGCAACGCCGCGATCCTCGCGCGCACGCCGCTCGGGCGGTGGGCGCAGCCCGACGACATCGCCGGCGCCGCCGTGTTCCTGTGCTCGCCGGCGGCGCGCTTCGTCACCGGCGCGGTGCTGGTGGTCGACGGCGGGTATACGATCACGTAGCGGCCGCTCATTCGCAACGGAGGCGCACGATGCCCATCGGTACCGCGGTTCGCCACCTGAAGAAGGGGGACTGGCAGAAGGCGCACGCCCTCGTGCAGCAGGACGGGTCGGCGCTGGGCTGCTGGGCGCACGGCATCGCGCACATGCTCGAGGGCGACCTCCCCAACGCCCGCTACTGGTACCGGCGCGCGCACCGCGCGTTCCCGAAGGAGGGCGACGCGCGGACGGAGATCGCGGCGCTTGCCACCGCCGTCCGGGAGACGCCGCATTGAGCGCCCCGCGCGTGCCGCCGATCCTCGGCATCCAGCCGGAGATCGCCGTCGCGGCGATTCCCTCCGACGAGCGCGTGTGGGTGCCGCAGGCGCCGGACGTCTGGTTCCGGCCGCTGCTGCTCAACACGGTCACCGGCGGCTGGTGCAACCTGCTGCGCGTGCGCAGGAGCGGCGTGCTGTCGCGGCACCGGCACCCGATGGTCGTCGTCGGCTACGTGATCAGGGGGCGCTGGCGCTACCTCGAGCACGACTGGGTGGCCGAGGAGGGCGCGTTCGTCTACGAGCCGCCCGGCGAGGTCCACACGCTGACGGTGCCGGCCGACTGCCCGGAGATGATCACGTTCTTCAACATCAGCGGCGCGATGATCTACCTCGACGAGCACGGCCGGCAGAACGGCTACGAGGACGTGTGGACGAAGATCGACATGTGCCGCGCGCACTACGCGGCGTGCGGCCTCGGCGCGGCGTACGTCGACCAGTTCGTCCGGTGAAGCGGCGCTCCCGCCGCGGCCGCGCGCTGCCGTAGAATCGGCCGATGTTCGGCGAGTTCGCGGCGGTGGGTGCGGGCGCGGTCCTCGGCGCGTGGCTGCGCTGGGGCTTCTCGACGTGGCTCAACCCGCGCGTCGCGCACTTTCCGCTCGGCACGCTCGCGTCCAACCTGGTCGGCGGCTACCTCGTCGGCTTCGCGGTCGCGTACTTCCTCGTGCGGCACGACCTGCCGCCGCACTGGCGGCTGTTCGTCGTCACCGGCTTCCTGGGCGCGCTGACGACGTTCTCGACGTTCTCGGCCGAAGTCACCGAACTGCTCGCGCAGGGCCAGTACGGCGCCGGCGTGCTGCTCGCCGCCACGCATCTCGCGGGCTCGCTGCTGCTCACGGCGGCCGGCTTCGCGACGTTCCGCGCGCTGGCCACCTGAATCCACGCTCACCGAAAGGAAACGAAGATGCCCCACGCCATCCGCATCCACCAACCCGGCGGTCCCGAAGCGATGGTCTACGACGAGGTCGCCGTCGGCGCGCCGGGCGCGGGGCAGGCGCGCGTGCGCCACACGGCCATCGGCGTCAACTACATCGACACCTACCACCGCAGCGGCCTCTACCCGCTGCCGCTGCCCGCGGGCATCGGCTCCGAGGCTGCCGGCGTGGTCGAGGCCGTCGGGGAGGGTGTGGACTGGGTGAAGCCGGGCGACCGCGTCGCGTACTGCGTCGGTGCGCCGGGCGCGTACTCGACCGAGCGCGTGATGCCCGCCGACCGGCTGGTGAAGGTGCCCGACGGCATCGACGACGTCACCGCGGCCACGCTGATGCTGAAGGGGCTCACGACCCAATACCTGTTCCGGCAGACGTATCCGCTGAAGGCCGGCGAGACGATCCTGTTCCACGCCGCGGCCGGCGGGGTCGGCCTCATCGCCTGCCAGTGGGCGCGTGCGCTCGGCGTCACGATGATCGGCACGGTCGGCTCCGACGAGAAGGCGGCGCTCGCCAGGGCCAACGGCTGCACGCACACGATCGTCTACACGCGCGAGGACTTCGTCGCGCGCACCAAGGAGCTGACCGGCGGCAAGGGCGTCCCGGTCGTCTACGACGGCGTGGGCAAGGACACGTTCCCGGCGTCGCTCGACTGCCTCGCGCCGCGAGGGATGTTCGTCAGCTTCGGCAACGCGTCGGGGGCGGTGCCGCCGTTCAACCTGCTGCTGCTGGCGCAGAAGGGCTCGCTGTACGCGACGCGGCCGACGCTCGCCGGCTACGCCACCGACCGCGCGAGCACGACGCGGATGGCTGGCGAACTGTTCGCGCTCGTGCAGGAGGGCAAGATCAGGTCGGAGGCGCGCCAGCGCTTCGCGCTCGCCGACGCCCCCGCCGCGCATCGCGCGCTGGAAGGGCGCGCGACGACCGGCGCGACCGTGCTGATCCCCTAGCCCGCGCGCAGGCCACCGCCGCGCTGCGCGCCGCGTGCGGCCGCATCGAGCAGCCGTCGCGCCGACCGCCGACGTGCTCCCTCGCCCCGCGTAGCGGGGAGAGGGCTGGGGCGAGGGGCGGTGGGCGCGACCTCGCGGATCGCGCACGCGCTACGCAACGCGTATCGCCACATTGAGCAACCGGCGCGCTGCCCGCCGCAACGCTCCCTCGCCCCGCGTAGCGGGGAGAGGGCTGGGGTGAGGGGCGGCAGGCGCGACCGTGCGGATCGCGCAGCGCGCTACGTGCCGCCCGCTGCTGCGTTGAGCAGCCGGCGCGCCACGTCGGGGAGCTCCGACGCGGTGAGCCCGAGCGGACCCACACCCTGCGCGACCAGCGCGTCGGCGGCGGCGCCGTGCACGCACACGGCGACGCGCAGCGCCGTCTTCGCGTCGACGCGCTGCGCGAGCAGCGCGCCGAGGATGCCGGCGAGCACGTCGCCGCTGCCGGCGGTGGCGAGCGCCGGACCGCCGCTCGCGTTGATGTCCCACGTGCCGTCCGCGTGCGCGAGCACGCTGCCCAGGCCTTTCAGCACGACGCCGGCGTGCAGCCGCGCGGCAATGGCGCGCGCGGCGGCCAGGCGATCGCGCTGGACGGTCGCGACGTCGCT
>JBGAMF010000080.1:0-17599 GCA_044223185.1 Casimicrobiaceae bacterium | reverse complement strand
CCACTACATCGGCGAGCTGCTCGCACCGCGCGGGCTCGCCGTCAGCCGCCTCGCCCGCGGCGTGCCGGTCGGCGGCGAGCTCGAATACGTCGATGCCGGGACGCTGGCGCAGGCACTGCGCGAACGGCGGCCGCTGCCCGCCTGAGCCGGGCGCGGAATGAACGGCGCGCGTGGATGTTGGCGCCCGGGAATGCGGAGGTTTGCCGGCGAACGGGATTTCTGCAGTTTATTGCGGCGCACAATGACGCCGGCCGAGCCATCGCTATAATCAATCTTCGAATCGATCCGGATTCAGGCAATCGCGTTTCCAACCCCCGGGACCAAGCGGCCGCAACCTACAGACCGCGACCATCCCGACACCCGGCGCCGAACCTGCACGTGACGCGCTGCCTCTCGGAGGATGCATGACACGCAAAACCCAGTCTTCCGCGGCCAAGCCGGCCGCGACCGCCTCGCGCCGCAAGTTCCTGACGGCCGCCACCGGCGCCGCCGCCGGCGCGGCGACGTTGGGCTTCCCGACCATCGTCAAGGCGCAGGGCCCGATCTCGATGCGCTGGCAGTCGACGTGGCCGGCCAAGGACATCTTCCACGAATACGCGCTCGACTTCGCGAAGAAGGTCAACGACATGACCGGCGGCGACCTCAAGATCGAGGTGCTGCCGGCGGGCGCCGTCGTGCCGGCGTTCGGCCTGCTCGACGCGGTCACCAAGGGCACGCTCGACGGCGGCCACGGCGTGCTCGTCTACCACTACGGCAAGCAGAACGCGCTCGCGCTGTGGGGCTCCGGCCCGGCGTACGGCATGGACGCCAACATGCTGCTGGCGTGGCACAAGTACGGCGGCGGCCGCGAGCTTCTCAACAAGCTCTACGCGTCGATCGGCGCCAACGTCGTGTCGTTCCCGTACGGCCCGATGCCCACGCAGCCGCTCGGCTGGTTCAAGAAGCCCGTCACCAAGGCGGACGACTTCAAGGGCCTCAAGTACCGCACGGTCGGCATCTCGATCGACGTGTTCACCGGGCTGGGCGCCGCCGTCAACGCGCTGCCGGGCGGCGAGATCATCCCGGCGATGGACCGCGGCCTGCTGGACGCCGCCGAGTTCAACAACGCCACGTCCGACCGCATCCTGGGCTTCGCCGACGTGTCGAAGGTGTGCATGCTGCAGAGCTACCACCAGAACGCCGAGCAGTTCGAGATCATGTTCAACAAGACGAAGTACGACGCGCTGCCGCCGAAGATGCAGTCGATCATCGCCAACGCCGTCGACGCGGCGTCGGCCGACATGTCGTGGAAGGCGATCGACCGCTACTCGAAGGACTACGCCGAGCTGCAGGAGAAGGCGGGCGTCAAGTTCTACAAGACGCCGGACCCGATCCTGCAGAAGCAGCTCGAGATCTACGACCAGGCCGTCGACAAGCGCAAGGACAATCCGCTCTTCGTCGAGATCGCCGCGTCGCAGAAGGCGTTCGCGGCCCGTGCGGTGAAGTGGGACCTCGACACCAACGTCAGCCGGCGGATGGCGTACAACCACTACTTCGGCGCGAAGCCGCCGGCCAAGAAGGCGTAAGGCGGCGCCGCGCCGCCTGCGGGACGCCATCCGGCGCGTCCGGATGGTGTCTTCACTTGCCCGCGCCGCGCCCGTGAGGGCGCGGCGCAATCCCGGTAGCCAGCCATGCAGAAGCTCCTGCTGACCGTCGACAAGATCAGCACGTTCGCGGGCCAGCTCTTCTCGTGGCTGATCGTCGCGCTGACGCTGCTCATCTCGTGGGAGGTGTTCTCCCGCTACGTGATGGAGCACCCGCACGCGTGGGCGTTCGACGTCATGATCATGCTGTACGGCACGCTGTTCATGATGGCGGGCGCGTACACGCTGTCGAAGAACGGGCACGTCCGCGGCGACGTGCTGTACGGCTTCTTCCCGCCGCGGCTGCAGGCGGGACTCGACCTCGTCCTCTACATCGTGTTCTTCGTGCCGGGCGTGGTCGCGCTCGTCTGGGCCGGCTACCGCTACGCCGGCGAGTCGTGGGCGATCAACGAGCACTCGAACATCACCGCGGACGGCCCGCCGATCTACCCGTTCAAGACGGTCATCCCGGTCGCCGGCGCCGTGCTGCTGCTGCAGGGCCTGGTCGAGATCGTCCGCTGCGTCATCTGCCTGAAGCAGGGCGAGTGGCCGTCGCGCGAGGAGGACGTCGAGGAGGTCGACGTCGACAAGCTGAAGCAGATGGTGCACGTGAAGGACGAGGACATCGCGCAGCTCGACGCGCTGGTGGTCGCCGAGGAGGCTCGCAAGTGAGCGCGCTGGCAGCCTGCGCGGGGCGGATGGGGTCGGCCCGATGAGAAAGGAAGTATGGTTCGGCCTGTCGATCATGGCGTTCGTCGTGATCCTCGTGTTCTGGCTGATGCCGCCGCCCGCCGAGATGACCAACGGCCACCTCGGGCTGCTGATGCTGGCGCTGATCGTCATCGCGATCATGCTGGGCTTCCCCACGGCGTTCACGCTGATGGGGATGGGCGTGATCTTCGCGTGGCTCGCCTACCGTGCGCAGAACCCGGACCTCGCGGTGGCGCAGACGCTCGACCTCATGGTCCAGCGCGCGTACTCGGTGATGTCCAACGACGTGCTGATCTCGATCCCGCTGTTCGTGTTCATGGGGTACCTGGTCGAGCGCTCGAACCTGATCGAGAAGCTGTTCAAGAGCCTGCACCTGGCGCTCGCGCGCGTGCCGGGGTCGCTGGCGGTCGCCACGCTCGTCACCTGCGCGGTTTTCGCCACGGCGACGGGCATCGTCGGCGCCGTCGTGACGCTGATGGGGCTGCTCGCGATGCCGGCGATGCTGCGCGCCGGCTACAACATCAAGATCACCGCCGGCGTCATCACGGCCGGCGGGTGCCTCGGCATCCTGATCCCGCCGTCGGTCATGCTGATCGTCTACGGCGCGACGGCCGGCGTGTCGGTGGTCAAGCTCTACGCCGGCGCGTTCTTCCCCGGGCTCATGCTGGCGCTGCTGTACGTCCTGTACGTGATCATCGTGGCCAAGCTGAAGCCGGCGTGGATGCCCCCGCTGCCGGAGAGCGAGCGCCGCGTGCCGGTGCCGGACTACGTCGCGGGCATCGCGGCGAAGGCGGGCAGCCGGGTCCTGCCGGCGCTCGTCGCCGCGCTCAAGGGACCGCGCAACGCGGGCGTGCCGACGGCGACCATCCTTCGCGAACTGGCGACCACGCTGGCGCCCGCGTTCGTGTTCGCGGTGCTCATGGGCCTGACGTGGCACTCGCTGACCAAGCCCGACGTCGTGACGGACACGTCGCAGCTCGAGCAGATGGGCGACGCCGGCTCGGCCGAGAGCACCGCCGCGGAAGGCACCGCCGGCGTGCAGGAGCCGCCCGGCAGCGCGGACGAAGCGCCCAGGGAGGGCACCGGGCTCGCCGAGCCGCCGGCGGAGGGCGAGCCCGCGGCCAAGGCCGTCGAGCCGAAGGCGCCGGCGGCCGCGCCCGCGGCAACGCCGGCGAAGCCCGCCGCACCCGCGGCGACCGTCGCGTGGCAGCGGCTGCCCACGCCGAACAGCTTCTGGATCATCCTCGGCGTGGGTTCGGCGGTCCTGCTCCTGTTCTACGCGGTGTTCACGTTCACGCGGCTCGTCGTGTTCAAGATGCTGCTGTCGTCGTTCTTCCCGCTCGCGCTGCTGATCCTCTCGGTGCTGGGCACGATCGTGTTCGGCCTCGCCACGCCCACCGAGGCGGCGGCCGTGGGGTCGCTCGGCGGCTTCGCGCTCGCCGCCGTCTACGGGCTGCTGGGCCAGCCGGCCGAGCGCCGGCGGGCGATCCTGAAGACCTGGGTGCCGCTGTGGATCCTGGTCGCGGTGTCGATCGTCTGGTTCCTGCTGCTCAAGTTCGAGGTGCTGGAATCCGGGCCGCCGATGTGGATCGGCTGGATCACGATCGTCGCCGCCGCCGTGTGGTGCGTGGCCGCGACGTGGCAGGTGCGGCTCGGCAACACGGTCAAGGAGTCGGTGTTCCTCACCGCGAAGACGTCGGCGATGGTCTGCTGGCTGTTCGTCGGCTCGTCGATCTTCTCGGCGGCGTTCGCGCTGCTCGGCGGACAGGACGTGGTGGAGCGCTGGGTGCTGTCGCTGGGGCTGACGCCGATCCAGTTCCTGATCCTCGCGCAGCTGATCATCTTCCTTCTGGGCTGGCCGCTCGAGTGGACCGAGATCATCGTCATCTTCATGCCGATCTTCATCCCGCTGCTCGCCAAGTTCAACATCGACCCGCTGTTCTTCGGCCTGCTCGTCGCGCTCAACCTGCAGACGGCGTTCCTGTCGCCACCCGTGGCGATGGCGGCGTTCTACCTGAAGGGCGTGTCGCCCCCGCACGTGACGCTGAACCAGATCTTCGCGGGCATGCTGCCCTTCATGGGCATCCAGGTGATCGCGCTGGCGCTGCTCTACCTCTGGCCGCAGATCGGCCTCTGGCTGCCGTCGGTTCTCTACAAGTAGCCGGTCCGCGGTTGCGCGCCCGGCGGCGCCGGGAGTACGCTTCCCCCACGGTGCGCCCCGCGGGCGCGGGAGGCAAGGAGGCGACATGCTGCTGAGCGAGATCCTGCGCATCAAGGGCAACACGCTCTACACGACGACGCCGGACGGGGCGGTGCTCGACGCGGTGAAGGCGATGGCCGACAACGACATCGGCTCCCTCGTCGTGATGGACCGCGGCCGGCTTGCCGGGATGCTGACGTTCCGCGAGGTGCTCGCCGCGATTGCCGCCCGCGGCGGCGCGCTGGGCGGGGCCCGGGTCGCCGAGATCTTCGAGCGCGACCCGCTGACGGCGGCACCGAGCCTCGACGTGATGGAGCTGCGCGGCCGCATGCTCGACCGGCACGCCCGCTACGTGCCGGTGATGGACGGCGCGACGCTGCTCGGCGTCGTGTCTTTCCACGACGTCGCCAAGGCCGTGTACGAGGAGCAGAGCTTCGAGAACCGGATGCTCAAGAGCTACATCGGCGACACGCCGGACGTGGCGGCGCGCTAGAAAGTAGGGTCAGATACGCATTTCCGGTGCGCGTGAGCATACGGCCTCGGATCACCATTCCCCGCACCGGAAATGCGTGTCTGACCCTACTTTCGCTCGTCGTGCAGCCCTGATCCCAAGGGAACTCTGGAAATCGAGCCTGGCTCGGTTTTCGAGGCGCAGCCCTGACCCCAGGGGAAATCGAGCCTGGCTCGGTTTTCGGGCGGGGGCGTCGGCCCCCTTCTTTCCGGTCAGGCTTCGAGGATGAAGATCGCGGGCCGCTTCGCGTAGCGCGCCGTGTCCTCCCGGCGCCAATGCGCCGCCGTGCGGCGCACGATCGACTCGGTGGGCAACGTGAGGTCGGCGGCGACCACGACGTGCGTGCCCGGCCGCAGCGCCTCGCCGACCGTCTTCAGCATCGCCTCGTTGCGGTAGGGCGTCTCGATGAAGAGCTGCGCGCGGCGCAGCGCGCGCGACTCGGCCTCGAGCCGCTTGAGCGCGTCCGCACGGCCGCCGGCGTCGGCGGGCAGGTAACCGTGGAAGGCGAAGCTCTGCCCGTTCATGCCCGACGCCATCAGCGCGAGCACCAGCGACGACGGACCCACGAGCGGCACGACGCGTACGCCGGCGGCGTGCGCGGCCGCGACCAGCGGCGCGCCCGGATCGGCGATGCCCGGGCAGCCGGCGTCGGACAGGAGGCCGACGTCCTCGCCGGCAAGCGCGGGTGCGAGCAGGGCGGCAAGCGCGGCGGCGTCCGGGGCCGCGGGCAGCGCCTCGATGCGAAGCGCGGCGATCGGCTGCGGCGGCGCGACCGACTTGAGGAACGCCCGCGCGGGCTTCGGCGTCTCGACGACCCAGTGGCGCAGGCCGCGTGCGACGGCGATGGTGCGCGCCGGCAGCACGTCCGCCGGCGGCACGACGCCGAGCAGGTTGGGGACGAGGTAGAGCGTGCCGCGCATCAGGCGGCGGCCGCAGCGCGTGCGATCACGTCGACGCCCTCGGCGCGCAGCAGCCGCGCGACCGCGATCAGCGGGAGGCCGACGAGCGCCGTCGGGTCGTCGCTGCCGATCCGCTCGAACAGCGCGACCCCGATTCCCTCGGAACGGACGGACCCCGCGCAGTCCCACGGCGCCTCGCGATCGAGGTACGCGGCGATTTCCGCCTCGTCCAGCACGCGGAACGTGCTCGCGACGTCCACGAGCTCGCTGTGGCAGCGGCCGCTGCGCGCGTCGACCAGCGCGACGCCCGTGTGGAACACGACGGTGCGTCCGGACAGGCGCCGCAGCTGGGCGAGCGCCTGCTCGCGCCCGCCGGGCTTGCCGACCGGCGTCCCGTCGCAGTCGGCGACCTGGTCCGAGCCGATCACCAGCGCGTGGCCATAGCGGCCGGCGACCGCGCGCGCCTTGGCCTCGGCGAGGCGCAGCGCCGTCTGCGCGGGCCGCTCGCCCGGCAGCGGTGCCTCGTCGACGCCGGGTGCGGCCACCTCGAAGGGCAGGCCGAGGCGCCCGAGGAGTTCGCGGCGGTACCGCGACGTCGAGCCGAGCACCAGCGGGCGGTCATCCTTCGTCATTGTTTTTGCTGGCCTTTCTTTGACAGTGGCCGGTCTTTGGGCTATTATCTCCCGTTTTGGCAGACCGCCCAACCGAGTGGCAACGGCGTGGCATCCGTGCCGCCCGCGGCGTCGCCCGTAGCCGCGCCGGTCGGCGCCACGATCACGATGAAGCGCGCGCCGCACACGTTCGATGCCTGGCGGCTGGTCCGCGAGCGCGGCGTGCTCGAAGGGACGTTCGACGTGGCCGCGGCACCGCGGCTCGCCGAACGGGTCGCCGAGGACGCGGCACCCGTTGCGTGGCGGATCGAGGGCACGACGGACGGCGCGGGACGGCCGGCGCTGGCGGTCTGCGTCGACGGGAACGTGTCGGTGGAGTGCCAGCGTTGCCTCGGACCGCTCGTGGTGCCGGTCGCGCGGCGCACCGTGACGCTGCTCGCGAAGAGCGAAGGCGACGCGGACGCGCTCGACGCGGACAGCGACGACGAGGTGCTGGTCGCCGACCATCCGCTCGACCCGCACGAGCTGGTGGAGGACGAATTGCTGTTGACGCTGCCGTTCGCGCCGAGGCACGACGAGGGCCTGTGCGCAGCGGACGGCGGCTGATTCGAACATTGCAGGAAACGACGAGGAGAAGTCCATGGCTGTCCAGCAGAACAAGAAGTCGCCGTCGAAGCGCGGCATGCATCGTGCGCACGATTTTCTGAGCACCCCGGCGCTGGCCGTCGAGCCGGTGAGCGGCGAGACGCACCTGCGCCACCACATCAGCCCCAACGGCTACTACCGCGGCAAGAAGGTCGTCAAGACCAAGGCCGACGAGTAAGCCCGGCGTGACCCGATCGCGGGTGCGGGTCGCGCCCGGCGCGCGGTCGCGTCCCCAAGCGAGCCACCGGTCCGGCGCGAGGCGCACCGGCGCCGATCCTGTCGCAACGGCCGCGAAGCGCGCCGATCGCCGCGCATCTCGCGCCCGGGCTCGCCCGCCTGCACGCGTCCTGCGGGTCCGTGCCGCGCGCGCCGGCCCCGTGCCGTTCGGGAACCTGCCGTGCACGAAGGCTCCGCGGCTTCGGAATTGCCGCGCGGGCGGGTAAACTGCGGCCTGCGCGCCCGCCGCACGGGCGCCTACCCCCAAGCCGCGCCCAGCCCCCGACAGACGGCCCGCATTTCCCGTGAGACCACGACCCCATGACGGTCACCGTCGCGGTTGACGCGATGGGGGGCGACCACGGCCCCTCGGTCACCATCCCGGCCACGCTCGCGTTTCTGGAGAGCGCGCCGGATGCCCGCGCCATCCTGGTCGGGCTGCCCGAGCCGCTCGCGCAGGCGCTCGCCCGTGCGCGCTCGCCGGCGAAGGACCGCGCCAGCGTGCGCGCGTGCACCGAAGTCGTCGCGATGGACGAGCCGCCGGCCGACGCGCTGCGCAAGAAGAAGGACTCGTCGATGCGCGTCGCGATCAACCTCGTGCGCGACGGCGAGGCGCAGGCGTGCGTGTCCGCCGGCAACACCGGCGCGCTGATGGCCATCGCGCGCTTCGTGCTGAAGACGCTGCCCGGCATCGACCGGCCGGCGATCGCGTCGCAGCTGCCGACGCGGCAGGGCGTGACGACCGCGCTCGACCTGGGCGCCAACGTCAACTGCACGCCCGACCAGCTCCTCCAGTTCGCGGTGATGGGCAGCGCGCTCGTGACCGCCGTCTACGGGATCGAGCGGCCGACGGTCGGCCTGCTCAACATCGGCGAGGAGGACATCAAGGGCAACGACGTCGTCAAGCAGACGGCGGAGCTCCTGAAGGCCTCGGCGCTCAACTTCTACGGCAACGTCGAGGGTGACGACCTCTACAAGGGCACCACCGACGTCGTCGTCTGCGACGGCTTCGTCGGCAACGTCGCGCTCAAGGTGTCGGAGGGGCTCGTCGTCATGCTCTACGACTTCCTGCGCACCGAGTTCACCCGCAACCCGCTGCGGAAGATCGCCGCGGCGGCGGCGTGGCCCGCGCTGCAGGCGTTCAAGCAGCGCGTCGATCCCCGCCGCTACAACGGCGCCACGCTGGTCGGGCTGAAGGGCGTGGTCGTCAAGAGCCACGGCGGCGCCGACGCCCTCGGCTTCCGCCACGCGCTCGCCAAGGCGCACGCGGAGGCGGTGAGCGGCGTGCTCGACAAGATCGCGCGCGAGATCGCCGCCGTGCCGGCGGCGGCCCCCGCGGCGGCGGCGGTCGGCTAGCGTGGCGGCCACGCGCATCGCCGGGACCGGCCGCTACCTGCCGGCGCGGATCCTGACCAACGACGAGCTGGCGCAGCGCGTGGCCACGAGCGACGAGTGGATCCGCACGCGCACCGGCATCCGCCAGCGCCACATCGCGGCGCCGGAGGAGGTGACGTCGGACCTCGCGCTGCGCGCGGCGCGGGCCGCGCTGGCCGCGGCGCGGATGAGCCCGGCCGACGTCGACCTCATCATCGTCGCAACCGCCACGCCGGACATGATCTTCCCGTCGACGGCGTGCATCCTGCAGGACAAGCTGGGCGCCACCGGCGGCGCGGCGCTGGACGTCGGTGCCGTCTGCTCGGGCTTCGTCTACGCGCTGGCGCTGGCCGACAAGATGGTCGGCAGCGGCGCCGCGCGCAACGCGCTGGTCGTAGGCGCGGAGATCTACTCGCGCATCCTCGACTGGACCGACCGCGGCACCTGCGTGCTGTTCGGCGACGGCGCGGGCGCCGTCGTCGTGGTGCCGGCGGACGAGCCGGGCATCCTGACGGCGCACCTGCACGCGGACGGCAGCCACCGCGGCATCCTGTGCGTGCCCGGGCAGGTGCACGACGGCCGCATCACCGGCACGCCGTTCCTGCACATGGACGGCAGCGCGGTGTTCAAGTTCGCGGTGAAGGTGCTGGCGGACGTCGCGCAGGAGGCGCTGGCGGCCACCGGCATGACCGCGAACGACATCGACTGGGTGATTCCGCACCAGGCGAACATCCGCATCATGGACGCGACGATGAAGAAGCTGCACCTGCCGCACGAGCGGCTGGTCGTCACCGTCGACATGCACGGCAACACGTCCGCCGCGTCGATCCCGATGGCGCTCGACCTCGCCGTGCGCGACGGGCGCATCCGGGCCGGCCACCGCGTGATGCTGCTCGGCGTGGGCGGCGGCTTCACGTGGGGATCCGTCTTCCTGCGGTGGTAGCATGAGCGTTCCCCCTCGCACGCGGTCTCCCGCAGACCTGCGGCTCCCTTCCGGGGCCTTCCTCATGGATTTGTCATGACGCTCGCATTCGTCTTCCCCGGGCAGGGTTCGCAGTCGGTCGGGATGCTGGACGGCTTCGCCGCGCATCCGGCCGTGCGCGAGACGTTCGCCGAGGCTTCGGACGCGCTGGGCGAGGACCTGTGGGCGCTCGTCGCGCAGGGACCGGCCGAAGCGCTCAACCTCACCACCAACACGCAGCCGGTGATGCTCGCCGCGGGGGTCGCCGTCTGGCGCGCGTGGCTCGCGGCCGGCGGCCCGCGGCCGGCGGTGGTCGCCGGCCACAGCCTCGGCGAGTACTCGGCGCTGGTGGCGGCCGGCGCGCTCGCGTTCCGCGACGCCGTGCCGCTCGTGCGCTTCCGCGCGCAGGCGATGCAGGAGGCGGTGCCGGCGGGGGAAGGCGCGATGGCGGCGATCATGGGCGGCGACGACGGCGCCGTCACGTCGGCCTGCGCCGAGGCGGAGCAGGGCCAGGTCGTCGAGGCGGTGAACTTCAACGCGCCGGGGCAGGTGGTGATCGCCGGGCACCGCGAAGCGGTCGAGCGCGCCATCGCGCTCGCGAAGCAGATGGGCGCGAAGCGCGGCGTCCTGCTGCCGGTGTCCGCCCCGTTCCACAGTTCGCTGTTGCGGCCGGCCGCCGACCGGCTTGCCGCGCGGCTCGCGCAGGTGCAGGTCGCCACGCCGGAGATCCCCGTCATCCACAACGTCGACGTCGCCGAGCATCGCGGGCACGACGCGATCCGCGACGCGCTCGCGCGGCAGGCGGCGAGCCCCGTGCACTGGACCGCGACCGTGCGCGCGATGACCGCCCGCGGCGTCACCCACGTCGTCGAGTGCGGGCCGGGCAAGGTGCTCGCGGGGCTCGTCAAGCGCATCGCCGACGGCGTGCCGGCCTACGCGCTGACCGACGGCGAGGCGATCGCCGCCACCCTTGCCGAGCTGAAGGCGTCGTAGGACGCGGAGGACCACCATGACGCAGGGCACGCTCGCCGGACGGACGGCGCTCGTCACCGGCGCCACGCGCGGCATCGGCCTCGCGATCGCGCTGCGCCTGGCCGGCGACGGCGCCACGGTGATCGGCACGGCGACGACCGACGAGGGCGCCGCGAAGATCGCCGCGCTGCTCGCGGACGCCGGCAACGCCGGCACCGGCATGAAGCTCGACGTCACCGACCCCGCCGCTTGCGACGCCGTCATCGCCGCGATCGAGGCGAAGTTCGGCCCGGTGGGCATCCTCGTCAACAACGCCGGCATCACGCGCGACAACCTCGTCGTGCGGATGAAGGACGACGAGTGGGACGCCGTGATCGCGACCAACCTGCGGCCCGCGTACCGGCTCGCCAAGGCGGTGCTGCGCGGCATGATGAAGGCGCGCGCCGGGCGCATCATCCAGATCGGCAGCGTCGTCGGCACCAGCGGCAACCCGGGCCAGGCGAACTACGCGGCCGCGAAGGCGGCGCTGGTCGGCTTCACCAAGTCGCTCGCGCAGGAGGTCGGCAGCCGCAACATCACCGTCAACTGCGTGGCGCCCGGCTTCATCGACACCGACATGACGAAGGACCTGCCGGACGCCGCCCGCGACGCGATGCTGTCGCGCGTGCCGCTCGGCCGGCTGGGGACGCCCGAGGACGTCGCGCACGCGGTGGCGTGGCTCGCGAGCCCGGGCGCGGGCTACGTCACGGGGACCACGATCCACGTCAACGGCGGCATGTACATGGCCTGAAGCGCGGCCGGCTCCCGCGGGGGTGGCGGCGGGGCCGATCTGGTAGAATTCACAGGTTTGATTCCGGAGGCCCCGGCACTGGGGAGGAGAGCAATGGAAAACGTTGAACAGCGCGTCAAGAAGATCGTCGCCGAGCAACTGGGCGTCAACGAAGCCGAGATCAAGAACGAGTCGTCGTTCGTCGACGACCTGGGCGCCGACTCGCTCGACACGGTCGAGCTCGTGATGGCGCTCGAGGAAGAGTTCGAGACCGAGATCCCCGACGAGGAAGCCGAGAAGATCACGACGGTGCAGCAGGCGATCGACTACGTCGGCGCGCATCTCAAGAAGTAACCCGGCGCCGGCGGCCGCCGGCTGCCGGCGCGCCGCGTCGCCGCTCCCGCGCAGGCGGGAGCCCGGCGACATTCGATCGACGCCGCCTTGTTCCCGTTCGCGCGGGAACGACTAAGCAGGAATCCGGCGCCGCGCCCCGGCCTCACCGCCCCTTCATCGCATCGACATCCGCATGCCACGCCGCCGCGTCGCCGTCACCGGTCTCGGCATCATCGCGCCCGTCGGCATCGGCGTCGCCGAGTGCTGGTCGAACATCCTCGCCGCGCGCTCGGGCATCGGCCGCATCACGCGCTTCGACGCCTCCGCCTTCCCGTCGCAGATCGCCGGCGAAGTGAAGGGCTTCGACGTCACGCAGTACCTGTCCGGCAAGGAAGCGCGCCGCTACGACACGTTCATCCACTACGGGCTCGTCGCGACGATGGAGGCGGTGCGCGACGCGGGGCTCGAGGGCTACGCCGGCGACAAGGAGCGCGTGGGCGTGTGCATCGGCTCGGGGATCGGCGGGCTGCCGATGATCGAGGAGACGCACGCGCACTTCGTGGCGGGCGGCCTGCGCAAGATCTCCCCGTTCTTCGTGCCGGGCTCGATCATCAACATGATCTCCGGGCTCGCGTCGATCCACTACGGCTACAAGGGGCCGAACCTCGGCACCGTGTCCGCGTGCTCGACCGCCAACCACAGCATCGGCGAGGCGGCGCGGCTCATCGAGTACGGCGACGCCGACGTGATGGTCGCCGGCGGCTCCGAGTCGACGGTCTCGCCGCTCGGCATCGGCGGCTTCTGCGCCTCGCGCGCGCTGTCCACGCGCAACGACGATCCGGCCACCGCGAGCCGCCCGTGGGACAAGGGGCGCGACGGCTTCGTGCTGGGCGAGGGCGCCGGCGTGCTGGTGCTGGAGGAGATGGAGCACGCGAAGGCGCGCGGCGCCCGCATCTACTGCGAGCTCGCCGGCTACGGCATGAGCGCCGACGCGCACCACATCACGGCGCCGCCCGAAGACGGCGACGGCGGGCGGCGCAGCATGCTCAACGCCCTGAAGAACGGCGGCCTGAAGGCCGAGGACATCGACTACATCAACGCGCACGGGACGTCCACGCCGCTGGGCGACGTGGCCGAGTGCGTCGGCGTGAAGCGCGCGTTCGGCGATCACGCCGCGCGGCTCGCCGTGTCGTCGACCAAGTCGATGACCGGGCACCTGCTGGGCGCCGCCGGCGGCGTGGAGGCCGTGTTCACGGTGCTGGCGATCCGCGACCAGGTCGCGCCGCCGACGGCGAACCTGACCGACGTCGACCCGCAGTGCGACCTCGATTTCGTTCCCTTGACCGCGCGCAAGATGGCGATCCGCGCGGCGTTGTCCAATTCGTTCGGGTTCGGGGGCACCAACGCGACGCTCGCGTTCCGCGCCGTCTGACGGCGCCGTCTCCGCTTTTTGCCAGTCTCCGCTTCGCACCACCCATGGCACTCATCGTCCAGAAGTACGGCGGCACGTCGGTCGGCTCGGCCGAGCGGATCCGCAACGTCGCGCGCCGCGTCGCGCACTTCCACAGGCAGGGCCACCAGCTGGTGATCGTCGTGTCGGCGATGGCCGGCGAGACCAACCGCCTGCTGGCGCTCGCGAAGGAACTGTCGCCGAACCCGGATCCGCGCGAGCTCGACGTCGTCGCCGCCACCGGCGAGCAGGTGACGATCGGGCTGCTGGCGATCACGCTGATGGAGATGGGCCTCAAGGCGAAGAGCTACACCGGCGGGCAGGTGCGCATCCTGACCGACGACGCGTACACGAAGGCGCGCATCCTCGACATCGACGAGGCGGCGATGCGCCGCGACCTCGAGGCCGGCACCATCGTCATCGTCGCCGGGTTCCAGGGCGTGGACGCCGACGGCAACATCACCACGCTCGGCCGCGGCGGCTCCGACACGTCGGGCGTGGCGCTCGCCGCCGCGCTGAAGGCCGACGAGTGCCAGATCTACACGGACGTCGACGGCGTCTACACGACCGACCCGCGCATCGTGCCCGAGGCGCGCCGGCTGTCCACCGTCACGTTCGAGGAAATGCTGGAGATGGCGAGCCTGGGCTCGAAGGTGCTCCAGATCCGCTCGGTGGAGTTCGCCGGCAAGTACAAGGTCAAGCTGCGCGTGCTGTCGTCGCTCGACGATCCGGAATCGTCGGCGCCCGGCACGCTCATCACGTTCGAGGAAGAGGACACCATGGAACAGGCGATCATCTCCGGCATCGCGTTCAACCGCGACGAGGCCAAGATCTCGGTGATGGGCGTGCCCGACAAGCCGGGCATCGCCTACGCGATCCTCGGGCCGATCGCCGCCGCCAACATCGACGTCGACATGATCGTGCAGAACATCGGCGCGTCCGGCCACACCGACTTCTCGTTCACGGTCAACCGCACCGAGTACGCGAAGGCGCTCGCCGTGCTGGCCGACGAGCGCGGCAAGACGTTCGCCGCGCGCGAGATCATCGGCGACAACAGGATCTGCAAGGTGTCGGTCGTGGGCATCGGCATGCGCTCGCACGTCGGCATCGCGTCGAAGCTGTTCAAGACGCTGGCGGACGAGGGCATCAACATGCAGATGATCTCGACGTCCGAGATCAAGGTGTCCGTAGTCATCGACGAGAAGTACCTGGAGCTCGCGGTGCGCGTGCTGCACCGGGCGTTCGAGCTCGACAAGGAACCGGCCTAAGCCCCTGTTTTTCCGCGGCATTCGCGCGCCGTCGGTGGACGCTGCGCGCGCTTGCCCGTATAATCCGGCGCTCTCCCGGAGACGTGGCCGAGTGGTCGAAGGCACTCCCCTGCTAAGGGAGCATACGGGCTAAAACCTGTATCGAGGGTTCGAATCCCTCCGTCTCCGCCAGTTTTCGCCTGTACAGTCTTGAGGCATAGGTAACAGACTGTACCTGAGACATGGGTAACAACCTCGCGCCGAACGGGTTGTCGAGGGGTTGCAGTGTCTATTGCTCCAGTCGATGTAGCCAAGATCGTAATGCATGAAGCTTACGATCGAGATGCCGTCGTGTACGGTCCGAAGAAACAGGTTACGGATCGTGTCCCAGGCATGAGAAACAACCTCGCGGCACAGGACCTACCGGAGAAAAGCGGCCAGGCTTCCGAATCGCCGCTTGGGCCGAGAAATTCGAGAGAAATTCGAGCCTGGCTCCATTTTCTGTCGCGCAAGAGCTTGCGCGCGGGCGCACGCGAGTGCTTTCACGGCTGCCTCGCTTCCCTGTCTCCCAGCTGCCTCGCCAGGTAGCTTCCGAGCAGCGCGTGCCCCCGCGCATTCGGATGCCACGGATCGACCCACGCCCCGTCGCCGGGCAGCCGCAGGTCCGCGACGTCCGCGCCCGCGAACGCCGGCAGCGCGTCGATCACGGCGAGCCCCTGCGCCGCCGCCAACGCGCGCAGGTCGTCGTGGATCGCCCGCCACGCGTACGCGTCGTAGCCGCCACGCTCCGGGAGCAGCGGCAGCACGACGAGCGCGATCGGCGTCCCGCGCGCCTTGCCGCTGGCGGCGATCGTGGCGAAGTTGCGCGCGATGTCTTCCCGATGCAGGCAGTGCATTCGCGCGTGCCACTCCTGCGGACAGTCGCGGCCCTTCAAGTTCAGCGTCGCGCGCGCGAAGCGCGTATGCAGCCAGTCGAGCACGTAGCTGCCCGGCGCGTGGAAGTACGCGCCCAGCTCGCCGTTCGCGTTGTCGAGGACGGGGTCGGCGGGGTCGTTGAGCGTGTACGCCCACAGGACGAGATCCGGGCCGTACGCGTACGCGCGGTCGAGCAGCGGGAACTGCTGCACCGTCGAGTAGCCGGTGACGGCGAGCACGATCACTTCGGCGTCCTTGCCTCGCACCCGCAGCACGCGCTCCAGCACCCGCGCAAAGGTCTCGTCCGGCCGCACGCCTTGCCCGGCCGCGACGCTGTCGCCGATCACCACGATCCGGAACGTGCCGGGCGGCTTCGCCAGCGCGTGTTCGCCGTCGCGGAAGCCGTTCGAGTTCTGGTCGCACTTGCCCGGCACGCCCTCGTAGACGAGGCGCGGATCGGCGGACGCGCGCGTGCAGCGCTCGCGGTCCTTGAACCGCGCGTCGAGCGTCGCCCGCAGCTCGCGGTGCTGCGCGCGCAGCCACAGCTCGCCGCCGATCGCGCCGACGACGGCCACGAGCGTGACCGGAATCAGCGCGAGCAGGGCGTGACGGACGCGCGCACGCATGTCGCTTCGCGGCCTCGGGCCGGCGAGCGGCCGCCGGCGCGTCCGCGCCTACGGCGTCTGCCGGATGATTTCCAGCCCGGCTTCCTTGGGGCTCACGCCGCCGGTGTTGTACAGCAGCACGATGCCGTACGCCTTGCCCGGGTTGAAGCCGATCCACGTGGAGTACCCGGGATGCCCGCCGTCCTTCCAGATGATCGGGCTCGCGTTGGTGGGATTGGGCTCCGGAGGCGGCACGTACACCCACGCCCACCCCTGCACGGCCTCGCTCGGCTTGCCGGTCTGCGTGTCGACGGTGTAGAGCGTCGGGTCGGCGAGCGAGCCGTGCGGCACGTAGTCGTTCGGCGCGTGCGCGAGCGGCAGCGCGGCCAGCAGGTCCGGCGGCAGCCCGGCGCAGGCGGGGTCGGTGGCGTGGTGGGCGCAGATGTTCGCGCGGAGGAAGTTGCGCATGTCGGCCGCGTTGCTGCGCAGCGCGCCCGCCGGCCCCCACGGAACCCAGAGGAACGGGAGCGTCTCGCGGTAATGGCCGTTGGCGATCGCGTAACCGGTGGACCAGGGGCCCGGCGGAGTGACGCGCGTGCTCGGCATGTCGAGCGGGCCGGTCAGGTGGTCCTCGATCCACGCACTGAAGCCGCGCGGGATCGGCGGGTAGCTGCCGGCGCCGATCATCGTGTCGACGTACATCAGGATCTGCCCGAGCAGTCCGATGCTGCCGTTCGAGTAGTAGTTGACCGTCGGCAGGTCGGCCTCGCCGGGGATCGGGTGCAAGGGCTCCAGCGCGTTCACTTCGGCGACGAACCTGTATTGCGGCCACGCCCTCTGGAAGCCGGGCGGGTCGCTCCACGGGAAGCCGCCGCTGAACGTCGCCAGCTGCTGCAGCGACACGCGCTGCATCCGCGGCGCGAGCTCGTACTCGGGCGGCAGCAGCAGCGTGACCGGCAGGTGCACGTTGACGACCCCCGCGGCGGCGCGCAGCGCGAGGATCGACGTCGTGAAGGTCTTGGTCACCGACGCGAGCTCGAAGATCGTCTGCTCGTCCGGCGCGACGCCGGAGCCGATCGCGGTCTCGCCGAACGCGAACGCGCACGGCGCCTCGCCCAGCTTCAGCGTGACCACCATGGCGCCGACGGTCTTCGGATCGCCGGTCGCGGCGGTGCCGGCCGACGGCGGCCGCACCATCGGGCCGACGTACTGGTCGACCAGCGCCTTCTGCGCCGTGCAGAAGGACGTGGGCGCAGCCACTGCCGTGGTGAACGGCGCGAGGCCGCACCACCCGATGACGGCACTGGTGATCAGGAGCGCACGGCGCATGCAGGGTCCCTTCGCGGAGTCGACGGAGGCGCACGCTGCCCGCGCAGGGCAGGCGGCGTGCGCGAGCCGGAGTATTCGGGGTTCGCACGCGCCGGTCAACCGCCGGCCGTCGCCCGCGGACGCCTGCCGGGCGCCTGCGCGCGACGGTTGAACCGCGCGCCGGGCGCGTGCATCATCGCGGCTGCCGCCTTCCCGCGAGGACATTGCCGATGAGCCGAACCGCCGCCTT
>JBGAMF010000079.1:0-18095 GCA_044223185.1 Casimicrobiaceae bacterium | reverse complement strand
GTGATCCTCTTCGCGGGCAGCGGCGCCTACCGCCGCGACCACCCCACCGACTGGGCGATGCTCGAGGACATTTTCGCCGAGGCGAGCGAGTTCTGGAAGGAACGGCACGTCGCGTTCTGGGTCTTCACGGCTTGAGCAAGGTCGTTCCACCGCTCCCACAAAGAGGCGCAGAGGCACAGAGAAGGCAGCATCGGGTTCCCGCCGCGTCTGTGCGTCTCTTTGTGAAGTGACCTGACCCCATCCGGGCCTCGGATGCGTTACAAGATCCCGGTATCGGCGCTCGTCGTCGTCTACACGTCGCGTCTCGACGTGCTGCTGATCGAGCGCGCCGACTTCCCCGACCACTGGCAATCCGTGACCGGCAGCCAGGAGCCGGGCGAGCCGCTCCCGGCGACCGCGACGCGCGAGCTCTTCGAGGAGACGGGCATCGAGGCGGCCGCCTGGGGCGGCGTCGAGGACTGGCGGATGCACAACGACTTCGAGATCTACCCGCAGTGGGCGTGGCGCTACCCGCCCGGCACGACGCACAACACCGAGCACGTGTTCGGGTTGCGCGTGCCCGCGCCGGTGCCGGTGGTGCTGGCGCCGCGCGAGCACCTGCGCCACCTGTGGCTGCCGTGGCGCGACGCCGCGGCCAAGTGCTTTTCCTGGACCAACCGCGTGGCGATCGAGGCACTGCCCGGCCGCGCCCGCAACGCCCCCTGGAGTCTTGCATGAACCTGCGCACCCGTCTCGCCGTCGTCCTTGCCGTCGTCGCCGTCGCCACGCACGCCGTCGCGGCGGACCCCGCCGCGCCCGCGACACCGATCGTCACGCTGAGCGCCGCCGCCACCGTCAGCGTCGCCAACGACCGCATGCACGCGTGGCTGCGGTCGGAGGCCGATCACGCGGACCCGGTGCGCGCCGCCGCCGACGTCAACGCCCGGATGGCGAAGGCGCTCGCCCGCGCGAAGGCGGTGGCGGGCGTGGACGTCGCGACGTCCGGCTATTCGTCGTACCAGTTCACCGAGAAGAATCAGCCGGCGCGCTGGCGCGTCGCGCAGACCCTGTCGCTGCAGGGCGCGGACTTCGCCGCGCTCGCGGCGCTCGTGACGCGGCTGCAGGCCGACGACCAGCTGGTGCTCACCGGGATGAGCTTTGCGGTCAGCCCGGACTCCCGCCGCAAGGCCGAGGACGCGCTGACGCAGCAGGCGATCAGGGCGTGGCAGGCGCGCGCGCAGAACGCGGCCCGGGGCTTCGGCTACGACGGCTGGCGCGCGGGCAAGGTCACCATCCAGACGGGCGACCAGGCGCCGCCGCGCCCGATGTACCGCGCCGCGGCGGCGCCGATGGCCGCCGGCGCGCCGCCGGTCAGCGTCGAGGGCGGCGAGACGGAAGTCACGGTGACGGTCGTGGGCGAAGCCGTGCTCGACGCACCGCGGCCGCCGGGGCGCTGAGGCACGTTCCCGCCGGGGCGCGTCTAGCCCGTGCCGGCGACGATCTGCGGCACGAACCCGCGCCGCGCGCCCCCGCGCTCGGGCGCCACTTCGTCGCACTGCCACGTCCGCAGCAGCAGCGCGAACTCCGCCGCCGGCAGCGGCCGGGAGAGGTAGTAGCCCTGGCACTCGTCGCACTCGTGCTCGCGCAGGAACGCGAGCTGCTCGCGGGTCTCGACCCCCTCGGCGATCACGCGCATGCGCAGGCTGCGCGCCATCGCGATCACCGCGCGGGTGATCGCCGCGTCGTCGGGGTCGTGCGGCAGGTCCTTGATGAACGAGCGGTCGATCTTGACGTGGTCGATCGGGAAGCGCTTCAGGTATCCCAGCGACGAGTAGCCGGTGCCGAAGTCGTCGATGGAGACGGCGATGCCCATCGCCCGCAGCCGGGCGAGCGTCGTCACCGCCCGGTCCGGGTTCTGCATCACCATGCTCTCGGTGACCTCGAGCTCGAGGCAGTCCGCCGGCAGCGCCGCCTCCTCCAGCGCCGCGCGGATGTCGTCGATCAGCGCGTCGTCGGCGAACTGCCGCGCCGACAGGTTGACGGCCACGGAGAGCCGCGGCATGCCGTCGCGCTGCCACATCGCCGCCTGCTGGCACGCCGTGCGCAGCACCCAGCGGCCGATCGGCACGATGAGCCCCGTCTCCTCGGCCAGCGGCACGAACTGGTTCGGGCCGACCATCGCGAGGTCCGGGTGCCGCCACCGCAGGAGCGCCTCGACGCCGACGATGGCGCCCGACGCGATGTCGACCTTCGGCTGGTAGTGCAGCACGAACTCCTCGCGGCCGAGCGCGTGCCGCAGCGACGACTCGAGCGCGAGCCGCTCGAACGAGTGCGCGTTCTGCTGCGCCGAGTAGAACTGGAAGTTGTTCTTGCCGCTGTCCTTCGCGAGGTACATCGCGATGTCGGCGTTCTTGAGCAGCGTGGCGGGATCCTGCCCGTCGTCGGGGAACGTGCTGATGCCGATGCTGCCGGTGACGTGGTATTCGCGGCCGGCGAGCAGGTACGGCCGGCCGACGGCGTTGAGGATGTTCTGCGCGATGGCGTTGAGTTCGCGCGCGTCCGCACAGTCCTCGACCAGCACGACGAACTCGTCGCCGCCCAGGCGGGCCACGGTGTCGCTGTCGCGCAGGTGCTGGCGCAGCCGCCGCGCGACGTCCTGCAGCAGGCGGTCCCCCGCCTCGTGGCCGAGGCTGTCGTTGATGTTCTTGAACCGGTCGAGGTCGATGAAGTACAGCGCGAAGTGCTTGCCGCGCCGCTGCGCCAGGGACAGCGCGCGCGCCAGCGTGTGCATGAACATCGTGCGGTTGGGCAGGCCCGTCAGCTCGTCGAAGTGCGCGAGCCGGCGGATCCGCTCCTCGGCGCGGCGCGACTGCGTGACGTCGCGCGCGATGCCGCGGTACCCGGTGAAGCGGCCGTCGCGGTCGAACACCGGCTCGCCGGAGAAGCTCACGTACCGCCACTCGCCGTCGGCGCCGCGCACCTTGCAGCAGAGGTCGCGGAACGGCTGCCGCGCCGCGGACAGCGTCCGGTGGCGCACGAGGTCGGCCTCGCTCATCGCCAGCCCCTCGCGGTCGAAGCCCGCGCACCCGACGAACTGCGCGACGCCCGTGCGGTCGCGGTCGGCGTCCGTCCCCGAGACCTCGGTGAAGCGCAGGTCGGCGTCCTGCTCCCAGTACCAGTCCGACGACAGCGCCAGCAGGCTGCGGAAGCGCGACTCGCTCTGCCGCAGGCGCTCCTCGGACTCCTTGCGCGCGGTGATGTCCTCGTTGATGCCGGCCAGCCGCCGCGCGCGCCCGTGCGCGTCGCGCTCGACGACGCGCCCGCGGCAGCGGATCCAGCGCCAGCGGCCGTCGTACCCGCGCACGCGGTGCTCGATGTTGTACTCGCGGCTGCGGCCGGTCAGCGCATCGACGTACTGGCGCAGGATCGACTCGCGCTCGTCCTCGCGGGTCAGCGCCATCAGCGCGTCGAACGTCGTGTGCGTCTCCTTCGGCTCGCCGCCGAGCAGCACGTTCCACCGTTCCGACAGGTAGACCACACCGTCGGGGTCGACGTCGACCAGCACGAGGTCCGACCCGTGCAGCGCGATGTTGAGCCGCTGCAGCGCGCGGTCGCGCTCGGCCTCCGCGTGCTTCTGCCGCGTGATGTCGCGCAGCGTGCCGCGCAGCAGCACGGCCCGTCCGTCGTCGTCGGCGAAAGTCTCGAGCAGCGCGTGCAGCCACAGCGTCTCGCCGTCGCCGCGCTGGACGCGAAACTCGGTGTCGCCGTTCGTCCCGCTGCGGTACGCGTCGCGCAGCGCCGCGCGCACCCGCTCGCGGTCGTCGGGGTGGACGAGTCCGAGCACGTCCGCCGCCGCCGGCGTCCCGCGCGCCGGGTCGAGCCCGAGCAGCCGGAAGCACTCGTCCGACCACTCGCTGCGCCCGCTGTGCGGCACGTAGCTCCAGCTGCCCAGCCGGGCGATCCGCTGCGCCTCGGCGAGGTGCGCCTCGCTCGCCTCCAGGCTCTTCGTGCGCTCGTGCACGCGCGTCTCGAGCTGCGCCTTCTCCCCGGCGAGCGCCCGGTAGAGCTCCTGCATCTCCGCCGACGCGAGTTCCTGCGACCGCTCCAGCAGGTAGCGGTCCTGGTCGGCGTCGTGGTACGCGCGGCCGACGCGCTCGAGCAGCAGCTTCCACTGCGCCGACGTCGGCAGCGCATCGTGGCCGCCGATGCCCGCGCGCCGCAGCTGGCGCGCGAGCAGCGGATGCAGCGCGTCGTCGCGCGTCATGCCTCGTCCAGCACGGTCACGGTCATCGTCTGGTTGTGCAGGTCGCAGCCGCCGCCGGGCAGCCGCGGCGAGATCTCGCCGTACGAATAGAAGCCGACCTGCCGCGCCCGCGGCGGCACCGCCGCCTGCACGCTCTCGATCTCGTCGTCCGTGCGCTGGCCGAGCACGAGCCGCCGCCCGACGCACGACACGGCGAGCACCAGCGGCGAGTCCGAGATCGCGAACTGGCCCGCCGCCGCGCCGGCGGCCTGCCCTGCGCTCTGGACCAGCCGGTCGTTGTTGGTGCGCATCAGCCGGGCGAGGTAGCCCTCGGGCATGTCGCCGGCGAAGGTCATCGAATCCGTGGCGTCGTCGACGCCGAGGATCGTGCGGATCAGCGGATGGTCGTCGTCGGCGTCGCGGCGGATCGACAGCGGGAACAGCATCGCCGTGGCCGGCAGTCCCGCCGCGCGATCGCCGAGGTAGGTCTTGTACAGCGCGAGCGCCGGCTTGCCGTCGAGCTCGCGCAGCACGTTCCCCTTCGCGGCCGTGATGCGGCGCTCCGGTCCGAAGCTCGACCACCCGGTGTCGCAGCCGACGGCCGTCACGTGCCGCTCGACCGGCACGCGATCGGCGAGCACCCACGTCGATCCGCAGCGCTCGCCGTCGCCGGCCAGTCCGCCGGTGACGACGGTGCCGGCTTGTCCAGGCCGGTCGCCTGGCCGCCGTTGACGTCGCGTCGGAGACGAACACGCCCAGCCCGGTCTCGCGGCGGCCTCGCCGGCGCGCGCCACGCAGCGTCGGTACCGGCGTCGACCGGCAGCACGTCGCGCAGCGTCACCGCGCCGAAACACGCGATCGCCAGCGGCAAGGTCTGTTCCTTGGGATCTCGCCGGCCGTCGAGCAGCCGGCGAGGACCGCGCGGGGCAGCCGCGCGGCCAGCTCGGCGATCGCCTCGCGGCACAGCTCGGCCGTGCCCCCGCCGAACAGCACGGCAAGTGTTGACGGCGAGTCCATGCCCTCCGGCCACGGCGACGACCACCCCGTACCCGGTCGCCAGGCCATTGTCTTGAGTAACACGTTGATTTTCCTCGTCTGCCCATCGCGAGCGGACGGCCGGCGGCCTCCCGCGGCGCATCCCCCGCGTCGGGCAAAGCAAGTTCCACGCCGTGGCCGGATTCCTTTCGTCGGCCCAATGCAAAAGGGGCGCCGCCGGCGCCCCTTTTGCGGTGCGGCGAATCGCCGCTATTCGGCCATGCCGAGCGGCGGTGCTTCGGTCGCGGCAGGCGCGGCGGCCGGCGCGGAGCGCGTCGCGGCGTCCTCCTCCGCGGCTGCCTTCATCGACAGCCGTACGCGGCCCTTCTCGTCCGCCTCGATCACCTTCACGCGCACGATCTGGCCTTCCTTCACGTAGTCCGAGACCTGGTTCACGCGCTCCTTGGCGATCTGCGAGATGTGCAGCAGGCCGTCCTTGCCGGGCAGCAGCTGGACGATCGCGCCGAAGTCGAGCAGCCGCAGCACCGGGCCCTCGTAGATGCGGCCGACCTCGACCTCCGCCGTGATGTCCTCGATGCGCTTGCGCGCCGCGTTGCACGCGTCGGCGTTGACCGACGCGATCGTCACCGTGCCGTCGTCCTTGATGTCGATCGTGCAGCCGGTCTCCTCGGTCAGCGCGCGGATGACGGCGCCGCCCTTGCCGATGACGTCGCGGATCTTCTCGGGGTTGATCTTGAACGTGAACATCCGCGGCGCGTGCTGCGAGATCTCGGTCCGCGCGTGCGGGATCGCCTGCTGCATCAGCTGCAGGATGTGCATGCGGCCCTCGCGCGCCTGCGACAGCGCGACCGCCATGATCTCCTTGGTGATGCCCTGGATCTTGATGTCCATCTGCAGCGCGGTGATGCCGCGGTCGGTGCCCGCCACCTTGAAGTCCATGTCGCCCAGGTGGTCCTCGTCGCCGAGGATGTCGGTGAGCACCGCGAAGCGGTTGCCTTCCTTGATGAGGCCCATCGCGATGCCGGCGACGTGCGCCTTGGTCGGCACGCCGGCGTCCATCAGCGCGAGGCTCGCCCCGCACACCGACGCCATCGACGAGCTGCCGTTGCTCTCGGTGATCTCCGAAACGACGCGCATCGAGTACGCGAACTCCTCGCCGCTCGGCAGCACGGCGATCAGCGCGCGCTTCGCGAGGCGGCCGTGGCCGATCTCGCGGCGCTTCGGCGAGCCGACGCGGCCGGTCTCGCCGGTCGCGTACGGCGGCATGTTGTAGTGGAACATGAAGCGGTCGCGGTACTCGCCCATCAGCGCGTCGATGATCTGCTCGTCGCGCGCGGTGCCGAGCGTGCCGACGACCAGCGCCTGCGTCTCGCCGCGCGTGAACAGTGCGGAGCCGTGCGTGCGGGGCAGCACGCCGGTGCGGATCGTGATCGGGCGCACCGTGCGCGTGTCGCGGCCGTCGATGCGCGGCTCGCCGCCCAGGATCTGCTGGCGGACGATCTTCGCCTCGAGGTCGAACACCATGTTGCCCACCGCGCGCGCGACGTCGGGCGACGCGTCGGCCGGCACGCACGCCGCGGTGGCGCTCTTGTAGATTTCCTTCAGGCGCTGCTGCCGCGCCTGCTTCTGGCGCATCTGGTAGGCGGCGCGCAGGTCGGCGTCGACCGCGGCGGTGACGGCGGCGAGCAGCGCCTCGTCCTTCGCCGGCGGCTGCCAGTCCCACAGCGGCTTGCCGCCCTCCTCCACCAGCGCGTGGATCAGCTCGATCACCGCCTGCTGCTGCTGGTGCCCGAACACGACGGCGCCCAGCATCACCTCTTCCGGCAGCTCGTGCGCCTCCGACTCCACCATCAGCACGGCCGCCTCGGTGCCGGCGACGACGAGGTCGAGCTGCGACGTGGCGAGCTCGGCCTTGGTCGGGTTGAGCACGTACTGGCCGCCGACGTAGCCGACGCGGGCGGCGGCGATCGGGCCGGCGAACGGAATGCCCGACAGCGCCACCGCCGCCGAGGCGCCGATCATCGCCGGGATGTCCGGATCGATCTCCGGGTCCACCGACATGACGGTCGCGACGATCTGCACGTCGTTGTAGAAGCCGTCGGGGAACAGCGGCCGCAGCGGCCGGTCGATCAGGCGGCACGTCAGGATCTCCTTCTCCGACGGCCGGCCCTCGCGGCGGAAGAAGCCGCCCGGGATCTTGCCCGCGGCGTAGGTCTTCTCCTGGTAGTCGACGGTCAGCGGGAAGAAGTCCTGCCCGGGCTTGGCCGACTTGGCGGCGACGCAGGTGACGAGGACGACGGAGTCGCCGAGGCTGGCCATGACGGCGCCGCCGGCCTGGCGCGCGATCTCGCCGGTTTCCAGCGTCAGCGTGTGCGCGCCGAATTGAATCGATTTCCTGATGTGGTTGGACATTTTCCGGATTCCATGAACGACGATGGCCGCGCCCGTGCGGGCGCGGCCATCGCGAGGTTAGGCTGCGGCGACCTGCTGTGGCATCTGGACCACGCGGGGCCTCGCTTACTTGCGCAGGCCCAGCTTGTCGATCAGCGTGCGGTAGCTGTCGGCGTTGCGCGACTTCAAGTAATCGAGCAGCTTGCGCCGGCGCGACACCATCCGCAGCAGACCGCGGCGCGAGTGGTGGTCCTTGACGTTGGTCTTGAAGTGTTCGGTGAGACCGTTGATGCGGGCGGTGAGCAGCGCGATCTGGACTTCCGGCGACCCGGTGTCGCCCTTCGCGCGCTGGTTTTCGGCGATCACCTTCGCCTTGTCGTGAACCGTGACGGCCATCGTTTTCGTCCTCTTCGTCTTCTCTCGGATTGCGCGTTTCGCAAAGTCTTGAATTATAGCCCGAAAACACCCCTTCGTTCAACCGGTACCGGCGTCGCCGGCGCCACGCTCGACCACGACGCGCCGCGGCCGCGCCACGCCCGCGGCGACCGTGGCCAGGCCCAGCAGGCGGCCGCCGGCGTACACGGCGCACTCGCCTTCCGCCCGGCCGGGGGCCGGGACGGGCTGCCCCTGCCGGAAGCGCTGGCCGGCGGCCGCGTCGAGCGCCAGCTCGGGAAGGCCGGTCACCAGCGCCGCCGCCGGCCGCAGGGCCGCGAGCCGCTCCCCGTCCGCCATGGCCTCCAGCCGGTCGAGCGCGATGGCGTCGGCGAGGTCGAACCCGCCCGTCGCGGTCCGCCGCAGCGCCGTGAGGTGCGCGCCGCACCCGAGCGCGCCGCCGATGTCCTCCGCCAGCACCCGCACGTACGTGCCCTTGCCGCACTCGACGTCGACGATCGCCTCCGGCGCGCGCCACGCGAGCAGGCGCAGCGCGTGGACGTCGACGTCGCGCGCGACGCGCGGAATGTCCTCGCCGGCGCGCGCGTAGTCGTAGTAGGCGCGGCCCCGGTACTTGAGCGCCGCGTGCGCCGGCGGCACCTGCGCGATGCGGCCGACGAAGCGCGCGAGCGCCGCCTCGAGGTCTCCCTGCGTGAAGGCGACCGGCGCCGTCGCACGCACCTCGCCTTCCGCGTCGCCGGTGGTCGTCGTGACGCCGAAGCGCATCGTCGCCGTGTAGCGCTTGGGCGCGTCGAGCAGCCGCTGCGCGAACTTGGTCGCCTCGCCGAAGGCGAGCGGCAGCAGGCCGGAGGCCAGCGGGTCGAGCGTCCCGGTGTGCCCGGCCTTCTCGGCGCGCAGCAGCCGCTTCGCGCGCTGCAGCGCGGCGTTCGACGTGAGGCCGACCGGCTTGTCGAGCAGCAGGACGCCGTCGACGGGACGGCGCTCGATGCGCGGGCGGGATTCGGGCTTCACAGGAGACGCAGAGACACAGGGAAAGCCTTGCTCGGCGTCTGTGCGCCTCTTCGTGGAAACGACGTTACCCGGAGAGCTTCTTGTCGGCGGCGACGGCGTCATCGATCAGCTTCGACAGCTCCATGCCCGCCTCGATCGAGTCGTCGTACGCGAAGTGCAGCTGCGGCACCGAGTAGAGGTCGAGCCGGTGCGACAGCGCCGAGCGCAGGAAGCCCGCGGTGCGGCCGAGCGCCGCCACCGCCGCGCCCCCGTGCTCGCGCCCGGCGAGGTGGGTGACGTGCACGGTCGCGTGCGACAGGTCCGCTGACACGTCGACACGCGTGATCGTGACCGGGCCGACCCGCGGGTCCTTGACCTCGTGCCGCAGGAGGTCGGCGAGCTCCTTCTGGAGCTGGTCGCCGACGCGCATCGCGCGCTGGGAGTGCCGTTTCATCGCAGTTCGTTCACCAAGAGGCGCAGAGACGCCGGGACGCACAAAGCGCTGCGGGCGACCGCGCGGCCGCTCGCGCGGATCTTCCCGGAAGGGCAGCCCAACTCACGTCGAGACATCCCGGCGAAACGCACGATCTGCCTTTCTCTGCGTCTCTGCGTCTCTATGTGAAAGAGACGCCTACAGCGTCCGGGAGACTTCGACGATCTCGTACACCTCGAGCTGGTCGCCCTTCTGCACGTCGTTGAAGTTCTTCAGCGACAGGCCGCACTCGAAGCCGGCCTTGACCTCGCGCACGTCGTCCTTGAACCGCTTGAGCGAGTCGAGCTCGCCGTCGTGGACGACGACGTTGTCGCGCAGCAGCCGGACCTTCGCCCCGCGGCGCACCAGGCCCTCCAGTACGTAGCAGCCGGCGACCGTCCCGACCTTCGAGATCCGGTAGACCTCCCGGATCTCGACCATGCCGAGCTGGCTCTCCTTCTTCTCCGGCGCGAGCATGCCCGACAGCGCCGCCTTCACCTCGTCGACCGCGTCGTAGATGATGTTGTAGTAGCGGATCTGCACGCCGCTCGTCTCGGCGAGCTTGCGCGCCTGCGCGTCCGCGCGCACGTTGAAGCCGATCACGACCGCCTTCGACGCCAGCGCGAGGTTGATGTCGGATTCGGTGATGCCGCCGACCGCCGCGTGCACGATGTTGACCTTGACCTCGTCGGTCGACAGCTTGGACAGCGCCTGCGACAGGCCCTCGTAGCTGCCCTGCACGTCGGCCTTCACGATCAGCGTCAGCGTCTTGACCTCGTCCGCGCCGACCTCGCCGAACATGTTCTCGAGCTTCGACGCCTGCTGCTTGGCGAGCTTCACGTCGCGGAACTTGCCCTGCCGGAACAGCGCGATCTCGCGCGCCTTGCGCTCGTCGCCCAGCACCATGACGTCCTCGCCGGCGAGCGGCACGTCGGACAGGCCCTGGATCTCGACGGGGATCGCCGGGCCGGCCTCGGTCACCGCCTTGCCGGTCTCGTCGGTCATCGCGCGCACGCGCCCGAAGACCGCGCCCGCGAGCACGATGTCGCCGCGCTTCAGCGTGCCCGACTGCACGAGTACCGTGGCCACCGGGCCGCGGCCCTTGTCGAGGCGCGCCTCGATGACGATGCCCTTCGCCGGCGCGTCCTTCGGCGCCTTCAGCTCGAGCACCTCGGCCTGCAGCAGCAGGCCGTCGAGCAGCCGGTCGATGCCCTCGCCGGTCTTCGCCGACACCGGAAGGAACTGCACGTCGCCGCCGTACTCCTCGGGCAGCACGCTCTCCGCGACGAGCTCCTGCTTGACCCGGTCGGGATTCGCCTCGGGCTTGTCGATCTTGTTGATCGCCACGACGAGAGGCACGTTCGCCGCCTTCGCGTGCGCGATCGCCTCCTTCGTCTGCGGCATCACGCCGTCGTCGGCGGCGACGACCAGGACGACCATGTCGGTCACCTTCGCGCCGCGGGCGCGCATCGCCGTGAACGCCTCGTGGCCCGGCGTGTCGAGGAACGTGATCACGCCCTTCGGCGTCTCGACGTGGTAGGCGCCGATGTGCTGCGTGATGCCGCCGGCCTCGCCGCTAGCCACGCGCGTGCGGCGGATCGTGTCGAGCAGCGACGTCTTGCCGTGGTCGACGTGGCCCATGACGGTGACCACCGGCGGCCGCGGCAGCGCCTCGGCGGCGGACTCGCCGTGCGCCTCGGCGAGCAGCGCGTCCGGGTCGTCGAGCTTGGCGGCCTGCGCCTTGTGGCCCATCTCCTCGACGACGATCATCGCCGTCTCCTGGTCGAGCACCTGGTTGATGGTCACCATCGTGCCCATCTTCATCATCGCCTTGATGACCTCGGTCGCCTTGACCGACATCTTGTGCGCGAGGTCGGCGACGGTAATCGTCTCCGGCACCGTGACTTCGCGGACGAGCGGCCCGGCCGCGCCCGCCATCTCGCCGCCGTCCTCGTCGCGGTGGCGGCCGCCGATCTTCGGACCGCGCCAGCCGGGGGCGGCCGCGGCGCCGCCGGTGTCGCCGCGCAGCTTGAGCGCGCGACGGCGCGCGGCCTCTTCCTGGAACACCTGGCCCGGCGCCTTCTTCGTCACGCGGTCGCGCTTCTCGCCCGGCTTGGCGGCGGGCCGGTGCAGCGTGCCTTCCTTCGCCTTCGCCTCCGCTCCGGTCTTCGCCTCCGCGGCCTTCGCCGCGGCCGCGGCATCGGCGGCGGCCTTCGCCGCGGCTTCCTCCGCCTCGCGCTCCTTCTTGGTCTTGCGCGCCGCTTCGCGCTGCTGCTTCTCCTGCAGCTCCTGCTGCTGCCGCTGCAGCAGCGCCTGCGCCTTGCGCGACTCCTCCTCGCGCGCGGCGATCTCCTGCGGCGACAGCAGCGACGGCGCGGCGGGCGGGGCCGCGGGAACCGCGGGCGTGGCGGGCGCGGCAGGCGCGGCGGGCGCGGCCTCGACGACCGGCACCTCGGGCTCCGCCGGCACCTCGACCACGGGCGCCGCCGGCGCCGCGGGCTCGTCCTCGCGCCGGACGAGCACGCGCTTCTTGCGCACCTCGACCTGGATCGTGCGCGCCTTGCCGCTCGAGTCGGCCGCCTTGATCTCGGTCGTCTGCTTGCGCGTGAGCGTGATGCGCTTCTTCGGCTCGGCCGCAGCCCCGTGCTGGCGGCGCAGGTAGTCGAGCAGGCGCGTCTTGTCCTGCTCGGTGAGCTTGTCGCCTTCCTTCTTGCCGTCGACACCCGCGGCGGTGAGCTGCTCCAGCAGCGCGCCGGCGGGCATCTTGAGCTCGGAGGCGAATTGTTCGATGGTCGTTTGCGCCATGCGTGTTCTCCTGCGCGATTCCGCGCGCCCTTACTTGGCCGCCGCGCCCGCCGTACCGGCGGTCTCGGCCTCGGGCTCGAACCAGTGAGCGCGTGCCTTCATGATGAGGTCCACCGCGCGGTCGTCGGCGATGCCGGTCATCTCGGTCAGCTCGTCGGTCGCGAGGTCGGCCAGCGCGTCGCGGGTCGTGATGCCGTGCGCGGCGAGCTTGCTCGCGACCTCGGTGTCCATGCCCTCGAGCGCGAGCAGCGCCTCCTCGACGTTCTCGACCGACTCCTCGCGGACGATCGCCTCGGTGAGCAGCGCGTTGCGCGCGCGGCTGCGCAGCTCGTTGACGGTGTCCTCGTCGAACGACTCGATCTCCAGCATCTCGGAAAGCGGCACGTACGCGACTTCCTCGAGCGACGTGAACCCTTCGGCGATCAGGATGTCGGCGACCTCCTCGTCGACGTCGAGCTTGTCCATGAACAGCGCGCGCAGGCGCCCGGTCTCGCTCTCCTGCTTCTGCCGCGACTCCTCGACGCTGATGAGGTTCAGCTGCCAGCCGGTCAGCTCGGACGCGAGGCGGACGTTCTGGCCGCTGCGGCCGATCGCGATCGCCAGGTTCTCCTCGTCGACGACGACGTCCATCGCGTGCTTCTCCTCGTCGACCAGGATGCTCTGCACCTCGGCGGGCGCCAGCGCGTTGATGACGAACTTGGCCGGGTCCTCGGAGAACAGGATGATGTCGACGCGCTCGCCGGCGAGCTCGTTGGTCACCGCGGTGACGCGCGAGCCGCGCATGCCGATGCACGTGCCCTGCGGGTCGAGCCGCGGGTCGTTCGACTTGACGGCGATCTTCGCGCGGATGCCGGGGTCGCGCGCGGCCGCCCTGATCTCGATCAGGCCCTCCTCGATCTCGGGCACCTCGAGCTCGAACAGCCGGACGAGGAACTCGGGAGCGATGCGCGACAGGATGAGCTGCGGACCCTTGGCGGTGCGGTCGATCTTCATCACGTACGCGCGGATGCGGTCGCCGACGCGCAGCATCTCCTTCTGGATCAGCTGGTCGCGCGGGATCACTCCCTCGATGCGGCCGGACTCCACGATGATGTTGCCGCGCTCGATCCGCTTGACCGTGCCGGTCAAGAGGTTGTCCTCGCGCTCGAGGAAGTCGTTGAGGATCTGCTCGCGCTCGGCGTCGCGGATCTTCTGCAGGATCACCTGCTTCGCCGCCTGCGCGCCGATGCGGCCGAACTCGATCGGCTCGAGCGGCTCCTCGACGACGTCGCCCAGCTTGAGCTCGGGGTCGCGCTCCGCCGCGTCGGTGATCGCGATCTGGTGCGCCGGCTCCTCGTGCTCCTCGTCGGGCACGACCGTCCAGCGCCGGAAGGAGTCGTAGTCGCCGGTCTCGCGGTCGATCGCGACCCGGGCGTCGATTTCCTGGTTCGGGAAGCGCTTCTTGGTCGCCGACGCGAGCGCCGACTCGAGCGCGACGAACACGATCTCCTTCGGCACGTTCTTCTCGCGCGCGAGGGCATCCACCAGGAGCAGCAATTCGCGGTTCATTTGGCCTTTCTCCACTCGATCTTCGGTACCAGCCGGCAGCGGTCGATCGCCGCGAACGGGATCGTGCGCACGCCGGTCGCGGTCTCCAGCCGGACGTCGCCGTCCGCCACGCCGCGCAGGATGCCCTTCCAGCGCCGCGCGCCGTCGGTCATCTCGTGCAGGTTCAGCTGCACTTCCTCGCCTTCGAAGCGCGCATAGTCGGCGAGCCGCTTCAGCGGCCGGTCGAGGCCCGGCGACGACACCTCGAGCCGGTCGTAGTCGACGTTCTCGACCGCGAACAGGCGCGTCAGGTGGTTGCTCACCTTCGCGCAGTCCTCGACGCCCACCGGCTTGCCCGTGCCGGCCGGCCGGTCGATGAACACGCGGACGAGCCGGCCCTTGGGCGACATCTCCCAGTCGACCAGCTCGTACCCCATCGGGGGCAGTGTCTTCTCCAGCAGTTCGTCGAGCCTCACCCGGCATCCCGTCCGGCCGCCCGGCGTCGTCGACGCCGCGCAGCCTCTGCATTCGCTTCGCACCGGAAAAAAAAATGGGCTGTGCCCAGCCCATTTCTCACGCAAATCCCGGAATTTGCAGCAGGAAATCATAGCAGAAACCGGCCCGGAGAGGAAGCCCGGCGTCCGCGGGTGCCGCCCGGGCGTCCGCGGACCGTCCCGCCCGGTCGCCCGCCTCTACGGCCGCCCCGGTCAGGCTAAACTTGCGTCGTCTCCCGCCTGCCCTACCAGGACGCCCATGCCCGCCCCGATGCCCATCGCCAAGCACGGCGAAGTCGAATCCCTGCTGCTCCCCGGTCTCGCCAACCGGCACGGGCTCATCACCGGCGCGACCGGCACCGGCAAGACGGTGACGCTGCAGGTGATCGCCGAGCGGCTCTCCTCCCTGGGCGTTCCGACGTTCATGGCCGACGTCAAGGGCGACCTGGCCGGCCTGTCGCAGGCCGGCAAGGCCTCGCCGAAGTTCGAGGAGCGCCTCACGCTCGTCGGCGTCCCGGCGCCGGACTTCACCGGCTTCCCCGTCGCGCTGTGGGACGTCTACGGCGAACAGGGACACCCGGTGCGGGCGACGGTGTCCGACCTGGGACCGCTGCTGCTCGGCCGCATCCTCAACCTCAACGACACCCAGGAGGGCGTGCTGACGATCGCGTTCAGGATCGCGGACGACGCCGGCCTGCTGCTGCTCGACCTGAAGGACCTGCGCGCGCTGCTGCAGCACATGGGCGACAACGCACAGCAGTTCCAGACGAGCTACGGCAACGTGTCGGCGGCTTCGATCGGCGCGATCCAGCGCGGGCTGCTCACGCTCGAGCACCAGGGCGGCGACCGCTTCCTCGGCGAGCCGATGCTGAACGTGGACGACCTCCTGCAGACCGTCGACGGCAAGGGCGTGATCAACGTGCTGGCCGCGGACCGGCTGATGCAGTCGCCGCGGCTGTACTCGACGCTGCTGCTGTGGCTGCTTTCCGAGCTGTACGAGCGGCTCCCGGAGATCGGCGATCCGGAGAAGCCGAAGCTCGTGTTCTTCTTCGACGAAGCCCACCTGCTGTTCGCCGACGCGCCGAAGGCGCTGCAGGAGAAGATCGAGCAGGTCGTGCGGCTGATCCGCTCGAAAGGCGTGGGCGTGTTCTTCGTCACGCAGAACCCGCTCGACGTGCCCGAGACGGTGCTGGGCCAGCTCGGCAACCGCGTGCAGCACGCGCTGCGCGCGTTCACGCCGCGCGACCAGAAGGCGGTGAAGTCCGCCGCCGAGACCATGCGCGCGAACCCGAAGTTCAAGACCGAGGACGCCATCACCGAGCTCGGCGTCGGCGAGGGGCTCGTCTCGTTCCTCGACGCGAAGGGACGGCCGGGCGTCGTCGAGCGCGTCTACGTGCTGCCGCCGGCGAGCCGCATCGGCCCCATCACGCCGGAGGAACGCCGTGCGGTGATGGCGGCATCGCCGGTGGCGGGCATCTACGAGAAGACCGTCGACCGCGAGTCGGCGTTCGAGAAGCTGAAGGCCCGCGCGGAGGCCAATGCGCCGGCGGCGGCCCCTTCCGCGGGCGCGGGTGCGGCGGCCGGCGACGCCGCCGGCGGCGGCGTCATGGACGGGCTGAAGGACATGCTGTTCGGCTCGACCGGTCCGCGCGGCGGCAAGCGCGAAGGGGTGCTCGACGCGATGGCGAAGACCGCGGGGCGCACGGCCAGCTCGGCGATCACGCGCGAGATCGTGCGCGGCGTGCTGGGGTCGCTGCTGGGCGGCAAGCGGCGGTGACGATGCGCGCGACGCCATCCGATCCGGCCGGGCCGCGGCCGGCGCGCAGGCGCTGGCTGCAGCGAGCGCTGGCGCTGGCCGGTGCGGCGGCCGCCGGCGCACCGTGGCAGGCGAACGCCGCGGAGGCAATGCTTGCCGCCACGCCGCCGGTGGCGCTCGGGCCGTTCTATCCGCCGAAGCTTCCTGCCGACAGCGACGCCGACCTCACGCAGGTCGCGGGCCGTGTTCCGCGCGCCGCCGGCACGCTGCTGTACGTCACCGGCCGCATCGTCGACACGAAGGGCCGGCCGCTGCCGGGTGCCGCCATCGAGTTGTGGCAGGCGAACGCATTCGGCCGCTACCTGCACCCGGCGGACACCGACGCGTCGGGCCCGCTCGACCCTGGCTTCCAGGGCTACGGGCGCCTCGTTGCGGACGCCGACGGCCGGTACCGGATCAAGACGATCAAGCCGCCGCCCTACTCGAGCCGCACGCCCCACGTCCACTTCATCGTCGCCGCCGGCGGTGCGCGGCTCACGACGCAGATGTTCTTCGAGGGCGAAGCGATGAACGAGCGCGACGGCCTCTACCGCTACCTCGACCGCGACGGCCGCCGCGCTACGACCGCGCGCTTCGTCGACCGCGCGCCGGGCGCGGAAGCGGACGCGCTGGCGGTCGCGTGGGACGTCGTGCTGCGCGTGCCCGGCTGACGAAGACGACCCGCCCCGGACAGGCGATTGCCACCTGCGGCGGCGCGAAGGCGACCTTCGATGACGAGATCGAGTCCACCCGGGTCCGATCGCCGCCCGCCCGGCGCGGCCGCCGTCGCGCAGGAGCACGCGTTGCCGAGCGTCTCCGCGGCGGAGAACTGGGACCGGCTCGCGCAACTCGACGCGATGTGGGCCGTCCTCGCCGACACGGCGAAGTTCGGCGGAAAGTGGGATGCGCGGGAATTCTTTGCGACCGGCGAAGGCATCCTGGCGCGCCTCGAGGCCATCGAGCGCGCGGGCGCGCGGATCCGCTACGGCGTCGCGGTGGACTTCGGCTGCGGGCTGGGCCGCGTTTCGCAGTGGCTGGCGAAGCGGTTCACGCGCGTCGTCGGCGTCGACATCTCGCCGCGAATGCTGGAGCTGGCCGAGAGGTACAACAGCGAGCCGGCCCCGATCACGTTCGTGCGGGGCAACGAAGAGAATATCCCGCTCGCCACGGCGTCCGCGGATTTCGTCTACAGCTTCATCGCGCTCCAGCACGTGCCGCGGTCCCTGCAGGAGCGATACCTGCGGGAATTCTGCCGCATCGCGCGGCCCGATGGCTATCTGGGCTTCCAGATCCCCTCGCACCCGCTGGACGGAGGTTCGCCTGACTTTTCGTTCCAGGTCATGACCGGAACCGGTCCGGCCACCGTGGAGATGAACGCGTTTCCCCGGGCCGAAGTGGAGTCACACCTTCAGGACTGCGGCTGCCGCGTCGTCGCCGTGCTCGACGACGACAGCTGCGGAGACGGCATGCAGAGCTATTTCTACGTTGCGCAGAAGCAGGCCTGACCCGCGCTGCCCGGCCCCCGCGCCGCGCGCTTGACCACGGGCGCGGGCGCGGCAAAGCAAAAGGCCCGGTCGGTTGACCGGGCCTTTGCGTTGAGGGTGCCTGACGATGACCTACTTTCGCACGGGAGCTCCGTACTATCATCGGCGTGCCGCCGTTTCACGGTCCTGTTCGGGATGGGAAGGGGTGGTTCCAGCGGGCTATGGTCGTCAGGCGTTGAGCGGTGAGGCTGCAACGCGTCGGTTCGACGCGGTGGGGGAGGCAAGGGGGGGGTTGGGCGGTATCGGTGGCGCAACGAGGCGTCACAATTATGAGGTCAAGCCGCACGGGTTATTAGTACCGGTTAGCTGAACGCATTACTGCGCTTCCACACCCGGCCTATCAACGTGGTGGTCTGCCACGGCCCTTCAGGGGGATCGAGTCCCCGGGAGATCTCATCTTCAGGCACGTTTCCCGCTTAGATGCTTTCAGCGGTTATCGCTTCCGTACATAGCTACCCAGCGATGC
>JBGAMF010000192.1:0-2179 GCA_044223185.1 Casimicrobiaceae bacterium | reverse complement strand
ACCTCGTGGCCGTATTACAGCTCTGACCCCAATTTCTGACCTCAATTTCAGGTCGCGAGCGTCGACCGGATCGCGTCCACCGACCGCAGCGCCAGCGCCGCGATCGTCAGCGTCGGGTTCGCGGCGCCGCCGGTCGGGAACACGGCGCTGCCCTCGATGAAGAGGTTGGGGTGGTCGAAGCTGCGCAGGTCGGCGTCGACGACCGCCGTCTTCGCGTCGCGGCCCATCCGCGCCGTGCCCATCACGTGCCCCGCGCCCTGGAACGCGGCGTCCGGGTTGTGGTGGATCTCGGTGGCCCCGATGCGCGCGAACGCCTCGCCGTGGATGCGCCGCGCCTCGGCCAGCCCCGCCTTCGTGTAGTCGTCGAGCCGGTAGCTGATCCGCGGCCGCGGGATGCCGAGCTTGTCGCGGCGGTCGAAGTCGGGAACGATCCGGTTCGCGGGGTCGGGCAGCTGCTCGGTCAGCGTGCCGAAGCGCAGCTGGCGCGACGTGCGGTCGAGGATCGCCTTCTGCAGCGCGGCGCCGCGCAGGCCCTTCGCGGCGAGTTGCTGCGCGTCGGTCGTCGGCGCGCCCGTCGGCCACGACCAGCCGTCGTTGCCGATCTCGATGCGGAACGACGGCCGCGTCGCGCGCCAGTCGCCGGCGCGGGTGTTTTCCACGCCCGAGGTCGACAGCGGGCCGCGATACGGCCACACCGGAACGCCGGCGAGCGCGTACGACAGCTGCACCGGGTGGTCCATCAGGTGGCGGCCGACCATGTCGCTCGCGTTGGCGACACCGTTCGGGGCGCCCGGCCCGCGCGAGATCAGCAGGAGCTTGGGGATCTCCATCGCGTGCGCGGCCAGCACGAACACCCTGGCGGTCAGGCGCACGCCGCTGCCGTCGGGGCGCTTGCAGCGGATCGCCGTCACCCGGCGGTCGGCGCCGACCTCGATGAAGCTCGCCACCGTCTGCGCGAGCAGCCGCGCGCCCGCGGCTTCCGCCCGCGCGACGTGCACGGTCGCGTCGTACTTGGCCTGGATCGGGCAGATCGGGATGCAACTGTTGTTGCCGCAGCACGGCGGCCGGTCGTCGCGCACGACCGAATTGCGCCCCTGCGGCGTCGCCCGCACCTGGTAGGGCGTGCCGGCGAACGCCTGCGCGACGTGCCGGTCGAGGAAAGACATCGCGAGGGCAGGCATCGGGTACGGCGCCGTGCGCGGCGAGCCCAGGTCCTCGGCGGAGTCGCCGGCCACGCCGATCGCGTTCTCGGCCTGCCCGTACCACGGCTCCAGCGCGTCGTACCCCACCGGCCAGTCGACGCCGCGCCCGAACCTCGTGGCGAGCCGGAAGTCGTCGGGCACGAGCCGCAGGCACGTGCCCAGCCAGTGCCACGTGGTGCCGCCGACCTGTCGCACGTACGTGCTAGCGAACTTCTGCGGGCCGGCCTGCACGTAGTACGCGTCGAGGTCGTCCGAGCGCGGGTGCGGCGCGTACGCGGTGTTCGGGTACGCGCACTCCGGCACCTTGACCAGCGCGTCGTAGAACTGCACGACGGCGCGGCCGCGGTCGATGCGCGGGCCGGCCTCGACGATCGTCACCTTCGTGCCGGACTTCGCGAGCGCTTCGGCGACCAGCGCGCCGGCGATGCCGGCGCCGACCACGATCACGTCCGCATCGAACGCCGGGCGCGCGGGCGTGGTCACTGCGGCGGCTCCGCCCAGTAGCCGGTCGGGCCGCCGCACACGCCCATCGGCTTGCTGAACGTCATCGCCGTCCACACGTACGCGTCGGTGTAGAGCACGAGCGAGCGCCGCGTGCCGTCGGTGACGATGCCCGAAAACCACGCGGCGACGAGGTCGTTGGCCACGCCGTCGAGGCGGCGCGCGGCGAGCGCCGCGTCGAGCTCCGCGGCGGGCGTGGCCGCGACGACGTCGGCGAGCGCCGCGAGCGCGGCGCGCCGCTGCGGGGTCGCGAACGCCCGCAGCATCTTCGCGGCCGTCGCCGCGTCGGGCTCGGGGTAGCCGGTCAGCGCGGCCGCCAGCTTGCCGAACTGCGCCGCCGACGGCGCCTGCGCGAGCGCGGGCAGCGCGCGCGCCGCGAGCGCGGCGGCCGCGGCAGCGGACAGCGCCTTCAGCAACGCGCGACGATCGATGGTCATGCCCACTCCCGGACGACGACGTGCGTGAGGTTGGGGGAT
>JBGAMF010000078.1:0-19916 GCA_044223185.1 Casimicrobiaceae bacterium | reverse complement strand
GCGCCCGCGGCGGCCCATGCCCTTGAGCCAGTGGCGACCCCGGAGGAGGTAAACTGCAATCTCGCAACCGGAATCCGACATATGCCGATCTACAACGTGCTGGCGGCCCGATCGAGTCTTGTTTCAACCCGACGACTGCGGCGTCGGGTGTTCCGCGTAGCCGCCCTGCTGAACCTGACGCTGGCGGCCTGCGCAGTCGGATTGTTTGCCATGGACTCGTCCAGCGATCCGGTGCCGCACAAGGCGATGCGCGCAGCGTGGAATGCGCTCAATCTGGTCACCACGCTGGGTGATTTTTCCGGCCTCGACCAGCGCGCAATGGGCTTCATGATGGCGACGATGGTCACTTTCATGGCGGTCGGCGGATACGCCATTGCCAGTTTGAGCGGCATCCTGTCCAGCGATGCCCGAATTGCGCTGCGGGAGAACAGACTCATGGAACACAAGCTCGAACGTCTCGCGAACCACGTGATCGTCATCGGCTTCGGTCCAGTGGGCCGGCTGGTGGCGGCTCGATTGCAGGCAGCCGGAAAACAGGTGGTCATCATCGATCGGGCCGTCGAAATGGCGACCGAGGCATCTGATCTCGGTTACCTGGTCGTACAGGGCGACGCCGGGATGGATCCCGAAGTGTTGGAACTCTCGCGGATCGGGCAGGCGATGGCGCTCGTCGTGACCACCGACGATCCGGACCGTAGGCTTGCCATTACGCTGACGGCACATTCCTGCAACCCGACGCTGAAGATCTCCGCGACAGGAGCAAGCAGTCAGCACGAAGCCCTGCTCCGTCGCGCAGGCGCATCGGACGTCGCGATCGTCGACGAACTCGTCGCCAATGCGCTGATCGATCAGCTCGTCAGCTAGTCACGTGTCGTTGCCGACAGTGCAATGCCGTGGCAGATCGATGGGGTACGACGGCGGCGTCGGTCAGAATATCTCCGGCACACGCTTGCACGGAATCTCGACGGCCTTGTAGCGGCCGATCTTCCGCTTGGGCAGCTTGATCTTCTGGGTCTTGATCGACTTATGCGGAATGTGCTTCAGCAGGTGACTGATCACGTTCAGCCGGACGCGCTTCTTGTCTTCCGAATTCGCGACGAACCACGGCGCCCATGACGTGTCGGTAGCTGCGAACATCTCGTCGCGGGCCCTGGTGTAGTCGTCCCAGCGCGTGTAGGACTTCAGGTCCATCGGCGAGAGCTTCCACGTCTTGCGACCGTCATCGATGCGCGAGGTAAGACGGCGCGTCTGCTCCTCGGGGCTCACCTCCAGCCAGTACTTGAGGAGGATGATCCCGGAGTCGACCATGGCCCGCTCGACCATCGGCGCCGCCTTGAGGAACCCCGTGGCCTGCTCGTCGGTGCAGAACCCCATCACGCGCTCGACCCCCGCTCGGTTGTACCAGCTGCGGTCGAAGATGACGATCTCGCCCGCCGCCGGCAGGTGCGGCAGGTAGCGCTGGATGTACATCTGCGACCGCTCGCGCTCGGTGGGCGCCGGCAGTGCGACGACGCGGAATACGCGCGGGCTGACGCGCTCGGTGATCGCCTTGATCGTGCCGCCCTTGCCGGCGCCGTCGCGACCCTCGAAGACGATGCAGACCTTGAGGCCCTTGTGCAGCACCCACTGCTGCAGCGTGACGAGCTCGACGTGCAGCTTCTTCAGTTCCCTCTGGTACTGCTTCTCCGACAGGCTGCCGTCGTCCTTCGCCTTGGCGGGCTTCGCAGCCTTCGCGGCCTTCGCGGCCTTCGCCGGGCCGGCGCCCTGGTTCGCCTTTCTGTCCTTTGCCATGATCTCGGTTCCGTGGGCGCCGCGCGGCTTGCGTGCGCGCTGCGCCGGGTGCGTGGGATTGGGAAACGGGCGCGGCGATGACGCCGCGCCGCGGGCCGCCGCAAGCAAGACGGCCCGCGAGGCGTTCGTATGACTAATCTAGCACGGGAGGCCGCGGCGCCCCGCTACAATGCTGGGGCCGCGCAACGGAGGCGAAGCCGTGAAGGTCTTCGAAGTCACGTACCGCTACGACGGAACCGACGACATGGCGCGGCCGCGCCCGGCCGACGCGGATGCGGCGCGCGCCCGGCTCGACGATGGCAGCCGATCCGTCGTGGCGCGGCTCGCCGGGGTCGCCGACGGTGCCGGCGCGGTCGCGCACGTGGTCCACCTCGATCCGCGCGACCTGGGCGTCGAGGTCGGCGGCCGCCGGACGCCGGCGCAGCGGCCGTTCGCCGCGGTGCTGGGCTGCGCGGACGCGCGGGTGCCGGTCGAGCTCGTGTTCAACGAGGGCCCGAACGACCTCTTCGTCGTGCGCGTGGCCGGCAACGGGCTCGGCGACGAGGTGCTGGGCAGCCTGCGGTACGCGGTCGACCACCTGGGCGAGAGCCTGAAGCTCGTCGTCGTGCTGGGCCACAGCGGCTGCGGCGCGGTCACCGCCGCGGTCGACGCGTACCTCGACCCGGCTTCCTACCTCGCGGTCGCGACCAGCCACGCGCTGCGCGGCATCCTGGACCGGCTGCTCGCCGTGATCAACGCGGCGGCACGCAAGCTCGCCGATGCGTACGGGCCGGACGTGCTCCGCCGCGCCGGCTATCGGACCGCGCTGATCGAGGCGGCCAGCGTGTCGCACGCCGCCCTGTCCGCGCACACGCTGCAGCAGCACCTCGCGGCCGACGCCCCGGCGGGATTGCGCGCCGCCTACGGCGTGTACCTGATCGACGCGCACTCCATCTGGGCACCGCGCGCGGGAAGCACGGCGTGCGCGGGGCTCGCGTACCCGCCGTCCGACGCCGCGGGCTTCGCCGCGTTCGCCGGCGCGGTCGTGCGCTCGGAGCGCATCGCGTCGCTGCTCGGCCCCGCGGCGTAGCGCCGGCCCGCGGCCGCTGCGGCTACTTCTTCGCCGCCGGCATGAGCGCCATCGCGACGGCCTGCGTGTAGGTCGCCTCGACCTGGTCGCCCTTCGCGATGCGCTTGAACTGCTCGGGGTCCGTGATGCGCATGTCGACGGTCTGCTTCGGCCCCTTGAGCGTGATCGTCTGCTTCGCGGGATCGGTCGCGATCACGTCGGCGACGATCGTGACCTGGCGGCCGGCGGCGGCGGCCGGCTTTTCGCCCGGCTTCGCCGCGACGGCGCCCTTCTGCTCGGTGCGCGCGACGACGAGTCCGCCGCCCTTCTTGAGCTCGAGCGTCAGCGCCTGGATGAACTCGACGTTGACCTGATCGCCGACCTTGATCTGGTCGAAGTTCTTGACGTCGGGGCCGGCGGTCAGCGTCAGCTCGTTGCCCTGCGGGCCCTTCAGCGTCACGTCGCGTGTCGCCTTGTCGAGCGCGGTGACCGTCGCGGTCAGCTTGACGACTTCCGCGACGCCGGCCTTGCCCGGCGCGGTGCCGCCGACGACGGCGGCGGTTTGTGCCGACACGGCGGCGGGAAGGACGAGCGCGGCCGCGAGGCCGAGCGTGGCGAAAAGCTTGTGCATGGAGCGAATCCTCATGTTGTGATCGGGTGGTGTAACGCTACTTCGCCTCGACGGGCGACCACCCCTTGCCCGGATCGAAGCGCTTGATTGCGGCGGCTTTCGCCTGCGTGCCGGGCCCCAGGTCGGACTGAAACACCTTCCCGTCCTGGTTGACCATGAATGTCATGATGCCCGAGCTGCCGTACTTCGCCGGCCAGGCGACGACGGCGAAGCCGCCGATCGCGCGTCCGCGCACGACGTAGTCGAGCGCGCCGCCGGCGGCGTCCTTGCCCTGGCCCGACAGCATCCGGTAGTAGTAGCCGTGGTACGGAACGGCCTCGCCCTGCTTCGCCTTGTAGCCTTCGCCGGAAGCCTGCGCGATCAGTCCGCCGAGCGGGCTTGGCGGCTCGCCGGACTGCGCAGGCCAGTACAGGCCGTCGCGCTTGCCCTTGCCGCTGACGAACTTGCGGGCGTAGGCGAGCACGCCGTCGCCGTCGCGGTCCGCCGACGCGTACTCCTGCTGCGCGTCGACGACCGCCTGCAGCACCTTGATCGTGTAGAGCTCGTTCTCGCCGATCCGGCGCGCGAGCAGCTCGTCGCGCCCGGCCGCCGTGTCGAAGCGCCACTTGTCGCCGGCCTTGACCAGCGGGAACGCGAACGGGAAGTCGTCGGCGCCGATCGTCAGCTTCGCCGTGTCGCCGTCCTTCGCGATCGCGTGCTTCGCATCGTACGCGGCGACGAACTTCTCGCCGAGCGTGCGGTCGGCCACGCGGTCGCCCGACGACAGCGCGCCGGGGGCGTTGCCGAGCACCGCGCGCAGCGCCGCGGCGTCGTGCGCCTTGATCGCCTGCACGAGCGCGGTGACGGCGTCCTCGGGTGTGGCGAACGTCGATTGCGCCGGCGCGGCGGCGCGGGCGCCCGCCGCGGCGAACATGGCGACGATCGTCGCGAGCAGCGTCGCGACGAGGCGCGACGGCGCGCGCGGATTGAGACGGTCGATCTTCATCGTCTTCTCCGTTGCAGTCGTCGTGGGCATCGCGCGCGGCTTCGCCGTCCGCCGCCGCCTCCGCGGCCTCCACCGCCCCGCCAGCTCGTGCGCCACCACCACCGGCACGTGCACCGCCGCCACCGCCACCGGCACGCGCACCACTGTAGCTGCCGCCGCCCATGTTGCCGGACGACCTTGCCGCGTTCATCGACGACGCGCCGCGGTTGCTGTAGTCGCGGGTCTGCGCACCGCCGCGTGTCCATCGCGGACGCGTTGCGGGTGCCGCCCATGTCGCGCGCCCCGCCATGTCCCGGCTGCCGCTCATGTCGCGGCGTCGCGGCCGGTCGCGCTGCCGCGGTTGGCGGCCGGACGCGCGCCCGGCTCGCATCGCGCGACGGCACGTCGCGCGCGGACACCTCGCCGCCGCTGGATCTGCTCGCGGCCCGCGTCGGCGCGGCCGCAGAACGCTTCGCGCGGTGCGGGCGTCGCTCGCCTGCCGCGCCCGTACTGCTTGGCCACGCCCTGGTCCCGGTACGGCACCGCGCCGCGGTGTGCTGGGCGTTGTGATTCCAGTTGCTGTTGTTGATGTTCGTGCGGTTGAAGTTGTTGTAGCGGTTGACGTTGACGTTGACGTCGCCTCGCCAGCTGCCGATTGCGTCTCCACAGCGCGCCGCAGACGATGACCCCGGCCGTGAAGCCGAGCAGCGCGCCGCCCGCGACGTACCCCGGCGGGTAGTAGTAGTGGGCGGGTAGGCCGGATACGGCCACGCGCCGTAGACGACCGTCGGGTTGTACGTCGGCACGTAGACGACTTCCGGATTGGCCGGCTCGATCTTGATGACCGTCGTGTTCTCGACCTTCTCGGTGACGACCTTCTGCTCCTTCGAATCCTTGAGCGAGCCCTCGGCCGCGGCCTTCGCGCGCAGCGCCTGCGGTCGCCATCACTTCCTTCTGCTGCGCGAGAACGCGTCGCCGAGCTTCTGCGTCCAGTCGATCTTCTCGCTCATCATCGTCAGCACCTGCGGGAACACCGCGAGCGGCTTGACGCTCGGGTCCCAGGTCTGCTGCTGCAGTGCGTCCTCGAGCGCCTTGTCCTTGAGCCCGGGATTGGCCTGGACCAGCTCGCGGCGACGATTTCCAGCGGATACGTCGACGCCATCAGCACCTGCGCGAGCAGCGCGTCCGGGTGCAGCGCGATCGGCGCCAGCAGCTGGTCGAGCTCCTGCTGGGAAAACGCCTTGGCGCCCGCCGCCGGGGCGGCGCCGGCCGGCGGCGTCTGCGCCGGAGCCGGTGTCGCCACCTGCGCCGGCAGCGGCAGCGCAACAGCGAGCGAGACGGCGAGCGCGACGATCTTCATCGAACGGTTCATGGACTGTCCCTTTCCGGCCTTCACTTGATCGTGTACCCGCGACCTTCCATGCACGCGCCCCGCCAGCGCGCCAGAACGTGTTGAGCGTCTGCTGCTGCTGCGCTTGCGCCTGCTGGTTCTGCGCCGCCTGGTTCAGCCGCGCGCGCGCCGCCGGCCATCGTTCCGGGCCGCCGCACGACGGCCGCGCCCGTACCCGCATCCCCGGTGATGCCGCCGACGACGGCGCCGCCGACGGCGCCACGCGCCGCGCCGCGCACGCGCTCGCCGCCGCCGGTCGCGGGACCGGTCTGCTGTGGCGCGGGTTGCGACGCCGCCACCGGGTCGATGCCCGTGTTCTGCTTCGCCCACGTCGCGCAGGCGGCGTCGTCCTTCTGCTGTTGCTGGCTCGACTGGCCCTTGGCGGGATAGGCGATCGGCTTCTGGGCGTGGGCGAGCGTCGCGGCGGTCGCGGCGGCGAACGCACCGGCGAGGAGCAGGAATCGCTTCATGGCGGATCCGGGACGGGGGCGAAGGAAGAGGGCTGGGTGCGAGTCGGGGCGCAAGCACCCCTCCCCGGCAGGGCCGGTATTTTAACCGAACGTCCGATCCCCTCCGGGCGTTGACACTGCCCTGGCGCCCGCCGGGCGTTGGCCCGCAACGGGAACGGCCCGGCGGCCCACGCCAGCCCGCCGGGCCGTCGCGCGCTCCGTTGCGCCAGATCATGGTTCGGGCGGCGCACCGACGCGCGGGAATTGCTACGATGGCCGGCGGACGGCGCCAACCGGGAAGGGGACCTTGCGATGCGCTCGAAACTGACGATCCTGATCCTCGCCGCGGCGGTCGCCGGCGTGCTCGCCGGCTACGCCGCGCACGAGATGGCGCCCGACGCGAAGGCGACCGCGGAGATCGCCGGCTACTTCTCGGTGCTGGCCGACATCTTCCTGCGCCTCATCAAGATGATCATCGCGCCGCTGGTCTTCTCGACGGTCGTCGCCGGCATCGCGGGGACCGGCGACGCGAAGACGGTCGGCCGCATCGGCGTGAAGGCGCTCGGGTGGTTCATCACGGCGTCGGTCGTGTCGCTGCTGGTAGGCATGTTCTTCGCCAACCTGTTCCAGCCCGGCGCCAACCTGAAGATGCCGCTGCCGGACGCCGGCATGGCGACCAACCTCAAGACCGGCGGCCTGTCGCTCAAGGAGTTCATCGTCCACGTCTTCCCGAAGAGCTTCTTCGAGGCGATGGCGACCAACGAGATCCTGCAGATCCTGGTGTTCAGCCTGTTCTTCGGCTTCGCGCTGACGGCGCTCGGCGACAGGCGGGCGGTCACGATCGAGAAATTCATCGACGAGCTCGCGCACGCGATGCTGAAGCTCACCGAGTACGTGATGTACTTCGCACCGCTGGGGGTGTTCGGCGCCGTCGCCGCGGCGATCACCACGCAGGGCATCGGCGTGCTCGCCACCTACGGCAAGTTCATCGGCACGTTCTACTTGAGCCTCGTCGTGCTGTGGGGGGTGCTGGTCGCCGCCGGCTTCGTGTTTCTCGGCAGCCGCGTGTTCCCGCTGCTGGCCGAGGTGCGCGAGCCGATGCTGATCGCCTTCACGACGGCGAGCAGCGAGGCGGCGTACCCGAAGCTCATGGAGCGGCTCGACCGCTTCGGCGTCAACGAGCGCGTCACCGCGCTGACGCTGCCGCTCGGCTACTCGTTCAACCTCGACGGCTCGATGGTCTATCAGGCGTTCGCCGCGCTGTTCATCGCGCAGGCCTACGGCATCGAGATGAGCTTCGGCCAGCAGCTCACGCTGCTGCTGGTGATGATGCTGTCCTCCAAGGGAGTCGCCGGCGTGCCGCGCGCGTCGCTGGTCGTCGTGGCCGCCGTGCTGCCGATGTTCGGGCTGCCCGAGGCCGGGCTGCTGCTGATCATGGGCATCGACCAGTTCCTCGACATGGGCCGCACGGCGACCAACGTCATCGGCAATGCCATCGCGACCGCGGTCGTCGCCAAGTGGGAAGGCGCGCTCGGGCCGCCGCTGTCGGAGGACGCCGACGTGCTCGCGATCGAACCGCCCGGAAAGGCGTCGGCGTGAGACCGTTCGTGCGCCGCCTGGCAGCGGTCGTGCTCGCGGGCGCAGCCACGTTCGCGTACGTGCAGGGTTTCGCCGCGCCGCGCGACTGGCCGGACGCGCTGTCGGCGCGGATGCAGCAGATCCGCGAGACGGGCGTTGTCCGGCTGGGGTACCGCGACGGCGCGGTCCCCTTTTCGTACGTCGGTCCGGACCGCAGGCCCGTCGGCTACTCGCTCGACCTGTGCCTCGCGGTCGTCGCCACGCTGGCGGACGACCTGGGCGTGCCCGCGCTGCGCACCGAGTACGTGCGCGTCACGGCCGTCGATCGCGTCGAGCGCGTTGCGACCGGCGCGGTCGACCTCGAGTGCGGGTCGACGACGATCACGCGCGAGCGAAGCGAGCGTGTCGCGTTCTCGCCGGTGATCTTCGTCACCGGCACGCGGCTCGCCGTCCCGCGCGGCAGCGCGATCCGCGGCCTCGCCGACCTCGCGGGACGGCGGGTGGCCGTCGTCGGCGGCACGACCAGCGAGGCGTCGATGCACGATCTCGACCGGCTGCGCGGGCTGCGACTCGCGTTCGTCGTCGCCGCCGGCTATCCGGACGCGCTGGCGCTGCTCGCGGCGGGGACGGCCGACGCGGTCGCCGCCGACGAGGCGCTGCTGCGCGGCGTGCTCGCCGGAAGCGGGAGCGCGCGCGACGTTCGCATCGTCGGGCCAATGCTCTCGTTCGAGCCCTACGGCCTCGCGTATGCCCGCGGGGAGCCCGCGCTCGCCGACGCCGTCGAACGAACGCTGCGGACGCTCGCGCGGAGCCGCGAGATCGTCTGGATCTACGACCGCTGGTTCGTGCGCCCGCTGCCCGGCGCCCTGGCCGTCGGCATGCCGATGAGCGTCGAGCTGCGCCGTTCCTTCGAGGTCCTGGGGCTCCCGCCGGACTGATCCCGGCGCGACAGCACGCGCCCGGCCGTGACACGGCCGGAACGCGCCGGCGCTACTTCGCCACCTTATCCTGCTCCTTCTTCTTCGCCTCGGCGGCTTTCGCGGACTCGTCAGCGGCGCGCTGCGTGTAGCCCTTGTCGGCGGTCGTGCTCTGGACGTTCGCGCGGCTCGCCGCGCGGCGCGCCTCCTTCGCCGAGGCGCCGCTGCCCTGCGCCTGCGCCGCCTGGTCGGCCGCCCGCTGCGTGTAGCCCTTGTCGGCCGTCGTCGCCTGGACGTTCGCCTTGCTCGTGGACTTTCGCGCGGCGGCGCCGGCCGCACCGGTGCCCTCCGCCTTCGCGGCCTCGTCGGCCGCCCGCTGCGTGTAGCCCTTGTCGGTCGTCGTCCCGATGACCTGGTCCTGCTTGGACTTGGTCGTGGCCGCCTTGGCGTCCGCCGGCGGTGCCGCCGATTGCGCTAAGCCAGCCGTGGCGAACGCACCTGCGACCAGCGCAACGAGAAGCTTCTTCATCGTGTGCCTCCTTGGCGTCAGAACATGATCTTCGCGAGGAACAGGCCGGTAGTGACCGCTCCCGCCGTGGCGACCAGCCCCGGGATCATGAACGAGTGGTTGAGGACGTACTTGCCGATCTTCGTCGTCCCCGAGAGGTCGAAATTGATCGCCGCGATGAGCGAGCCGTAGGTCGGGATGAAGAAGTAGCCGTTGACCGACGGGAACATCGCGATCAGGAACTGCGGCGGGATGCCGAGCGCGATCCCCAGCGGCATCAGCGCGCGCGTCGTCGCCGCCTGGCTGTACAGCAGCACCGACGCGAAGAAGAGGCCGAACGCGAACGTCCACGGCGCGGCCTCCGCCCACTTGCCGATCGCCGGCACGATCACGTCCTTGTGCGCGGCGATGAAGCTGTCGCCGAGCCACGCGAGGCCGAAGATGCCGATGACCGCGACCACGCCGGCCCGGAGCGTCGGCGTCTTCGGGATCGTGTCGACCGCCACCTTCGTCGCCAGCAGCATCAGCGCGGCGACCGACATCATCACGATCTCGATGACGATCGGCATCCCGAGCGCGCTCTTCGCGCCCGGCAGCGTGCGCAGCCCGGGGAAGAACCCGAACACGACCACCAGCGCGACGCCGGCGAGGAAGAGCAGGGCGGAGAGCTTCGCCGTCGGCGCGAGCGGAGGGCGCTCGCCGGCCGCCTTGGGCGCCGGGATCGTGCCCGCAGCGAGCCGCGCCTGGTACTCGGGGTCGTCGGCGAGATCCTTGCCCACGAACATCGACACGATCGCCGCGAGCACGACGCCGGTCAGCGTGGCCGGCACGCAGATCATCAGGATCTCCGGCAGGCCCCACTGCGTGATGCCCTTCTCGGCGAACAGGCCGATCATCGCCGCCGTCGCCGCGGCGACGGGGCTCGCGGTGATCGCCTGCTGCGACGCGATCGTCGCCACCGCCATCGGCCGCTCCGGCCGGATGCCGCTCTGGTGCGCGGTCTCGTAGATGACCGGCAGCAGCGGATAGACGATGTGCCCCGTGCCGGCGACGAACGTGAAGCTCCACGTGGTCAGCGGCGCCACGATCGTCACGTACTTCGGGTTGGCGCGGATGATCCGCTCGGCGATCCGCACGAGGAAGTCGATGCCGCCGGCGGCGTCCATCACCGACGCCGCCATGATCACCGCGAGGATGATCAGCATCACGTCGACCGGCGGCGACGTCGGCGCGACGCCGAAGCCCGCCACCAGCACGAGCAGGCCGACCGCGCCCCACAGGCCGAGGCCCACGCCCGAGAAGCGCGCGCCCATCCAGATGGCCGCGAGCACGACGACGAACTGCAGAACGATCGAAAGGGTCATGGTGGCGCTCCTTCAGGCGCCCGCGAGCGGGGCTACTGCTCGAACTTCGGGCTGATCAGGTTCTCGAACGAGAACACCTCGTCCCACTTCTCCTGCGTCAGCAGCTTGCGCTCCACGACGACGATGTCGTGCAGCGACTTGCCGGTCTCGTAGCCCTCGCGGGCGAGCTCCGCGCACTGCTTGTAGCCGAGCGACGGCTTCAGCACGGTCACGATCCCGAGCGAGTTGAGCACCATGTCGCGCGAGCGCTCGGCGTTGGCGGTGATGCCGTCGATGCAGTGGACGCGCAGGCTGTCCACCGCGTTCTCCATCGTCGCGATCGACGTGAACAGCGCGAACGTGATCACCGGCTCCATCACGTTCAACTGCAGCTGCCCGGCCGAGGCGGCCAGCGTCACCGTGAGGTCGAGGCCGATCACGAGGAAGCCGACCTGGTTGACGACCTCGGGCATCACCGGGTTCACCTTGCCCGGCATGATCGAGCTGCCCGGCTGCATCTGCGGCAGGTTGATCTCGTTGAACCCGCAGCGCGGGCCCGAGGCGAGCAGCCGGATGTCGTTGCAGATCTTGGTGAGCTTCGCCGACGTGCGCTTCAGCACGCCCGACAGCAGCACGTAGGCGCCGGTGTCCGACGTCGCCTCGATCAGGTCGCCGGCCAGGATGAACTTCGTGCCGGTCAGCTGGGACAGGTACTTCGTCGCGAGCTCCGGATAGCCGGGGTGCGCGGTGACCGTCGTGCCGATCGCCGTGGCCCCCAGGTTGATCTCGTGCAGCAGCGCGCGCACCTCCGCGATCCGCTGCACCTCCTCGCCGATCGTCGTGCCCCAGCCGTGGAACTCAGAGCCGAGCGACATCGGCACCGCGTCCTGCAGGTGCGTGCGGCCCATCTTCAGCACCCGCTCGAACTCCTTGCCCTTCGCGTTGAACGACGCCTGCAGCTTGCGCAGCGCCTCCATGTAGGCGGTGAGCCGCAGGATCAGCGCGAGCCGGAACGCCGTCGGGTAGACGTCGTTGGTCGACTGCCCGAAGTTCACGTGGTCGTTCGGGTTCACGTGCTGGTACTCGCCCTTCCGGTGCCCGAGCTTCTCCAGCGCGAGGTTCGCGATGACCTCGTTCGCGTTCATGTTGGTCGACGTGCCGGCGCCGCCCTGGATGAAGTCGGTGACGAACTGGTCGCGCATCTCGCCGGCGATCAGCCGGTCGCACGCCGCGGCGATGGCGTCGGCGACCTTCGCGTCGAGGACGCCCAGGTCGCGGTTGGCCAGCGCGGCGGCCTTCTTCACGTAGCCGAACGCCTTGACGAAGTAGGGCTCCGTCGACATCGGGATGCCGGTGATGTGGAAGTTGTCCTTCCCGCGCATCGTCTGCACGCCGTAGTACGCGTCGTCCGGAATCTCCTTCGCGCCCAGAAAGTCCTTCTCGATGCGGGTGGCCATGATGGCGCTCCTCGTTGATTGGGGGATGCGTTGCGGACGAACAGCACAGGCAACCGCGTTGCGCGGCATTCCACCGGATCACTATAGGGCGTTGCGGCGCGGAGCCGTTGACGTGCATCAACGGGCCCGCGAATCGGTGCGGCGGCGCTGCGAGGCGCTGCGGGCTGCCTCGGGTCAGAACGGCGGCGGCACGCCGCGGTCGCGGTCCCGCACCGGCGTCGGCGCCGGGCCCGTCAGCGCGTCCGCCTGCGTCACCCACCCGCCACCCATCGCCTTGTAGATGTTGACGTTCGACGAGAACACCGACGCGCGCACCGACGCCAGCGTGAGCTCCGCCGGGAACAGCGACTGCTCGGCCTGCAGCACGGTCGTGTACGACGTGTAGCCGCCGTCGAACTGCAGCTTGGCGAGCCGCGCGTAGTCCTGCAGCGCGGCGACCAGCCGCTCCTGCGCCGCCTGCTGCTGCTGCAGCTTCTGCGCGGCGACGAGCGCGTTCTCGACGTCGGCGAACGCGCTCACGATCGCGTTGCGGTAGCCGTAGAGCGCCGCCTGCTGCGCGCCCTCGGCCTGCGCCACCTGCCCGCTGACCGCGCCGAACGTGAAGATCGGCCCGGTCACCTGGCCGGCGAACGTCCACACGCGCGCCGGGCCCGAGAAGAGGTCCGACAACGCGGCGCTGGCGCTGCCGCCCGAGGCGGTCAGCGCGATCGTCGGGAAGTACAGCGCCTTCGCCGCACCGATCTGCGCGTTGGCGGCGACCAGCTGGCTCTCCGCCTGCAGGAGGTCCGGGCGCCGCGTCAGGAGCTCCGACGGCACGCCGGCCGGCACCTTGGGCAGCGTGAGCTCGTGGACCGACTTGCCGCGCGGGACCGGTCCCGGGTTGCGGCCGAGCAGCACGTTGATCGCGTTCTCCGTCTGCGCGATCTGCGACTCGATCTGCGGGATCTGCACGGCCGCGGTCTCGTACTGCGACTGCACCTGCGACACCTGCATCTGCGACACCTGGCCGTACTGGAACTGCAGCTGGTACAGCCGCAGAGACTCGCCGTACGCGGCGAGGGTGGACTTCGACACGGCGAGCTGCTCGTCCAGCCCGCGCAGCGTCAGGTAGTTGCCGGCCACCGACGCGACCAGCGACAGGATCACGCCGCGCCGCGCCTCGTCGGTGGCGAGCGCGTTCGCGCGCGCGGACTCCGACAGCCGGCGGATGCGGCCCCACAGGTCGATCTCCCAGCTCACCGACAGGAGCGCCTCGTACGAATTCTGCGGATTCGGCACGAGGCCCGCGACCGCGGGCACGGCGCCGGCCTCGGTGGCGCGCTGCCGCGCCGCCGTCGCGCCGTAGCCGACCTGCGGGAAGAGGCCGGAGCGCGTCTGCGTCAGCACGCCGACGGCGGTCTCGACGTTGGCCGCCGCGACCTTGACGTCGAGGTTGTTGGCGAGGCCTTCCGCGATCAGCGCGTCGAGCACCGGGTCGCCGAACTGCTTCCACCACAGCGTGTTCGCGGTGTCGGCGGCGTCCTTCGCCTCGTACACGAACGCGGCCGGCGCCTCGACGGCGGGGCGCGTGTAGTCGGGGCCGACCGTGCAGCCGGACAGCGCGATCGCGGCGAGGGCGAGCGGACGTGCACGCACGAGGCGCCGGCGCAGGTCCATCCTAGTCGCCCTCCGGCTTCGGCGCCGCGGCCGGCGCCGCCGCCGCGTCTGTCCCGGCCGCCGGCGTCGTCTGCTTCTCCTCGCGCCCTTCCTTCATCCGGTCGAACAGGTAGAAGAGCAGCGGCACGTACAGCATGGCGAGCGTGGTCTCGCCCAGCATGCCGCCGATGATGCCGGTGCCGATCGAGTGGCGGGCGTTGGCGCCGGCGCCGACGGCGAGCGCCAGCGGCAGGCAGCCGATGGCGAAGGCGAGCGACGTCATGATGATCGGTCGCAGCCGCTGCTCGCCGGCGAGGATCGTCGCCTCCATGATCGACTTGCCCTGCTTGCGGAAGTCGATCGCCGCCGACACGCGCAGCACGGCGTTCTTGGCGCCGAGGCCGATCAGCACGAGGAGCCCGATCTGGAAGTACACGTCGTTGTCGAGCCCGCGCAGGTGGTTGGTGAGGAGCGCGCCGAGGATGCCGAACGGCACCGCCGACATCACGGCGCCCGGCAGCGTCCACGACTCGTACTGCGCGGCCAGCACCAGGAACACGATGATGAACCCGAACACGAACGCGATGCCCGACGTGCCGCCGGACTTCTTCTCCTCGTAGGCGAGGCCCGACCACGCGAACGTGTAGCCGTCCGGCAGCACCTCCTTCGCAACGGCCTCCATCGTCGCGATCGCGTCGCCGGAGCTGTAGCCCGCCGCCGCGTTGCCGACGATCTTGGCGGCGGTGAAGCCGTTGAAGTGCGGCAGGATGTCCGGTCCCGCCGTCCACTTCGTCGTGACGATCGACGACAGCGGGACCATCTGCCCCTGGTTGTTGCGCGTGTACAGCCGCGTCAGGTCCTCCGGGTTCTGCCGGTACGGCGCGTCCGACTGCACGATCACCCACCAGACGTTCGAGAACAGGTTGTACTGGCTGACCGTCAGCGAGCCGAACTGCGCCTGGATCGCGCTGTAGACGTCCTGGACCGGGATGCCGAGCAGCTGCGCCTTGTCGCGGTCGACCTCGGCCTTGAGCTGCTGCGTCGAGGCGGAGTACGTGGTGGCGAGGCCGGTCAGCTCCGGCCGCTCGCGCGCCCTCTTCAGGAACTCCTGCATGACGCCGTCGAGCGCGACCGGGTCGCCGGTCGTCGTGTCCTGGATCCAGAACTCGAAGCCGCCGGTCGTGCCGATGCCGGGGATGGCCGGCGGCGCGATCGGGATCACGATCGCCCCCTCGATGGCCCTCGCCTGCGCGAAGAAGCCCTGCAGGATCGCGCGTGCGTTCTGCTGCTTCGTGGTTTCGAGGTCCTTGTAGCGCTCGTCGAAGTCGCGGAACGTGACGAAGATCGTCCCGGCGTTGGTCTTGAAGCCGCTGTCGAGCAGGCTGTACCCGGTCACCACCGTGCGCGTCTGCACGCCGGGGAGATCCTTGAAGATCGCGTCGGCGCGCTCGGCGATCGCCTGCGTGCGCGCGAGGCTCGCCGCCTGCGGCATGATGATCGCCGCCATCGCGTAGCCCTGGTCCTCGTTGGGGACGAAGCTCGTCGGGATGATGTGGAACAGGTGCCAGATCGAGTAGAGGAACACCGCGAGCAGCACCAGCGCCACCGCAGCGAACTTGATCACGTAGGTGACCGCCGTGCCGAACGCCTGCGTGACGCGGTCGACCTGGCGGTTGAACCACGCGAACGGCCCCTTCGTCGGCGGCGGCGTGTGCTTCAGCAGCACCGCGCACATCGCCGGCGTCAGCGTCAGCGCGACGAAGCCGGACACCGACACCGAGATGACGATCGTGATCGCGAACTGCTTGTACAGCTGCCCGGTGGTGCCGGGCAGGAACGCGGCGGGGATGAACACCGAGCACATCACCAGCACGACGGCGACCAGCGAGCTCGCGATCTCGCCCATCGAGCGGATCGTCGCCTCCTTCGGCGGCAGGTGGTGCTGCGCCATGTTGCGCTCGACGTTCTCGACGACGACGATCGCGTCGTCGACGACCATCCCGATCGCCAGCACGAGGCCGAACAGCGTCAGCAGGTTGATCGAGAAGCCGAGCGCCAGCATCCCGGTGAACGTCGCGACCAGCGCGACGACGATCGCGACGCTGCAGATGATCGTCGTGCGGAAGCTCTGCAGGAACAGGTAGACGACGAGCACGACCAGCACGATCGCCTCGAACAGCGTCTTGATCACCTCCTTGATCGACAGCCGGACGAAGTCGTTGGTGTCGAGCGAGATCAGGTAGTCCATCCCGTCGGGGAACCGCGCCTTCATCTGCTCCATCGTCTCCCGCACGGCCTTCGACACGACGAGGCCGTTGGCGCCCGGCTGCTGGTAGACGGCGATGATCGTCGCGTTGACGCCGTTGAGCTTGCTGTCGACGATGTACTGCTGCAGCCCGATCTCGGCGCGCGCGACGTCGCCGACGCGGACGATCGCGCTGCCGTCCTGGCTCGCGCGCAGGATGATGTTCTCGTACTGCCGGGCTTCCGTGAACTGCGGCTGGGTGACGACCGGGAACGTGAGCTCCACCGGGCCGGCGTTCGGCTGCGAGCCGATCTGGCCGGCGCCGAACAGCTGGTTCTGCTGGCTGATCGCGTTGGCGATGTCCGACGTCGTGATGCCGAGGGAAGCCATCCGGTCCGGGTTCATCCAGATCCGCATCGCCTGGTTCGGCACGCCCATGATCTGCGCCTGCCCGGCGCCGTTGACGCGCTTCAGCGCATCCAGCACGTAGACGTTCGCGTAGTTCGCGATGTAGTTGGCGCTGTAGCGTCCGTCCTTCGCGAAGACGGCGACCAGCATCATGATCGACGACGACTTCTTCTGCACGTTGACGCCCTGCTGCACGACGGCGGACGGCAGCTGCGGCATCGCGAGGTTCACGCGGTTCTGCACCTGCACCTGCGCGATGTCGGGATCGGTGTCGAGCGAGAAGTACACGGTCATCGTCAGCTGGCCGGTCGACGAGCTGATCGACGACATGTAGAGCATGTTGTCGACGCCGTTGATCTGCTGCTCGATCGGCGACGCGACCGAGTTCGCCAGCGTCTGCGAGTCGGCGCCGGGATACGTCGCCGTGACGGTCACCTGGACGGGCGTGATCGTCGGGTACTGCGCGACCGGCAGCTGCGTCATCGCGACCAGGCCGGCCAGCGCGAGGATGATGGCGACGACGGCCGCGAAGATCGGCCGTTCGATGAAGAAGCGGGAGAACATGACGCGGTGCGTCCGGCCTAGGAAACGACCCTGAGGTCGACGCGGCGCGCCTGGTCGTCGGCGTCGCTGCCGGTAACGCTCGCCGGCGGCGCGAGACGGATCCGCCGCGGCTCCACGCCGAGCTGCACCAGCTCGTCGCGCACGGCGAGCGCGCGCTTCTTCGCCAGCTCGGCGTTGGCGCCGGGATTGCCCGTCTTGTCGGCGTAGCCGGTCACGACGATTTCGGTGCCGATGCCGACGTACGCCGCCGCGGAAATCCGCAGAGCGCGCTTCGCGTCGGTGTCGAGCGTCGCCTGCCCGCGGGGGAAGTAGATCGAGCCGCTGGCGGGCGCGACCGCGCCGGGCACCGACGCGGGGCTTCGCGTGCCTGCGGCGGCCGCGGCCACGGCCGGCGGCGCATATGCGGTCGCCTTCACCGCCGCACCCGCGCCAGCCGCACGCCGCCGTCGACGACGACGCGGTCGCCGTCGGTCAGGCCCTCGGCGATGAGCCAGCCCTCGCCGCGCCACTCGCCGACCGTCACCGGGCGCAGCTCGGCCTGGCTGTCCTTGTTGACGACCCAGACGAAGTGGCCCTTCGCGCCCTGCTGCACCGCGCGCTGCGGGATCACCACGGCGTTCGGGCGGATCGCGCCGGTCAGGCGCACGCGCACGTACTGGTTCGGGCGCAGCACGCCGGCCGGATTGTTGACCGTCGCGCGCAGCAGGAACGTGCCGGTCGTCGGGTTGTACGACGGGTCGGCGAACGTGATCTGCCCGGTGTACGGGAAGAGGTTGCCGTCGACCATCTCGACGCCGACGACGAAGCTGCCGCCTTCCGGCAGCCGCAGCGTCCCGGCGCGCACCTCGTTGCGGATGCGCTCCATCTCGTTCTCGGAGACGCTGAAGTTGATCCACATCGGGGTCAGCACCGACACCGTGGTCAGCTGCGAGTTCTGCGATTGAGGTACGTGCCGTCGGCGACCGCCGCGAAGCTCGACACGCCGTCGACGGGCGAGCGGATCGTCGTGTACGAGAGGTTGAGCTGCGCCTCGTTGAGCTGCGCCTTCGACCGCTCGACCGCCGCCGCCGTCTGCTCGTACTGCCCCTGCGCGTCGTCCAGGTCCTTCTGCGACAGCGCGTTCTGCTGCGCGAGCGGCTTCGTCCGCGCCAGGTTGGACTTCGCGACCTCGAAGGCCGCCTGGTTGCGCTGCATGGCCGCCTGCGCCGCGTCGACCTGCGCCTGGAACGGCTTGGGGTCCATCTGGAACAGCACCTGGCCGTTCTTGACGACCGAACCCTCGACGTAGGTCCGCTTGTCGAGGAAGCCGGACACGCGCGCCTGGATGTTGACCGCCTGCGAAGCTCTGCGTCTGCGCGACGTAGACGGCGGTGACCGGCACGTCGCGGCGCTCGACCGTGAGCGCGGTCACGTCGACCGGCGCCTTCGCGGGCGCCTTCGGCGCTTCGCGGCCGCAGCCGGCGGCGAGCGCGAGGCACGCGATGCATCCAGCGCGGGCGCCGTCGCGCGCGACGGCGCAAGGCAGGGTGAAGGATCATGGCGATCACGGGACGATTGGGCGCGCGGATCCGGCGCCGGCTGCGCGCCGCGCGGCGACAGGAGCGCGGCCCGGAGTTTTACCGCAACCGTCGGTGTTTGTCGAACGGGTCGCGCGGCCGATTCCGCCTGGCGCGACGACGCGCTCAGCGCGCGACCGCCGAGGCGTCGCCGGTGACGGCCGCCACCGCAGGCGGCAAGCTGCCGCCGAGCGCGAGGTGGAGGTTCACGCGCTGGACCAGGCGCTCGGCCTGCACGCGCAGCAACGCGGCGCGTGCAGCGTGAACCGCCTGCTGCTGCTGCCGGACGGCGCGCAGGTCGCCCGAGCCGACGCGGTAGCGGACGTTGGCGAGCTCGAAAGGCGCGCTCGTTCTCGCGTACCGCGGCGCGAGGATCCTGGCTCGGTGTAGCCGGTCGCGGCTGCGTTTCCGGCGAGCGCCCCCTCGACCTCGCCGAACGCGCGCGCGCCGACCTTGCCGTAATCGGCGATCGCGCCCTGCTGCTCGGCCGTGCGCGCGTCGACCTGCGCCTGCAGCAGCCCACCGAGGAACACCGGCTGCACGAGCCCCGCGCCGAAGCTGAACAGCGGGTTGTTGCGCTCCTGCAGCACGAACATCTCGGAGGAGATCGACGTGAAGTTCGCGACCAGCGTGACGCGCGGCAGCCGCGCCGCCTTCGCCTCCTCGGTGCGGTAGAAGGCCATCGCCACGCGGCGCTCGGCCGCGGCGACGTCGGGCCGCCGCTCGAGGAGCTCCGCGGGCACGCCGGCCGGCACGTCGCCCGCCCAGGCGGGCAGCGCCGGCGCGACGGCGATCGCTGCCGCCGGATAGCGGCCGGCCAGCGTCTCGATCGCGCGCACCGCGTTCGCGTATGCGAGGTCGAGCGCACGCGCGGTGTCGCGCAGCGACTCCACGTTCGCCTGCGCCAGCGTGACGTCGACCTCGTCGCCCTTGCCGACGCGCAGGCGCTCGCGCGCGAGCGCGGCCAGCTGCTCGGCGGCCACGAGCATCGCCTCGGCTTGCGCCCACTGCAGCCGCGCCTCGACCGCGACGAACCACGCCTTGGCGACCAGCGCGGCGACCGACTGGCGCGCGTACTCGGTGTCGAGCCGCGCCGCTTCGTACTGCAGGCCGGTCGCCTTCGACGCCGCGCGAATGCGGCCCCACAGGTCCAGCTCCCACGCGGCGAACAGCCCGACGCCCTGGAGGCCCGACGAGTCGCCGCTCATCTTGCCGCCACCGCGCGCGACGAGGTTGACCTGCGGCCACAGCGGCGCGTTGGCGGCGGCGACGTAGGCGGCCGCCGTGTCGACGCGGGCCCACGCCACGGCGAGGTCGGCGTTGAACGCGAGCGCCTCGGCGACGAGCGCCTTCAGCAGCGGCTCGTCGAGGCCGCCGAGCCAGTCGTCGGCGACCGCGCCGGCGGGCGCGGGCGCGGCGGCCCACTGCGCCG
>JBGAMF010000077.1:0-21641 GCA_044223185.1 Casimicrobiaceae bacterium | reverse complement strand
GTTCGAGTCGACGTAGACGTCGCCCCCGGCGCCGACGCCGGCCGCGATCGTCACCGACTTCGACCCGTCGATGATCAGGTCGACTTCGTTCTGCACGCCGCCGCTGGCGTTCGACTTGTGGTTGATCGTCGACAGGATGTTGACGTTGCCGCCGTAGATTTCCACCTCGTCCGTCGTCGTGATGCTCGACGGCTGCATGCCCGTCGTCAGCGCGTTGATCGTCACGTCCGGACGGAAGCCCGAGCCGGCGGCGAAGTAGTTCACGTACAGGAACGGCAGCGTCTTGTTGGTCGTGTAGCCCGACACCACGTTGTAGAGCTCGACGTGCGACGAGTTCGAGTACGAGTCGATGTAGATGCCCTGGTCGGAGAAGAGGCCGACCTGGTTGTTCCTGTTGCCGGCGATGCCGCTGCGCACGTTGCCCTTGGCCTGGATCGTGATCCACTCGCCCACACCCGTGCCCGCGGCCGAGATCGAGCCCTCGTTGATCACGTTGCCGGTGCCGGTGGCGGTGAGCTTCAGGTCGCCGTAGGCCGCGCCGATGAAGCAGCAGGATTCGAAGCCCCCCGCGTCGACGTCCCACAGCCGGTTGACCGTCTGGTTCGACGCGCCGTTGACGTTGGCGAGCTGGTTCGAGCCGGTGACGCCCATGTTGAGCTCGACCGTGATCCCGAACAGGTTGCCGGTGTTCAGCACGTCGAGGTTGTTGCCCGCGACGAGGATGTACTTCGCCGGCGTGTTCAGCGCGAAGTCGCCGTTGATGGCGCCGGCGATGCTGACGTTGCCGTTGGCCGTGACGTCCGGGAAGCTGATGTACGAGTTGCCGTACGACGGCACCGCCGGGATCAGCCAGCCGTTGTTGCCGACGAATTCGTTGCGCGCCAGCGCGGTGTTCATGTTGGCGCCGATGAGGCCCACGCCCGTCGGGGCGACGATGCGCCCGCCCGCGCCGACCACGATGCCGTTGGCGTTGGCGAGGAAGACCGCCGGCGCCACCGTGCAGACCGCGCAGCCCGCCCACGGCGCGGCCGTGGAGATCAGGTTGCCGTAGACCTGCGACGGGTTGCCGGACACGTCGACGTTGAGCACCGCCGGCAGACCGAAGCCGGGATCGGCACCGAAGAACAGCGTCGCGTTCGAGCCCAGGTTGAAGCCGTGCGGGTTCAGCGGGTCGACGACCGAGGTGACGCCCCAGTTCAGCACGACCTTGCCGGCGACGTCGATGCGCGAGCCGTTGACGAGGCCGGTGATCGTGGTGTTGAGCGGAAGCGCGCCGCCACCGTTGACCTGCACCGCGCCGGTGAGGCTCGCCGCCATGAACTGGCCCGCGCCCGGCATCTGGTTCGGGGTGGGCGCAGCGTAGGCCGCGCCTGCGGCGGTGGCCAGCGCAACGGCAACGACAACGGGTTTCAGGGCGAACTTGGTGGCTTCGAGCGGACGATTCATGTTGGCGTGGCTCCCCTGGGGAAGAGTGAACTTAATCGTGAGACGGTACCACAACGGCCGCCATCCCGCACTGCCGCCGCGGGTTCGGGTCGCCCGGACGCCCTCGGCAGTGGCGAAAACCGCAACAACCCGACCGGCATCGCCACCGCGTTGCCCGCCGGGCAAAAAGAGAGGGCGCCCGCAGGCGCCCTCGAAGTCAAGCTACGGGAGAAATCGTTACGGGCTGCGTTACGGGCACACCGTCCAGGTCGTCGGGCCGGTCGTCGTGCACACCGTCCCGCCCGTCACCGTGTTCAGGTACGAGTTCTTCACGAACGCCGTCGTCGCCTCGAACCCGAACGAGTTGCCGTTCTGCCGGATCTGGTACACCGTCGGGTCGCCGGTCACCGGCTGCGAGCTGAAGTTCGCCCACGCCGTGCCGCTGGTCGCGATGAAGCTGCCCATCGCGATGTACGGCGCGTCGAAGAACACCCCGCCGAACGGCGGCGACGCCACCGACCACGCGTTGTAGATCGGCGCGAACGTCTGCAGCGTCGTCCCCGCGATGAACGAGGCGCCACCCGGCCACTGGAACGCCAGCAGCGGCCCGAACAGCGACAGCGTCGGCATCCCCATCACCTGCATGTACCCGTCCGCCGCCAGGATCAGCTGGCTGCCCAGGTTCCCGATCCCCGCCCGCCGGCAGCCCGCCCGTCGTCAGCGGCACCCCGATGAACGGCGTCGTCGTCGCGCCCGAGTTCACGATCGCGTCGCCCAGCACCCGCAGGTTCACCGCCTGGAACCCGCCGCCCGTCGCCGTCACGCTCACGTTCACCGGCCCCAGCGTGAACAGCGGGCGCGACGTCCATCGAGTTCAGCGGCCAGTTGGTGTTCCCGGCGATCGGCCCGTTGATCGAGCCCAGCAGCGCCACGTTGAAGTTGTTGGTCATCAGCTGCCACGCCGGCTTCTCGCTCGCGTCGGCGTAGTTCGCCCACGACGAGTTCACGCCCGTGAACGACAGCCCCGCGAACGCGGATCGTCGGCGCCGCCAGCACCGCCGCCGGCGTGAACTTGGCCATCGCCAGCGGCGACGTGATGTTGAGGTAGTCGCCCGCCGTCCACGGACCGTCCACGTGCAGCGTCGTCCCCAGCACCGTCGCGAAGATGTCGTCGCCGGCGTTCACCGTCGCGATCTGCGCGTGGCCGTTGCTGTGCATCTCGACGTCGCCCCACGCCGCCAGCGTTCCGGACACCGTCAGCTTGCCGGTCGGCAGGCCGTAGTGGCCACGTAGACGTCGCCGCCCGTCGAGGTGACCGTGCCGCTGATCGTCGTCGTGTTGCCCGGCGCCGTCCCATAGTTCGTGATCGAGATCGACGGGCCGCTGGTGAGATTGCCGGAGATCGTCAGCGGATTCGGCGCCGCCGACAGGTCGTTGACGAGATGCTGATGCCAGCGCCGCCGAGGATGTTGCCGCCGATGTCGGTGAAGTTGCCGGCACCCGTGCCCTCGTTGCGGACCTCGACGAAGCCGCTGGCGTTGCCGAGGTTGCCCGAGATCGTCAGCGGACCGAGCCCGCGGACGTAGATCCAGCTGCCCCAGGGCGCCGGCACCCGCAGGTTGCCGGAGATCGTGGTCGGCGCGCCCATGGCCTCGTTGATCAGGTAGATGCCGCCGCCGCTGGCCCCGTCCGTGTCCGGACAGCACGTTGCCCGACACCGTCAGCGGCCCGTTCGAGTTGACGACCACGTGGTGCCCGGGCGCCCACGTCCGCGGCGATGTCGACCGACTCGCTTGCCGTTGACCACGAGCGGGAAGTTGCCCTGCACGCCGCCGCCCGCGCTCGACCGGTGGTTGATCGTCGACATGATGTCGACGTTGCCCCCGTAGATCGTCACCTCCTCCAGCGTCGCGATGCTCGACGGCTGCGCGCCCGGGTGAGCGCATCGACGACCACGTCGGGCCGGAACGCGGGAACCGACGAGACGGCGGAGAACGTGTTCACGCGCAGGAAGCGCAGGTTGGTGTTGGTCGTGTAGCTCGACACCACGTTGTACAGCTCGACCATGCCGGCGTTCGAATACGAGTCGACGTAGATCCGGTCGTCGGCGAACAGGCCCACCTGCGTGTCCATGCTGCCCGCGACGCCGCTGCGGGACGCCGCCGCCGGCGCCGAGCCCGATGAACCCGATGAAGTCCTGCGAGATCGAGCCCTTCGTTGACGATGTTGCCGGCCGTGAGGACCCGTACGCTGCCGGGGACCGGCCCGACGCAGCACGCGACGAACGACGCGGGTGTCGACGTTGTACAGCCGGTTCACGGTCTGGTTGGACAGCCCGTTGACGTTGGCGAGCGCCGGGGCTGGCGCGAGGCCCGCGTTGACGTAGATCTCGCGCCGAACAGGTTGCCGGTGTTCAGGACGTCGACGTTGTTGCCGGCGATGAGGATGTAGGACGCCGGCTTGTTGAGGACCAGGTCGCCGTTGATCGCCCCGGCGATGCTGACGTTGCCCGTGGCCGGCACCGAGGCGTACGAGATGATCGACGCGCCGTACGCCGGCGCCGCCGCCGGGATCAGCCAGCCGTTGTTGCCGACGAAGTCGTGGATCGACGCCGGGTTGTTGAGGTTGGTGCCGAACAGGCCGACGCCGGCCGGCGACGATGCGGCCGCCGGCGCCGACGACGATGCCGTTCGTGTTGGCGACGAACAGGGCCGGGCAGAACCCGCCGGAGTTGGTCGAGAGGTTGCCGTAGATCTGCGACGGGTTGCCGGAGGCGTCGATGTTGAGCACCGCACCGCCCGCCACGCTCGACGTGAAGTTGATCGTCGCGTTCGGCCCCAGGTTGAAGCCGAGCGGGTTGGTCACCTCGCCCGGCGGCGCCGTCGGGCCGCCCCACGTGATGACGATCTTGCCGTCGACGGTGCCGGTCGCGCCGTTCGAGGTTGATGATCGGCAGGCCGACCACGACGCCCGAGCCCAGGCTGACCGCGGTAACGATGCCGCCGCCGGGCATCTGGTTCGGCGTGGGGGCCGCCCACGGGCACCCGCCGCAAGCGCGACCGCGGCGACGACGGGTTTGAGGGCAACGGGCGTGCGCGCGTGATCGGTCCATGGCGGTCCGGCTCCTTCGGCGGGTGGAGGTCGGCCGAACGCCAGCACACGCCACGCCCCCGAACAGGCCACCGGCGTCCGCCGGCGCGCACCGCCCGGCCGGCCAGGTTCAACCGCGCAGCATCGCCTTCAGCGACCGCAACCGCTCGCTCCCGGCGGCCTTCTCCTTCGCCGCCTCGTCCGCGGGCAGCGGCGCGTCGGAGTACCGCAGGTCCTCCTGCGCGAGCTCGCCGATGAACCGCGACGGCTGGCACGCCGCGCGCTCGCCCGCGCGCCTGCGGGCGCGGCACCACGAAAGGTGCAGGCTCTGCCGGGCGCGGGTGACGCCGACGTACATGAGCCGCCGCTCCTCGTCGACGTCGCCGGCGTCGATCGCCTCGCGGTGCGGCAGTAGCCCCTCCTCCACGCCGACCAGGAACACGTGCGGGAACTCGAGGCCCTTGGCGGCGTGCAGCGTCGACAGCCGCACGGCTTCGGCGCCCTCGCCGTCGCGGCCCTCGAGCATCGTGACCAGCGCGACCATCTGGGTGAGCTCGACCAGGTTGCGGTCCTCGCTGTCGCCCTTGCGCGAGAGCCAGTCGACGAAATCGCGCACGCTCTTCGTGCGTGCCGCGGCGTCGGCGCGGTCGAGCGTGTCGGCGAGCCACTGCTCGTAGCCGGTCGCCGCCATCAACTCGGCGAGCAGGCGCGACGCCGGCTCGCGCTCGGCACGGTGGCGCAGGTCGTTGATCAGCGCGCAGAATTCCTGCAGCGTCGCGCACTGCCGCGCCGGCACGCGCGCCGGCAGCTCCGGCGCGAACGCCGCGGCGAACAGGCTCTCGCGACGCGCCGCGGCGAGCTCGGACAGCCGCGCGAGCGTCGTCGCGCCGATGCCGCGCTTCGGCGTGGTCAGCGCCCGGACGAACGCGGGGTCGTCGTCGTCGTTGGCGACCAGCCGCAGGTACGCGACGACGTCGCGGATCTCGGCGCGGTCGAACAGCGACGTGCCGCCCGAGATTTCGTACGGGATGCCCTGCGCGCGCAGCGCCGTCTCGAACGCGCGCGCCTGGTGGTTGCCGCGGTACAGGATCGCGAAGTCCGAGTACTTCGCGCGCCGCTCGAAGCGCAGCGCGGAGATCCGGTGGACGATCATCTCCGCCTCGGCCTCGTCGTCGGCGGCCGGGGTGACGCGGATCGTCTCCCCGGTGCCGAGGTCGCTCCACAGCCGCTTGTCGAAGAGCTTCGGGTTGTGGCCGATCAGCGCGTTGGCGCAGCGCAGGATGCGCACGGTCGACCGGTAGTTCTGCTCGAGCTTGACGACCTCGAGGTCCGGGTAGTCGCGCGGCAGCGCGGCCAGGTTGTCGAGCGTGGCGCCGCGCCAGCCGTAGATCGCCTGGTCGTCGTCGCCGACCGCGGTGAACGGCGTGCCGGCGGCCGTCAGCGCGCGCAGCAGGCGGTACTGCGCGGCGTTGGTGTCCTGGTACTCGTCGACCAGCACGTGCGCGCAGCGCGCCTGCCAGCGCGCCGCCGCGCCGGCGTCGGTCTCGAGGAGGCGCAGCGGCCGCACGATGAGGTCGTCGAAGTCGACCGCCCGGTACGCGGCCAGCGCCTCGTCGTAGTTGGCGTACGCGCGCGCGGCAGCGCGCTCGTCGTCGTCACGCGCCGCGGCCAGCGCCGCCGCGGGCGTGACGAGCGCGTTCTTCCACGCGGAGATCCGCCACTGCGCCGCGCGGGCCCGCGCGCGGTCGGCGGTCGCGACGAGCTCGGCGACGATGCCCTCGAGGTCGGCCGGGTCGAAGATCGAGAAGCCCGGCGGCAGCCCGGCGGCCTTCGCCTCCCGGCGCAGGATCGCGAGCCCCAGCGCGTGGAACGTCGCGATCGTCACCGCGCGGGCGAGGTCGCCCTTGCCCTGGCCGGCGAGCAGCGCGACCGCGCGCTCGCGCATCTCGCGCGCCGCCTTGTTGGTGAAGGTGATCGCGACGATCGCGCGGGCTTCCACCCCCTGCTCGATCAGGTGGGCGATCTTCGCGGTGATGACGCGCGTCTTGCCGCTGCCGGCTCCGGCCAGCACCAGCAGCGGGCCGGCGCAGTGGCGGACGGCCTGGCGCTGCGGGGCGTTGAGGGAATCGTGCAAGAGCTCGCATTGCACAAAGAGACGCCGAGGCACCGGCAGACGTCGTCCGCGGCGCCTCGGCGTCTCTTTGCGAGTCGCCTTTGGCTACAATCCGGGCGATTGTAACGCCTCGACCCCGAGTCCATGGCCCTCTACGCGATCGGCGACATCCAGGGCTGCCACGCCGAGTTCTGCCAACTGCTCGACCTCGTCGGCTTCGCGCCGGCGCGCGACCGGCTGTGGCTCGTCGGCGACCTCGTGAACCGCGGGCCGGGATCGCTCGCGGTGCTGCGCGAGGTCGTGGCGCTGGGCGACGCGGCGGTCGCCGTGCTCGGCAACCACGACTTCCACCTGCTGACGGTGGCCGCCGGGCACCGCAAGCCGCACCGCGAGGACACGCTCGACGCGATCCTCGCGGCGCCCGACCGCGACGCGCTCGTCGCGTGGCTTGCCGCGCGCCCGCTCGTCGTCGCCGAGGGCGGGCTCGCGATGGTGCACGCGGGCTTCCTGCCGGCGTGGACCGTCGAGCAGGCGCTCGCGCTCTCGCACGAGGTGCAGGCGATGCTGGCGGGCGGGCAGGCGCACGCGTTCCTCGGCGCGCTCTACGGCGACGAGCCGCGCACGTGGTCCGACGGACTCGAAGGCTTCGACCGGCTGCGCGCCGTCGTCAACGCCTGCACGCGCCTGCGCTTCTGCACGGCCGACGGCACGATGGAGTTCCGCGAGAAGCGCGGCCCCGGCCACGTGCCGGACGGCTACCTGCCGTGGTACGCGCACGCGCACCGGCGCTCGGCCGCCGCCACCGTCGTGTGCGGCCACTGGTCGACGCTCGAGCTCCTGCTCGCGCCCAACGTGCTGATGCTCGACTCCGGCTGCCTGTGGGGCGGCACGCTCACCGCGGTGCGGCTGCCGGATCGCCGCGTGTTCCAGGTGCCGTCGCGCTCGAAGGTGCAGCCAAAGCCGTTCGGATAGCCGCCTCGGCGGCGCGCGTGAGCTCGCGCCGGTGCGCGGCGCGCGCGTGCAGCGCCGGCGGTGCGTGGATCTCGACGGTGATCCGCCGCTCGCCGCACACCATCCAGAACGACTGCGCGAACGTCGTGTCGCCGACCCACGCAACGGCGGCCGACACCTCGCCGCCCGGCGACCGGTAGCGCAGCGCGACCGGCTGCACGTGACCCTCGGCCTCGACGATCGGCTGCAGCAGCGCGCTCTTGAACGGCAGGAGGTCCGTGCCGTCGGTCGTCGTGCCCTCCGGGAACACCGCGACGACGTCGCCGGCCGCCAGCACGCGTGCCACCTGGTGGTTCACCCGGTGCGTGTCGCGCCGGCGCTCGCGCTCGATGAACACGGTGCCGGCGCCGCGGACGAGCTGCGACACGACCGGCCACTTCGCGATCTCCGCCTTGGCGACGAAGCGCACCGGGCGGTGCGCGTTGAGCACGAAGATGTCGAGCCACGACACGTGGTTGGCGACGACCAGCACGTTGCCGCGGTGCGCGGCGAGGTCGCCGGCGACCCGCGCCTCGACGGCGAGGATCGCGAGCAGCCGCCGGCTCCAGCGCCTGACCAGCGCGCGCCGCCGCGGCTCGCCGACCAGCGGGAAGACGACGAGCGTCGTCGCCACGCCTTCGAGCACGTGCACGCACGTGCGCGTCCAGCGCCAGCAGCGCACCGGCAGCGGCACGCGGTGGCGGGACGTCGGCGCGGTCATGGCGGCCCGCCGGCCGTCCCTACCAGAGGTCGGCGCCGAACGTCGCGCGGTATAGCGCGCCCGCGGCCTCCCGGTTCACGACGTGGTTCTGGCCGCCGCGCGACGCGATCTTGATCGCGCCCAGCACCGACGCGAGCCCGCCGGTGCGCTCCCAGTCCCAGCCGTGCGCGATGCCGTACAGGAGCCCCGCGCGGTACGCGTCGCCGCAGCCGGTGGGATCGAGCACCGCGGACGGCTTCGCTGCGGGAATCGCGAACGTCGCGCCGTCGGCGTGGATGACCGACCCGTCGCCGCCCAGCGTGACGATGAGCGCCTTGACCCGCTCCGCGATCCCCGCGAGCGGGATGCCGGTGCGCTCGGCGAGCAGGCGGCCTTCGTAGTCGTTCACGGCGACGTAGTCGGCACGGTCGATCATCGTCATGAGCTCGGGGCCGGTGAACAGCGGCATGCCCTGCCCCGGGTCGAACACGAACGGGATCCCCGCGGCCGCGAACTCCGCGACGTGCGCCCACATGCCGTCCTTGCCGTCGGGCGCGACGATGCCGAGCCCGATGCCGGCGACGTCGCCCACCCGGTTCTGGTGCGAAAACGTCATCGCGCCCGGGTGGAACGCCGTGATCTGGTTGTCGGCGAGGTCGTTGATGATGAACGCCTGCGCCGTGTACGAGCCGGGGACGTGCCGCAGCCCGTCGAGCCCGATGCCGAACGCCTCCATCCGCTCGCGGTAGTCGCCGCCGTCGTCGCCGATCGTCGCCATCACGACCGGCTCCCCGCCGATCTGCTTCAGGTTGTAGGCGATGTTGCCCGCGCAGCCGCCCCACTCGCGCCGCATCTCGCCGACGGTGAACGACACCGAAAGCACCTGCGCCTGGTCGGGCAGGATGTGCCGCGAGAAGTGGTCCGGGAACACCATGATGGTGTCGTAGGCGAGCGAGCCGCAGACGAGCGTGCGCATGGAATCGTTTCCGGACGGTGTTTGGCAGGAAGAGGCGCGCAGTGTAGCGCCATCGCCGGCGCGACGCGCGCGCCCTCGACACTTCGCGCCGAGACGGTCCGCACGGAACAGGGACCGCAGAAGCAGTCAGCCCGCAGACCTGTCCGCCTGTGCTTGGGAAATCGTCGGGCTCCGCCCGCGATTTCCCCCTGACCAGCCTCTCGTCAGGCAGTCAGCGTCGTCGATTTTTCCAGGGGGGAGCGGCCGTCAGGCTCGCGACCCCCTCTGACTTATCTACACACTAACCCTGCCCACGTCCCGCACGACGAACTGCTGCCGCCGCGACACCGGCAGCGTCTCCGGCAGCCCGGTCAGCAGCACCTCCCAGTGCGAGTCGCCGTCGTCGTTGACGCGCCGCTCGAAGCCGCGGATGAAGTCGCGCGAGACGAGGCAGTTGCGGTGCACGCGCACGAACCGCGCGCCGAACTCCTGCTCGAGCCTCGTCAGCGACTCCTCGAGCAGGAACTCGCGCTGCACCGTGCGGATCGTGATGTACTTGAGCTCGGCCTTGAGGTACACGATCTCGTCGAGCGGCACCAGCACGACGCGCGAGCGCTCGGTCACCGACAGGAACCGGCGCGCCGACGCCGGAAGCTGCGCGAGCTTCTCGGCGCTGACGGGCTTCAACCGCGGCACCTTCTGCAGCGCCGACAGGAGCCGCTGCATGCGCACCGGCTTCATCAGGTAGTCGATCGCGTTGACCTCGAACGCCTGCACCGCGTGCTCGTGGAACGCCGTCGTGAAGATCACCACCGGCGGGTGCTGCAGCTTGAGCAGGTGCCGGGCGAGCTCGATGCCGTCCATGTCCGGCATGTGGATGTCGGTCAGCACGAGGTCGGCCGGCGCCGACTGCAGGAGGTCGAGCGCTTCGCGGCCGTGCTGGGCCTCGCCGACGACGGCGAGCGGCAGGGCGGCGGCGCAGTCGTCGAGGAGGTCGCGCATCCGGCGGCGCGCCGGCGCCTCGTCGTCGACCAGGAGTACGCGCAACGGTGGTTCAGCCATGGGCGATCCCCAGCACGGGGCGTGCCAGCGGCACGCGCGCCGCACGCGGACCGCCAGGAACGCGCCCGCCGGTGGCCACCAGCGCCAGCGCGGCGCGCCGGCTGGCCCCCTTGCCGCCGCCGTCGCGGCCGGCCGGGCGCTCGCGCGGCGGCGGCCCCTTGGGCGTCGCGCTCCGGTCGGCCTTGCGGTACGGCAGCCGGATGTGCACCTCGTAGCCGTCTTTCGTCACCCGGGACTCGAGACTCGCCTCGGCGTCGAAGTGCAGCGCCAGCCGCTCGCGCACGTTGGCGAGCGCCATCTTGTTGCCGGAGTGGTGGCTCCCGCCCTCGGCCCGGTACGGGTTGCGCAGGATCGCGTGGACCTCGCCGCGCGCCTCGAAGATGTTGATCGACACCACGCCGGGCGCGCTCGACGGCTCGATGCCGTGGTAGACGGCGTTCTCGAGCAGCGGCTGCAGCATCAGCGGCGGGACCTGCGCGTCGCCGGGCATGCTCTTCAGGTTCCACTCGACCTGCAGGCGCTCGCCCAGACGCAGCTGCTCGAGCTCGAGGTACTGCCGGCAGAGCTCGACCTCGTCGGCGAGCGGCGCCAGGTTGCGGTTGTCGCGCATCAGCACGCGGAAGAGATCGGCCATGTCCTGCAGCGCGTGCTCGGCGCGCGCCGGCTCGGCGCGCACCAGCGACAGCACCGCGTTGATGCTGTTGAACAGGAAATGCGGGCGGATGCGCGCCTGCAGCGCCTGCAGCCGCGCCTCGGCGATCGCCGGCGACAGCGCGCGCGCGCGCAGCCGGAACCAGTATCCGAGCACGGCGACGGCGACCAGCGACCAGACGAGCCAGCGCAGCGGGTGCGTCGGCGCGGCCGGCACCATCTGCCGGAACAGCGGATAGAAGGCGAGCGAGGCCGCCAGCGCGACCAGCGCGACGACGCCGACGCCGGTCAGGTAAGGCTGCCGCGCGAGCCACGGCGCCGCCAGCCACAGCACCGCGAGCGTGGCGAACAGCGGCGGCTCGACCATCGTCGTCGTCAGCGTCCAGTCGGCGAACAACGCGGCCGGCACGGTCTGGCGGGCGAACGCCGCGAGCGCCGCGCCGGCGTTGACCGCGACGACGATGCGCAGGACGACCCCCAGATTGCGGAAGTCGGGCAGGGCGGCCTCGGGCGCGCTTTGTCTTATAATCGACCGCATGATCGGTGGCGGCATGCAAGCATCATGCCCGTACGCCGGTCGCGGCGCACGGGTTTCGGCCGGCCGTGCGCGACCGGAGCGTACGCCGGAGGCGGGACGCCCGCGCCGGCCGGACACTCCCCGCTGACCATTGTCGGCATCCGCCGCGGCCGGCGCAAGAACCTACCGTAGACGCGATGCCCGATCCCAAGCCTCCCGCCGACGCCGCGCCGCCGCCCGGTGGCTGGTCCGGCCGCTTCGCGGAACCCGTCGCCGAGCGCGTCAAGCGCTACACGGCCTCGGTGACGTTCGACCGGCGGCTGGCCGAGGCCGACATCGCGGGCTCGCTCGCCCACGCGCGCATGCTCGCCGCGACCGGCGTGCTCACCGCGCAGGACCTGGCCGACATCGAGCGCGGGATGGCCGCGATCCGCGCGGAGATCGCCGCCGGCACGTTCGCGTGGTCGGTCGACCTGGAGGACGTCCACCTCAACATCGAGCGGCGGCTGACCGCGCTGGTCGGCGACGCCGGCAAGCGCCTGCACACCGGCCGCTCGCGCAACGACCAGGTCGCCACCGACGTCCGGCTGTGGCTGCGCGGCGAGATCGACGCGCTGCAACGGGAACTGGCCGCGCTGCGCCGCGCGCTGATCGACCTCGCGGAGGCGCACGCCGACACGATCATGCCGGGCTTCACGCACCTGCAGGTCGCGCAGCCGGTGACCTTCGGGCACCACCTGCTCGCGTACGAGGCGATGCTCGCGCGCGACAGCGAGCGCATGGCCGACTGCCGCCGGCGCGTGAACCGCCTGCCGCTCGGCGCCGCGGCGCTCGCCGGCACGTCGTTCCCAATCGATCGCGAGCGCGTCGCGCGCGAGCTCGGGTTCGACGGCATCGCGGCCAACTCGCTCGACGCCGTCGCCGACCGCGACTTCGCGATCGAGTTCGAGGCCGCGGCCGCGCTCGTCATGGTGCACCTGTCGCGGTTCGCCGAGGAGCTCGTGCTGTGGTCCTCGCCGCGCTTCGGCTTCATTCGGCTCGCCGACCGCTTCTGCACCGGCAGCTCGATCATGCCGCAGAAGAAGAACCCCGACGTGCCCGAGCTCGTGCGCGGCAAGAGCGGCCGCGTCATCGGCCACCTGGTCGCGCTGCTGGTGCTGATGAAGGCGCAGCCGCTCACGTACAACAAGGACAACCAGGAAGACAAGGAGCCGCTGTTCGACACCGTCGACACGCTGGCCGACACGCTCGCCATCATGACCGACCTCGTCGCGACGGGCATCGCCGTCGACGCGGCGCGGATGCGCACGGCGGCGAGCGAGGGCTTCGCCACGGCGACCGACCTCGCCGACTACCTGGTGCGCCGCGGTGCGCCGTTCCGCGACGCGCACGAGGCGGTCGCGCGCGCGGTGCGCCACGCGGAGGGCGAGGGCGTGGATCTCGCCGCGCTGCCGGTGGCCGAGCTGCGGCAGTTTTCGCCGCTGGTGGGCGACGACGTGCACGCGGTGCTGACGCTCGAGGGGTCGGTCGGCAGCCGCGACCATCCCGGCGGCACCGCGCCGGCGCAGGTCCGCGCCGCGGCAGCGGCCGCCCGCAGGGCGCTGCCGCAGCCGTAGCCGCGCGATGGCGCTCGCACCGGTCGACGTGGTCGGCCTCGCGGCCGGCGTGCTGACGACCGTCGCGTTCGTGCCGCAGGTCGTGCGCATCGTGCGCACGCGCTCGGCGTACGACATCTCGTGGTGGCTGTTCGGGATTCTCGCGGCGGGCTCCGCGCTCTGGCTCTGGTACGGGATTCAACTGGGCGCGCTGCCGCTCATCGTCACCAACGTGGCGACGCTGTCGCTGCAGCTCGCCATCTTCTGGCTGAAGTGGCGCTACGGCCGCGCGCCGCACGGGGCGCGCGCGAAACACTGGGAGGAGCAGTTATGAAACTCGCGTTTCTGGGCTTGGGCGTGATGGGCTATCCGATGGCGGGCCACCTGGCCCGGGCCGGCCACGACGTCACCGTGTACAACCGCTCGCCGGCGAAGGCGCAGCAGTGGGTCGCCGCCTACGGCGGCACGAGCGCGGCCACGCCGGCGGCCGCCGCGCGGGGCGCGCAGCTCGTGATGATGTGCGTCGGCAACGACGACGACGTCCGCGCGGTCGCGGCCGGCGCCGACGGCGCGCTGTCCGGCATGGCGGCCGGCGCGATCCTCGTCGATCACACGACGGCGTCGGCCGAGGTCGCGCGCGAGATGCAGGCCGCGGCGCAGAAGGCGGGCCTGCACTTCCTCGACGCACCGGTGTCCGGCGGACAGGCGGGTGCGGAGAACGGCAAGCTCACGATCATGGTGGGTGGCGACGCCGCGGCGTTCGCGCGTGCGGAGCCGGTGCTGGCGTCGTACGCGCGCGCCGTGACGCTGATGGGTCCGGCCGGCGCCGGCCAGCTCACGAAGATGGTGAACCAGATCTGCATCGCCGGGCTGGTCGAGGGCCTGTCCGAAGGCATCCACTTCGCGATGCGCGCGGGGCTCGACGCCGAGCGCGTGATCGACGTGATCTCGAAGGGCGCCGCGCAGTCGTGGCAGATGGAGAACCGCGGCAAGACGATGATCGCCGGCAAGTTCGACTTCGGCTTCGCCGTCGACTGGATGCGCAAGGACCTGTCGCAAGGCGCGGCGCCGAGGCGCGGCGCAACGGCGCCGTGCTGCCGGTCACGGCCGTCGTCGACCAGTTCTACGCAGAGCTGCAGGCGCGCGGCGGCGGCCGGGCCGACACGTCGAGCCTCATCCGCCTGCTGAACGAGCCGAAGTGACCGTGCGCCGCCTGCTGCTGGCCGCGCTGGCGGCCGCGACGCTGGCCGGCGCCGGCGCCGCGTGGCGGCCGACGTCGTCACGCGCTGCGCAACGCGTGGATGCGCCCGGCGCCGGCGGGCGCGGCATCGGCGCAGGTCTACGTCGACATCGACAGCGCCGCGGCGCTGACGCTGATCGAGGCCGACTCGCCGTTCGCGCGCAGGGTCGAGCTCGTGCAGGTCAAGGCGGGCGACCACCTACCGAGCATGCGGTCGCATCGATGGCCGTGCCAGCCGGCAGGACCACAACGCCTCGCTTCCGCGACCACCTGCGCTTCGTGGGGATCACCCGCGACGCTGCGAACGGCGTCGAAGTGCCGGTCACGCTGACCTTCCGCGACGGCCGCGGCCGGCTGGTCAAGGCGACCACCGGCGTCACGGTCCGCGGCCTGTTGCTGCCGCAGCAACGGCCGGACGTCTCCCGCGACGCAGCGACGGCCGCGCCGCCCGCCGCCGCCGACCCCGCGCGGGCCCAGGCCCGCGATGCGGATGTAGCGCGGCTTCAGGCGGCCCCGCGTCCGGGGGCGGCACGCGGTCGCCGTCGACCAGGACCAGGTCCCAGGTCACGGCGGCGGTCCTCCCCAGCATGATCGTCGCCGAGCAGTACTTCTCCTTCGACAGCAGGATCGCCCGCTCGACGGGCTTCCGGTCGAGCCCGCGCCCGGCCACCGTGTACGTGAAGTGCAGCCGGGTGAAGACTCGGGGCGGCTCCGGCGCCCGCTCGGCCTCCACGGCGACGGCGACGTCGGCGACCGGATGCCGGCCGCGGCGCAGGATGGTCACGACGTCGTAGGCCGTACAGGCGGCGGCGCCCGTCAGTAGCATCTCCATCGGCCGCATGCCGAGGTTGCGGCCGCCGCCGTCCAGGGGGCGCCGTCGAGGACCACCGCGTGGCCGCTGCCCGACTCGCCGGCGAAGGCCACGCCCTCGATCCACTTGATGCGGGTTTTCATGTCCATGGTCGTGCGCCAGCCTGCATGGGTCGTTTCAGGAAAGTGTTCGCTCACACACCGGGTGCCGGCAACAGTTGGTTGCAATTGTCCATGCTGCAGCGCGGCAGGAATGTTGAATTGTGCGGCGCAATATGCGAGGATCATAACCGCCTGCGGACCCCGCCGACTCCTCCTTCGGCACCGCGGGCACATTCCTCCATTCTCCTCCTATGGTGGAATCCTCGAGGCGCGGTCCCAACGACCGCGCCCATTCTTTTTTCTTCCGCCCTCCCCCCGCCCCGCCGCCGCGCGCCCGCAGGTCCCGGGGCGGCCGGCGTGGCCCCTGACGGTCCGGCCGGCTGCGTTGACCGGGAAGGCGCCGGGACAGTATAATGGCGGACTTTTGTGGCCGATCGCGAAGCACCCGGCGGTCCGCCCCCCGGCTGCTGCGGCAGCGGCCGCACCCCCTGAACGAGACCGATAGCGCCATGAAGACCTTTTCCGCCAAGCCGGCCGACATCACCCGGGATTGGTACGTCGTCGACGCCACCGACCAGGTGCTGGGACGCCTCGCGAGCCAGATCGCGCTGCGCCTGCGCGGCAAGCACAAGGCGATCTACACGCCCCACATGGACACCGGCGATTTCATCGTCGTGACCAACGTCGACAAGCTGCGCGTCACCGGCAACAAGGCCGACGACAAGCTGTACCACCGCCACTCGGGCTACCCGGGCGGCATCTCGACGACGACGTTCGCCAAGATGCAGGCGCGCTTCCCGGGCCGGGCGCTGGAGAAGGCCGTCCGCGGCATGCTGCCCAAGGGGCCGCTCGGCTACGCGATGCTGAAGAAGCTCAAGTACTACGCCGGCCCGCACCCGCACACGGCGCAGCAACCGAAGACGCTCGACCCCGTCAAGTAACCCGAAGAAGACCACGTTCCCATGATCGGCAACTACTACTACGGCACGGGCCGCCGCAAGACGTCGGTGGCGCGCGTGTTCATCAAGCAGGGCACCGGCAAGATCGTCGTGAACGAGAAGCCGGTCGACGAGTTCTTCACGCGCGAGACGGGCCGCATGGTCGTCCGCCAGCCGCTGGTGCTCACCAACCACACGACGACGTTCGACATCATGGTCAACGTCATCGGCGGCGGCGAGTCCGGCCAGGCCGGCGCCGTGCGCCACGGCATCACGCGCGCGCTGATCGACTACGACGCGCAGCTGAAGCCCGCGCTGTCGAAGGCCTCGTCACGCGCGACGCCCGCGAGGTCGAGCGCAAGAAGGTCGGCCTGCACAAGGCCCGCCGCCGCAAGCAGTTCAGCAAGCGCTAGCGCGCCCGCGCCGTCGCACGCGAAAGGCCGCCGGCGAGGCGGCCTTTTCGTTTCGGGCCGCGCTGCGCGCATGGGCTAGAATCGTCGTTCCCCGACACGAGGTCACGCAATGGTCAAGATCGGCATCGTCGGCGGCACCGGCTACACCGGCGTCGAGCTCCTGCGGATCCTGGCGTCGCACCCCGCCGCCGACGTGCGCGCGATGACGTCGCGCTCTGATGCCGGCACGCGCGTCGTCGACATGTTCGGCAGCCTGCGCGGGCACTACGACGGGCTCGCGTTCACCGCGCCCGACGCCACCGATCTCAAGTCCTGCGACGTCGTGTTCTTCGCCACCCCGCACGGCGTGGCGATGGCGCAGGCGCGCGAGCTCACCGGCGCCGGCGTGAGGATCGTCGACCTGGCCGCCGACTTCCGCATCAGCGACGCCGCGCTCTTCGAGAAGTGGTACAAGCTGCCGCACGCGTGCCCCGACCTGCTGGCCGAGGCCGTGTACGGGCTGCCCGAGTTCCACCGCGAGGAGATCCGCCGCGCGCGCATCGTCGGCAACCCCGGCTGCTACCCGACGGCGATGCAACTGGGGCTCGTCCCGCTGCTCGCCGGGATCGTCGACAGCGGGTTCATCGCCGACTGCAAGTCCGGCGCGTCCGGTCACGGCCGCAAGGCCGAGGTCGGGCTGCTGCTCGCGGAGGCCTCCGACAACTTCAAGGCGTACGGCGTGGCCGGCCACCAACGGAGACGGTGCAGGAGCTGCCAGAGCCGGAGCGCCACCAGGTTCACGCCGCACCTGCTGCCGATGATCCGCGGCATCCATGCGACGCTGTACGCGCGCCTCACGCGCACCGACGCCGACGTGCAGGCGCTGTTCGAGCAGCGCTACGCCGGCGAGCCGTTCGTCGACGTGATGCCGCCCGGGTCGACACCCGACACGCGCAGCGTGCGCGCGTCCAACGTCGCGCGGATCGCCGTCCACCGCCCCGGCAACGGCGACATGGTCACGGTGATCGTCGTCGAGGACAACCTGGTCAAGGGCGCCGCCGGGCAGGCGGTGCAGAACATGAACCTGATGTTCGGGCTGCCCGAGACCTCCGGCCTGACCGCCGCGCCCGTGCTCCCGTAGGTCCGCCCCGCCGTGGCCACGCCCCTATGGTGGCGCCGCGTGCGCCAGCACTTCGGCATTTCCGCCCCGAAGATGGCGGTGCGGACGCACCTGCCGTGGTGGGGGCGCGCCGCGCTCGTGGGGTCGCTGCTCGCCGTCATCGCCGGCATGTGGTGGTGGGGCTTCGACTTCGGCCAGATCTTCGGCGGCTTCAACCGCAAGGAGGTCGAGGCGCGGCTCGTCGCGCTGGAAGCCGAAGGCGCGAAGCTGCGCACCGAGGGCGCCCTGCTGCGCGCGCGCAACACGGCGCTCGAGTCCGAGCTCGCGATGACGCGCGGCGCGCAGGAGGCGCTGTCGCGGCAGGCCACCGAGCTGTCCGGCGAGAACGCCCAGCTGAAGGACGAGCTCGCGTTCCTGCAGAAGCTCCTGTCCGACACGAGCCGGACGACCGGGCTGCAGATCCAGCGGCTGGCGGCGGAGCCCGACGGCGAGGACGCGTGGCGCTACTCGCTGCTCGTCGTCGCGGCGGCAACCCGGAAGGACGAGTTCGTCGGCCACGTCGCCATCCACGCGACGCTCGCGCCCGCCGCCGGCGGGAGCGGGCCGGCGCGGACGCTCGCGCTGCCGGAGGACGATCCGGCCGCCGCCTCGGCGCTGGCGCTCAAATTCAAGTATTATCAGAGGCTTGAAGGCAGAATCCGCGTCCCGGCGAGGCCGGCCGCGACCGCGATCGCGTCAGGGCCTACGAATCGGGGCAAGGCAACCCGCGCGCCACGCGGACCTTGACGCTGGGCTAGGAGGACACCATGTTCGAACGCAAGAAGCACGCGCCGCCGCAGAAGCGCATCGACAGCCTGATCGGCACCGGCACCGTCGTCGAGGGCGACGTCACGTTCAGCGGGGGCCTGCGCATCGACGGCACGGTCCGGGGCAACGTCACGACGGCCAACGGCGAGCCCGGGACGCTGGTGGTGAGCGAGCAGGCGCGCATCGACGGCGAGATCAAGGTGTCGCACGTGGTCGTGAACGGCACGGTGAATGGCCCTGTCACCGCCAATGACTTTCTGGAGCTGCAGGCGAAGGCGCGGACATCGAGTACCGGTCGCTCGAGATGCACCTTGGCGCCGTCGTCCAGGGCCGGCTGCACCACGCCGAACCGGGAACGGCCAGCGTGGTCGAATTCAAGCGGGCGTCGGCCGAATAGCGGCTTTGCGCCAGGACAAGGCGGGCGCGGGCGGCGCTTTACGAGCCCGGGCCCCGTAGGCGATGATGTTGCGCGAGACCGGGGCCTCCCGCCCCGCGCGAAATCCCAGTGCGAGGAGTCGACGATGAACGCAATGAACGAGATGCCGGCGCCGCTGATCTTCACGGACTCGGCCGCGGCGAAGGTCAGGCTGCTGATCGAGGAGGAAGGCAACCCGGAGCTGAAGCTGCGCGTGTTCGTGTCGGGCGGCGGCTGCTCGGGCTTCCAGTACGGCTTCACGTTCGACGAGGTCGCCAACGACGACGACACGGCGATGGTGAAGGACGGCGTGACGCTGCTGATCGACCCGATGAGCTACCAGTACCTGGTCGGCGCCGAGATCGACTACACGGAAGGCCTCGAAGGCGCGCAGTTCGTGATCAAGAATCCGAACGCGACGACCACCTGCGGCTGTGGCTTCTCGGCCTGACGCCAGTCGCTGCCGTGCCGGAACGGGGGCTGCGGCCCCGTTTGCGTTGCGCGGGCCGGTTTGCGGAAGGCGCTAGACCGAGTCGCGGCGCCTGCGCTCGCGCAGCTTCTCCGCGAGCTCGACGCGCTCCGCCACGCCCGCGAGGTTCGGGTTCACCGCGAGTGCGCGCCGCCAGTACGCGATGGCCTTGTCGTACTGCTCGAGCTCGAAGTGGATCTGCCCGTAGCCGGATAGCGCGCCGAAGTGATACGGGTTGCGCCTGACCACCTCGTCGCAGTCGGCGAGCGAGCGCCGGAACTCGCGTGCCAGGAAGTACGCGGTGGCGCGGCGGTTCCAGCCTTCGGCGAAGGCCGGCTTGCGGCGGATCACCTCGGTGAAGGTCGCGATCGCGTCCTGCAGCTGCCCCGACTGCAACTGCCCCGCGCCCCGCTCCATCAGCGCGTCGATCGCGGCGTCGCCGGAGCGGGCCCAGAGTATCCACAGGCCGCGCTCGGCCAGCTCGCGCACCATCGCGCTGTCGTCGTGGAGCCGCGGGCGCAGCAGCTTTTCGTCCGCGCCGGTGCCGTTTCCCGCGATCCACACGATCGCGTCGACGCGGTGCGCGGGGTCGGGCGCGGTCAGCCCCCGGATCGCGTCGGCGCGGCTGGCGTAGGCGTTGGGCGCGGCGGCCGCCGGGTCGCCGGCAGCCAGGGCGAGCAGGACCGCGAGGATGCGCAGTGCGTTCACGGGGCGACTCCGCAGGTTGCGCGCGCCGCCTGCCGGCGCGGCGGACCGCTGCCCGGGAGACTAGCGCGGATTCGCCGCCGCGTGCGCGTTCCAGCGGGCCACGCGGCGTCAGGGCGTGCGGAAGCGGAACCAGTTGGCCGTGGGGATGAAGTCGAGGCAGCCGCACGGCGTGAAGTCGGGCGCGGCGCACGCCGTGGGGGTCGCACCTGCGGGTCCGCGGCGCGACGCGTACACGAGTTCCGCCGGGAGCGGAGCGAGCGTGGCGGGCTCGGCGGTCGCGCTCCAGCGCGTGGCGCGCGGCGCGCCGTCGATCGCGTAGCGCGCACGCACGGTCCAGAAGTACAGCGTGGCCGGCTTGAGCGCGCGCTCCACGCGATGCTCGGTACCGGCGAGGCCGTCGCGCTCGTAGACGAGGGCGCCGGGGCCCCAGTCGAGTTCCTCGAAGATGCGCAGGTCGTAGCGAAGGTCCGCGTCGGGGACGCCGGGCGGCGGTCCCGCGTCCGCCGCCGGCGATGGTGCCGGCCGCGGCGTCCACGCGAGGCTCGGCGTGAGGCCGTCGACCTTCACCGGCGGCTGCCCGCCGGTGCCGACGCGCGTCGGTGCGTCCGGCCCGGCGAGCGGAAGGACTCCGCACACGTTGCCGCGCAACGAGTCGTCGGAGTGGGCGAGCCAGGGCGTGCGCAGCACGAGGTGCCCGACGACGCGGTCGGCCAGCGCGCGCGCCGCGCGCGCGAGCTCGTCCTTCGTCAGCGCGCCGCCGCTCCGGGTCCACAGGTTCGCGCCGTGCCAGGGGCTCATGTAGGCGAGCCCGCGCACGGCGGCCGGCTGCCCGTTTGCCGCGTCGACGAGCCGCGCTTCCGCCGTCATGTACAGCGCGATGTCCCTGCCGCCGTCGCGTCCCGCGAATCCGAACTGCGTGATCTCGACCTGCAGCACGGCGTCGAAGCCCTGCGCCGCCAGCACGCCCGGCGCAGCGCCGCTCGCGAACGCCTGCGCGCGATACGGCGTCCACCGCGCGATGTCGGCCGCGACCTCGTCCGCCAGCGCACCCGGCGACGTGGCGACGAGCGCGGCGCTGGTCATCGTCGCCTGCAGCGCCGCTACCTGCGCCGAAGGGCCGATCGCGGCGGCGCCATGCGCGTAGGCGCCGACGAAGCCCGCGACCGCCGCGCCGGCGAAGAGGAACGGGATTGCCGCCCAGCCGGCCGGTCCCGCCGCATACGCGTACGGCAGCAGCGCGACGGCGAGGGCCGTGGACGACGCACCGGCGCCGAGGGCCTTCGTGCCCGCCTTCGCGTAGTCCGCGGGATCGACGCGGTCGATGCCCGCGAAGCCGGACTGCGGATCGCGGGTGACGGCGACCACGGCGATCGCCCGGTAGTCGGCCGCTGCCGGCGGCGGCTCCGGCTGCGGGACGGCCGTCGCGCAGCCGCCGGCGACGGCCGCGACCAGGACGGCGAGGACGCCGACGCCTGCACGTCCCCGCGCAACATCCGACCAGCGCATCGATCGGCGTCTCATCGCGTCCTTCCGCGGCGCGCC